>CAZXOC010000127.1:0-19507 GCA_964642165.1 uncultured Planctomycetaceae bacterium | reverse complement strand
GCCGGGCGGCCGACGACGCCCTCTCACCCGCTCACCGCGGCGCGTTCGGCGATCTTCGCGAGGGCCTCGGCGGCGCGGCGGACGTCGGTCTCGGTGGTGAACGGGCCGAAACTGAACCGCACCGTGCCCGTCGGGTGCGTGCCGATGGTCATGTGGGCCAGCGGCGCGCAGTGCACGCCCGGGCGGGTCAGCAGGCCGAAGTCCTCCTCCAGCGCGCTCGCCAGGTCGCCGGGCTTGTCGAAGCCGTCCACGTTCACGCTGAAGACGCCCGCCCGGTGCTCCAGCCGACGCGGGCCGTAGACCGTCAGGTGCTCCACGCCGTCGGTCCGCTCCAGGAACAGCCGGGAGAGCTTCTCGTCGTGGCGGCGGATGGTGTCCACGCCGCGGCGGAGCAGCCACGCGACGCCCTCGCCCAGGCCCGCGATGCCGATGGCGTTGTGCGAGCCGATCTCGTACTTGTCGGGCATGGTCCGCGGCTGGACGGGCTGCTCGCTGATCGTGCCCGTGCCGCCTTCCTTCATCGTCGCCAGCCGCTCCTCCACGCCGGGGCGGATGTAGAGCACGCCCGTGCCCAGCGGGCCGAGGAGGCCCTTGTGGCCGGGGAACGTGACGAAGTCCGCGCCGAGCGCCTGCACGTCGATGGGCACGTGTCCGGCCGCCTGGGCCGAGTCGATCACGCACGGAACGTCCGCTTCGCGCGCGACGGCGGCCACCTCGTCGATCGGCTGCATCGTGCCGGTGACGTTCGAGACGTGCACGCAGCAGATGAGCTTCGTGCTCGGCCGGATCGCCCTGCGGACGTCGTCCGGGTCGACCAGCCCCGTGGCCGGGTCGCACGGGACGAACTCGGGCTCCAGGCCGATCTGCTCCTTGAGCGCGTGGTACGGCCGCAGGACCGAGTTGTGTTCCATCGCCGTGGCGATGGCGTGCGTGCCGCGCGGGGCGGTGTTCAGCAGCCCGCGAATGGCGATGGCCAAGGCCTCCGAGCAGTTCAGCGTGAAGACCACGCGCTGCGGCGCCTCGGCGTGGATCAGCTCCGCGATGCCCTCGCGGCACGTGGCGAGGATCCGTTCGCAGGCCTTGGCCTCGGCGTACGCCCCGCGCCCGGCGGACGCGCCGCACTCGGTCGCGAACCGCACCATCGCCTCGATCACGGTCGACGGCTTGGGGAAGCTCGTCGCCGAGTTGTCCATGTAGATTCGCCCAGACATCATCCCGTCATCGTATGGATTCGGCGAGGCGGGTTCAACGGAGCAGTCGGCCGGTCCGTTCCGCGCAGGGCGACGCGGCGGTGCGAGACGGCCGCGGGGGAGGCTAGTCGAGCCCGCGGCGGCGCTCCAGCACGAGGCGCATGCGTCCGGCGCCGAGGTAGCTCACCGATCCGAGGCAGCGTGCGGGTTTGGGCTGGCCGACCAGCAGGCGATCGAGCGTCGAGCGTTCCTTGCCCCCCGCCTCGGCGGCGTCCTGCTGCGACCAGTGAAGCGGGGCCGTCATGTCGATGGGCGCCTGCCGAGCCAGGCGCCGAATCGCCCCGGGCAGGTCCAGCGCCCCCCAGACGGCGCGGTCCATCCGCTCGGCCTGCTTGGTGGGCACGGTTTCGAGGAGCATTTCGGCCACGAGCATCAGTTCGGCGGTGCCCTCGGCGGCCTTCAGCCGGGGCGGCAGCCCACGGGCCGTCCGGCGGCGGTTGAGTCTGTCGAGCAGGTGCGGCGCGATCTCCTTCCAGACGCCGGGCACGACGCCGCGCGGCGCGTCGCCCAGTCCCTCCGCCTGGGCCATCCTCAGCAGGTCCTCGTCGAGCGTGGCCTTGCCGGCGGGCTCCGGCAGGCGGGCCTCCAGCGTGAACCGCCGGACCTCCTGCGTCCCGCCGAGCGCCGAGCGCCGCTGCCACGTCCGCAGCGCGTGCTTGGCCACCACCCTCCCGTCGTCGTCCGCGATGGCGCGGATCACCTCGTCTCGCGATTCGCCGCTCCAGTGGTTCCGGGCCGTGCGCTCCAGGGCGAAGCCCAGGTGTCCCTGCTCCACGTCCTGTTGCAGGTCGGGCGTGAGGGAGTGCCCCAGCAGGATGCGTTCGAACTCCGCCGGCTCGTCGACGCCGACAGGCCCGGCGTCACAGCCCGCCAGCAGCGCCGCCGCCACGGCCGCCAAACACCACGCCCACCTGGTCCGCGCATCTCCGCCCTTCATGGTGCGCCTCCCGGGCTCCGGGCTCGCGCCGGGGCCGCCCTACCGCCTCAACAGACCGATGACCATCTCCACGCCCTTCTCCAGCAGGTCGTCCTCGATCGTCAGCGGCGGGGCGAGGCGAACGACGTGCCGGCCGGCCAGGCAGAGGAAGATGCCGTCTTCCAGCGCGGCCAGGAAGACCTCCTTCGCGTCCTTGTCGATCTGGATGCCGATCAGCATCCCCGCCCCGCGGACCTCCTGCACGCAGGGGAGATTCGCGTCCCGGATGGCCTGCATGATCCGGCCGCCCTTCTCCTCGGCACGCTCGACGAGTCCCTCGTCCTCGATGAGCTTCATCGTCGCAGCCCCGGCCGCGGCGCAGACCGGCATGCCGCCCATCGTGCAGCCATGCTTGCCCGGCCCGAGCACGTCGGCCCACTTTTCGGCCGCCAGGCACACGCCGACGGGCAGACCCCCGCCGACGGCCTTCGCCAGGGTCATGACGTCCGGCACGATGTCGTAGTGCTGGTGGCCGAACCACCGGCCCGTCCGGGCCGGGCTCGTCCAGACCTCATCGCACATCAGCAGCAGGCCGTTCTCATCGCACAGACGCCGCAGGCCCTGCATGAACGCCTTGGTCGGCATGTGGATGCCACCCTCGGCCTGGATGGGCTCGACGAAGATGCCGGCCGTCTCGTCGTCGATCGCCGCCTCCACCGCCGCCAGGTCGTTGAAGTCCACCTTCACGCTGCCGGGCAGCATCGGCTCGAAGCCTTCCTGGAACTTCCCGGGCGTCAGCGACAGCGCCCCCATCGTTCGCCCGTGGAAGCAGTGGTGGAAGGTGATGATCTTGTAGCGGCCCGGCCCGGCCGCCAGGCGAACCAGCTTCAGCGCCGCCTCGTTGGCCTCGGCGCCGCTGTGGCAGTAGAAGGCCTTGCCGGGGAATGAATGCTCGCAGATGCGCCTCGCCAGGTCCACCTGGGGCTCGTTGGTGAAGAAGTTGCCGTGGCACATGAGCGTTTCGGCCTGCTTCCGGACGGCCTCAACGACGGCCGGATGGCAGTGCCCCGTCACACCCGCCCCGCCGAAGCCGGCGAAGAAATCCACGTACTCCTTCCCGTCGGCGTCCCAGATGCGCGCGCCGCGGCCGCGGACCATGGCCCGCAGCCTCGGGCCGTAGTTCGGGATGATGTACTTCGCCGTCGCATTGAGGATCTCTGCCTGCGTCGCCATCGATCGTCTCCTGGGTCCTTCGCCCCACGGGGCACGCCCTCCGCCTGTCGCGCCGCCGCGGGCGGAGTTCCGCGTTTTTACGGCATGGGCGCGGCGCCGTCAAGATCGCGTGCCCGCCCCGGCCGGCCCGGCGACGGGCACCCCGGAATGACGTGGAACGCAAGGTGATCCATGAGACGGCGACGCTTCATCCTGTCTGCTGCCTTCCTCCTAGCGGGCCCTCTCGCCGGGTGCCGACAGACACAGGACGACCCCAAAGGCCCCGCCATGAACCCCAAACCGACGACGACGCCGGCCGCGACCGCACGCGAGATCGAGTGGCTCCCCTGGGGCGCGAAGGGCGCCGAGGCCCTAGCCGCCAAGCTGTAGTTCTCCCCGCGCCTTTCGCCGGCCGGGGAACTACGCTATCCTATCCGAGGCTCCGCAGGCGGGGCGGGCGTGTCGGGCGGCCGACGTGGGCCCTTGACGCGCAGGCGCGATTCGCGTACAAGGTTCCGCTTCCTCCGCGCCGGCGGGCCGGGGCGCCTGCCTCGGGGCGGAGCATGGTTCGGCGCTGCCGGGGATGCGTCTCGGGGACGCATCTGGACGCAGCGCGCCCCAACGGAGCACAACAGCACGATGCCTGAAGAAACCCAAGACCCCCCGGAGCGGAACGAGACGTCGCCCGAGGCCGCCGAGGACGCCCAGGCCCCGTCCCAGAGGCCCGAAGCCCAAGGCGCCGAGCGGGGCGAAGAGGCCGCGACCGAGCCCGAGGGCACCGCGGCCGAGGCCGAGCCGGCCCAACCGGACGCCGAGCCGGACGAAGAGGCCCCGACCGAACCCGAGGGCACCGCGGCCGAGGCCGAGCCGGCCCAACCGGACGCCGAGCCGGACGAAGAGGCCGCACCCGCGGCCTCGACCGAGGAACTCGAAGAGGTGCAGCCCGAGGAGGCCGTGATCGAACAGGCCGAGGAAGCGGAAGCCGAGTTCGACTACGGCGTCGAGGTGGAGGACGCCGGGACGCTGAAGAAGAAGGTGGTGGTGACGGTTCCCCGGGCGGCCATCGACGCCAAGCGCGAGGAGATGTTCGGCGAGCTGGAGCGGACGGCGCAGGTGCCGGGCTTCCGCATCGGGCGAGCCCCGCGGCGCCTGATCGAGAGACGCTTCGGGCGCGATGTCAGCCGTGACGTCCGAAATGCCGTGATCGGCGAGTCGCTCGGCAAGGCGGTCGAGAAGGTCGACCTGCAAGTCCTGGGCGAGCCCGACCTGAAGCTCGAGGAGATCGAGCTGCCCGACTCCGGCGACATGACGTACGACTTCAAGGTCGAGGTGGCGCCGGAGTTCGAGCTGCCGGAGCGGAAGGGCATCGAGGTCGCAAAGCCCGTCCTGGAGGTGACCGACGAGCGGATCGACGACGCGATCGACCGCATACGGCTGCGGGAGACGCGGTACGAGCCGACCGATGCCGCGGCGGCCGAGCAGGACCAGATCCACGGCACGGCGAAGATCCACGGCGAAGGCATCGACGAGATGCAGACGGCGGTCTCCCTGCGGGTCGCCCCCGGGCAAATCGAGGGCCTGCCGCTGGTGGACCTGGGGCGGGAGCTGGCGGGCAAGAAGGCCGGCGATACCACCACGCTGACCGTTCTGGTTCCCGACGTGCATCCCAACGAATCCTGGCGAGGCAAGGAGGCCACGATCGAGTTGACCCTCGACGAGGTCCACCGTCGCGTCCTGCCGGAGGTGAACGAGGAGTTCGCCAAGGCGCGGGGCTACGAGTCGGTGGCGGAGCTCCGCGAGGCGATTTCCGAGCAGATGGCCGAACGCATGACCGCGGAGGCCCGGCGCGCGATGCGGGCCCAAGTCCGGGAGTACCTGCTGGAGAGTACGGACTTCGAGCTGCCCGAGGGCGTCGCCAAACGTCACGCCGTTCGCATGCTTCAGCGGCGCTACGTGGACCTGCTCCAGATGGGCATCCCGCAGGAGCAGATCGACGAGCGTCTGACGGAGATCCAGGCCGGCGTCGTCCAGCAGTCCCAGCAGGATCTGAAGCTGTCGTTCATCCTCCAGAAGATCGCCGACGAGCAGGACATCGAGGTGACCGACGCCGAGATCATGGGGCGCGTGGCGCAAATGGCCCAGGCGTACGGCCGCCGGCCGGAACGCCTCCGGCAAGAGCTCGAGAGCGACGGCTCTCTGGCCCAAGTGGGGGTGGCCATGCGGGAGGAACAGGCCATCGACGCGGTGCTTCGAGACGCCAAGGTCACGGAGATGACGCCGCAGCAATGGGAGGAGCGGCGCCGCGAACGGCAGGAGCAGCAGGCCGAGGCCCGGCGCGCCTTGGCCGAGGCAGCCGAGGCCCAGGCGTCCGAGGCCGAGGCGCCGCCGGAGCCCGAGGAGCCGGCCGAGGCCGAGCAGCCCCCGCCCGAGGAGCCGGGCGAGGCCGAAGCCGCCGAAGAGCAGGCGCCCGCCGAGGCGCCGCCACCCGCCGAGGGGACCGACAGCGCCGACGACGCGCCGGAAGAGGCCGAGTAGCCCTCAGGAGTGACGTGAGATGAACGAAGCCCCCGACCCGCGCAGCCAGGCCCATCGCGACTACGTCGCCCGGCGGGAGATGACGCTGGAGGAACGGCTGGCCGAGGAGCGCATCTTGTTCCTGTGGGGCGCGATCACGCCGAACGCCGCCGGGGGCGTGATCATGCGCCTGCTGGAGCTTCAGGCCAAGCAGCCCAGCCGGGACATCAACCTGTACATCAACTCGCCGGGCGGGTCGGTCGACGACACGCTGGCCGTCTACGACACGATGCAGTTCCTGACCTGCGACGTGGCGACCTACTGCGTGGGCCAGGCCGCCAGCGGCGCCGCCCTCATCCTCGCCGCCGGCGCGACGGGCAAACGCTACTGCCTGCCCCACAGCAAGATCATGATCCACCAGCCCTGGGGCGGCGTGACGGGACAGGCCACCGACATCCAGATCCAGGCCGAGGAAATCCTCAAGGCCAAACGCCTCCTCAACGAGCTGCTGGCCCACCACACCAAACGCGACGTCAAGCTCATCGAGCAGGAAACCGAGCGCGATCGCTACCTCAGCCCCGAAGAGGCCAAGGAATACGGCATCGTGGACGAGATCGTCAGCCAGACACCCGACGAGAAGTCCGCCAAGAAGGGCAAGAAGTAACCGGCCGGAAGGACCCCGCACCATGGCAGAGAACCAGTACCGCGTGCCGATCGTCATTGAGCAGGACGGGCGGGGCGAGCGTTCGTTCGACATCTACAGCCGCCTGCTTCGCGACCGCATCGTGTTCCTGGGCGGGCCGGTCGACGACGACGCGGCCAACGTGGTCGTGGCGCAACTGCTCTTCCTGAGCAACGAGAACCCCACGGCCGACGTCAGCCTGTACATCAACTCCCCGGGGGGCAGCGTGTCGGCGGGGCTGGCCGTCTTCGACACGATGCGGTTCGTCCGGTGCGACGTGGCGACGTACTGCGTGGGCCTGGCCGCCTCGATGGGCGCCGTGCTGCTCGCCGGCGGCTCCGCGGGCAAGCGACACGTCCTGCCCAACAGCCGCGTGCTCATCCACCAGCCGCTCATCCACGGCGTCGTGACGGGCCCGGCCACCGAACTCGACATCGAGGCGCGGGAGATCATCCGCCTTCGCAAGCACCTCTACGAGATCCTCGCCGAGAGCACCGGGCAGAGCGTCGAGCAGGTCGAGCGGGACTGTGATCGCAACAAGTGGCTTTCCGCCACGGAGGCGGTAGAGTACGGCTGCGTGGACAAGATCCTGGAGCGCATGCCCGAGGCGCCCGGGGACGACGAGAAGAAGGGCAGGAAGAAATGACGCGGTGCGGGGCTCCGGCGATGGCGGGAGTGCTGGCCCTGGCGGCGCTGCTGGCGGGCTGCGCCGACGACGGCGCGCTGGACGCCGCCGCCGAGCGCGACAAGGCGCTGGAGAGAGTCCGACAATTGGAGAAGGAGCTCGCCGCGGCGCAGCAGCGCCTCGCCGAGCGCGACAAGCAGGTGGCGAACCTGCTGCAGATGGGCGACAAGCGGATGGAGAAGCTCTACGTCGTCCAGCGAATCCGCCTCGGCCGGGCCACCGGCGGGGTCAACCTCGACGAGAAGCCCGGCGACGACGCGATCAAGGTCTACGTTGAGCCCATCGACCAGCACGGGTCGGTCCTGAAGGCGCCGGGTAAGGTGACGATCCGCCTGTTCGACCTGGCCGCGGAGACGGACAGGACGCTGATCGGCGAGTACCGCTTCGCCGTCGACCAGATGGCCGCCGCCTGGTCCAGCGGCTTCCTCGCCTATCACTACCGCTTCGCCTGCCGCTGGAAGACGCCGCCGAAGCACGGCGAGATCACCGCCCGTGTCGAGTTCCTCGACTACCTCACCGGCAAGAAGCACATCGCCCAGAAGGTCTGCAAGATCGACCTGGCCACGGGGCCGGCGACGCGGCCGAAGCCGTAGCGGCAACACCCCTTGCACCTCCCGGATCGAGATCGGCGCGGCGTTCCTGCGCCTGGAGCGCTTGTCCGGAGCAGGCAAGGCGCGCCTCGCGACAGGCTCGGCAGATGCCTCACCCGAACAGCGTGCGCCCCAGGGGGCGGTGGCTGCCCCTGGATTCCTCCGTTGCGTGGATCTTGATGCGTGGAAGCTGCGCCTTCGTCCGCAGCTTCTCGAGCTGGCGCCATACCTGCCGACTGCTGTACTCGTCTTCCACACCCGCGTTGGCCAGGCGCCAGTTGAGGTGGCTCGTGAACGCCTCCAGCAGGTGGCGGTGCTTGCGGAGCAGGTCGGTCTGGACGCCCTCCTCGGCGTAGGCGCCCTGGAGCTCGCGGACGTGGTCGTCCGGCCAGGCGGCCCCGGCCTCGGCTGCGGGGCTCTCGGCGATCGGCCGAATGGCCTCGAGCCGCTCGCGGACGCCCTCCACGTAGTTGGCCGAGATCTCCGTGCCGAGGTGGCGGCGCGAGAGTCGCTTGGCTGCGGCGAGGGTCGTGCCGCTGCCGGCGAAGGGATCGAAGACCACGTCGCCGACGTTGCTGCACGCGCGGATGATCCGCGACAGCACGGTCTCGGGCATCTGGCAGGGGTGCCAGCCCTCGCGCTCGCCGAACGTCCCGCAGACGCGGGCGTCGAACCACGTGTCGTCGGGGATCTTGCCCTTCGGATTGGCCCGCCTGTCGTGGTACTCCCGCTGGCGGTCGGAGAACACGCGGACGGCCTCGTCGTGGAAGGTGAACTCCTTCGGGTGCTTCACGAAGTAGAACAGGTGGGCGTGGGATCGGGCGAACTTGCGCTTGGTGTTCTGCCCGAACGTGTAGTGCCAGATCACCCAGTTGCGCAGCGTCAGGCCCAGCTTCCGCCCGATCAGCCGGACCTCCGCGGCGTACTCGTCGCCGATGGCGATCCAGAACGTCCCCGTCGGCTTCAGGACACCGCAGCAGGCACCCATCCACTGCTCCGTCCAGCGGTGGTACTCGTCGTAGGCCTTGCGGTCCTCGTAGACGTCGTACTGGTAGCCGATGTTGAACGGCGGGTCGGCGAAGATCAGGTCGGCGAACTGGTCGGGCTGGCGCTTCAGCCAGCGGATGCAGTCGGCGTTGATGATGTTGTTCATCGTCATGGCAGGCAGGTGGCCGCGGGGCGTGCGGGTCATTCGGGTTTCGCGGCAGCTTTCCCGGCCGGGCGCGTCGCTGCGGGCCGGGTCGCCGGGGCCGTCGCCGGCTGGGTGGCCGGGGCGGTCGCGGGCGGCGTGCTGGCGGCGCGTAGCTCGAAGCTGCCGGCGATGGTGTTCATGAGGGCCGCGGCGGCCTTGGCGGCCTCGCCGCGCACGGTGAGGACCAGCATGTAGGCCTTCGGCCCGGCGCCCGCTTCGCCGATCACGCAGGCGGTCCGCTGCACCAGCACCACCGATCCCAAAGCGTTGCCGGCCCGAGCGCCCGCCGCCTTCTGCGGCGACTGGACCATGACGAACTGGTACGCGGGCAGCGTCCCGAGCCGGACGGGGCCCTCGGAGACCAGCTTGCACGTCTGCTTGCGCTGCGTCGCCACCGCGTTGGCCATCGCCAGGTACTTCTTCGAGCAGGCCTCGCTGGTCGCCGTGCTGCTGGAGACCGGCGCGACGATCAGCCGAACCGACGGCATGGGGCGCCCGCCCATCAGGTAGTCCACCTGTCCCATCTCCGCGCCGACGACGGACCGGATGGCGTACCATTCGCGCGGGCGGCGAACGGAGCAGAGCCCCTCCGGGTCCTCGACCGGCTCGCCCAGCTCGCACGTGCCGCCGACGGACGGATGGCGCACCGGCGCCAACTGCACCGACTTGATCACGGCGCCCAGCGTCGGGAGGAGCTGGGCCTGCGTGTCGGCCGACGACGACTGCACCGTCAGGAGATAGCAGATGCGGATCGGCGAGTTCTTGATCTCGCGGAAGAAGAACACCTGCGCCGCGACGGTCTTCTCGCCCCGGAACGTGTAGCTCATCAGCCTCGCCGCCCCGGTGACGCCCGCCACCGGCATGGTGGTCTTCTTGATGGGCTTGAGGTTCTGGATGGCGAGGTTGCGCTTCAGCTCGGCGAACTTGGCGTCCGCGAACTCGTCGGCGACGCCCTTGCCGGCGACGGGGAACGCCGTGAGCGTCACGCCCTGGGTGGCGCGGTCGTCCTCGGTCACCGCCGCGCTCATCACGTCGTAGGGCGCCCACAGGGGGCGGTACTCGAAGCCCTTCGGAATGGCCAGGGAGATGCCCGCGCGGGGGTACTCCCGCGCCTTGGCCAGGGCCACCGGCGCGGCGGCACGCGCCAGGGCGCCCGTCGCGGCCAACAGCACCCCGGCCGATATCGTCAGCTTCGTCATGCGAAGAACTCCTCGTCCAGCACGCCGCGGGCCCGCTGCAAACGGCTCGCGCGAACCGACATTCTACCAGACCGCCGTCGAGACGTCGCCCGGCAACCGCCCCGGGCGACCGTCCCTCACCAGGGACACACAACCGGCGCCCTCGTGGGGCGGGTTCCCGCGAATCCACCCGGCCACCATCGCGTCGGCCCGCTCGCGCGTCAGCCGCCTGTCGCGCCGAACCTCACCACCAGCACGCAGTAGGCCGCGTACACCGCCAGGAGGACCACTCCCTGCCAGCGCCGGAACCGGTCGCGGCTGAGGAAGATGAACGTCCGCAGGAGGATCAGGACGAGCATCATGGCCGGCAGGAGGATGAACAGGAGACAGGAGACTTCCTTCTTCCCGCTGATCTTCAGCGGGGTGGCGGCGGCCGAGGCGCCCACGACGAACAGCACGTTCAGGATATCGGCCCCGACGATGTTGCCGACCAGCAGGTCGGCGTGGCCCTTGACCAGCGACGCGATGGCCGTCACCAGCTCCGGCAGCGACGTCCCGAACGCCACGAGGGTCGCCGCCAGCACGCTCTGCGGCACGTGGTACTTCTTGCAGATGACCGTCGCCGAGCCGACCAGGACGTTCGAGCCCAGGATCACCAGCGCCAGCCCGAAGGCGAGGACGAGCAGGTTCCACACGCTGGACCGCCCGCGCGACCGGACGGGGGCCCGGGGGGTCTTGACCTGCTCGATTCTGGCCTCGGCGGGGACGAGCCGCGGCTCGCCCTTGGCCCACCGCACCGACAGGTACATGTACCCCGCCAGCAGCGCAACGAGCACAAATCCGATCCATCGGGGGATCTCGAAGCCCGCCAGCCCGCCGCCCAGCAGCACCAGCAGGAGGATCACCGTCGTCAGCAGAGCGCCCGAGCCGAGCTGGAGCCACCCGTGACGGCTCAGCACGAACCGGTCCAGCGGCAGGGCCTTGATGCAGCAGCACAGGCCGAAGATCAACCCCGTGTCGCAGATGATCGACCCGATCCCGTTGCCCAGCGCCAGCCCGGGCTTGCCCTGGAACGCCGCCGTTACCGACGTGAACGCCTCCGGCGAGGTCGTCCCCAGGCTCACCACGGTGGCGCCGATGATGACCTTGCTCATGCCGAGGACGGCCGCCAGGCGAACCGCCGCCGTCACCGCGCGGTCCGCGCCGAAGACCAGCAGCCCGATCGCCCCGGCCATCATCGCCCACAGCATCCACTCCCAGTGCTCGGCCAGGCCGTCGAAGAAGCTCTCCGGGATCAGGTCGGCCAACATGATGGCGGGAGCCTACTCGACGCGCCCGTCCTTGGCAAGCGGAAGCGGCGTGGGCGGCGGGTCGCCCGGTCGCACCGCGGCGGGCTCACGGCCACACCACGTCCCTCAACTGGAGCTCGACGTTCGTCGCGCCGCGGAAGCTGTTGAGCGTCGGCTCGCCGGCGACGTCCACGGTGTGGATACCGACGAGGTGATCGGCCAGGTCACCCATGCCGAAGCCGACGGCCCGGACTCGCCCGCCGCCCTGGCTCAGGAGCAGGCTGACCGTCTTGCCGCCGCGTCCCATCCGCCGCGGGGCGCCCAGCAGCCGGCAGCCTCGCACGGCCACCACGGGGCGCGGGTTGCCCGAGCCGAACGGGCCCATCCGCGTGATGTGGTCCACCGCGTGGTAGCTCAGCGCCGCCAGGGTCGTCTCCGCGTCAATGCCCAGCGAGGGCGTCAACTCCTCCGCCGACACGTGCCGGCGCGCGTAGTCGCCGATGGCCTCGGCGAAGGCCTCGACCCGGTCCCGCGCGATCCGGATGCCCCCCGCCATCGCGTGCCCGCCGAAGCTCTCGAGGTGCTCCGAGCACGCCGCCAGGGCGTCCCGCATGTGGAAGCCGGGAATGCTCCGACCGGACCCCTGCCCGCCGTCGCCGTTGAACGCCACGAGGATCGCCGGGCGGGCGAACCGCTCCACCAGGCGCGACGCCACGATCCCGATCACCCCGCCGTGCCAGCTCTCCGAGGCCAGCACGATGATGCGGCTGTCCGGCCCGTCCAGGCCGCGGCGCACGACCATCTCGGCGGCCTCCTCCGCGATGGCCTTCTCGATGCGCTGGCGCTCGGCGTTCTGCTGGTTGAGGTACTGCGCGATCTGGCGGCTGCGCGCCGGGGGCGCGTCGGTGAGCAGCTCGACGGCGAGGCGCGCGTGCCCCATCCGCCCGCAGGCGTTCAGCCGCGGCGCCAGCAGGAAGCCGACGTGGTAGGCATCGAGCTTCTCGCCGACGAGCCCGGCCGCCTCCAGCAGCGCGCGCAGGCCGGCGTGCTTCGTAGCCGGCAGGCCCCTCAGTCCGTACGTCGCCAGCGACCGGTTCTCCCCCACCAGAGGCACGACGTCGGCGATGGTCCCCAGGGCGGCCAGGCACGTGGCGTTCAGCAGGAACTCCCGCATCGGCTCGTCCACGCGGTCGCGCCCGCAGACGACCCGCGCGAGCTGCCAGGCCACCTTGAACGCCACTCCCGCGCCGGCCAGGTCGCCGTTGGGATAGGCTTCCTCGCCCAGGCGCGGATGGACGATCGCCGCCGCGTCCGGCAGCGCGTCGGGCGGGCTGTGATGGTCGGTCACGATCACGTCCACGCCGGCGTCGGTAGCCGCTCGCAGCGGTTCGGCGGCCGAAATGCCGCAGTCCACCGTCACGATCAACTGCGCCCCGTCGGCAACGATCTTGCCGATCGCCTCGGCGTTGACGCCGTAGCCCTCGTCGAGGCGGTGCGGGACGTAGAAGTCCGCCTGCCCGCCGAGCATCTTGATGCAGGCGTGGAGGATGGCGATGGCCGTCATGCCGTCCACGTCGTAGTCGCCGTAGATGACGATCTTCTCGCCGTCGGCGAGTGCCTTGGCGATGCGTCCGGCGGCGGCCTCCGTGCCGGGCAGCCGCGTGGGGTCGTGCAGGTCCGTCAGCTTGGGGTTCAGGAAGCGGCGGGCGGCCTCGATATCCGTCAGGCCCCGGTTGGCCAGCACCTGGGCGACCAGCGGCGCCGTGCCCAGCCGCCGGGCCAGCTCCCCGGCCCCGGGGTGGGGCGGCGTCACCTGCCAGCGAAGGGACTTCGGCCTCCATGCTCGCCGTGCCATCGGCTCTCCTTGCGCGCGGGTCGGACGGATGGATTGTACCGCCTCGCGGGCGGCCCGCCAAGCGCGCCCGGCGCGAGGCGAACCGCGCCGGAGCGGGCACCCCGCCGGCGCCTTGAATAAACCCCCGCGGCGCGGCGTTGATAAGGGTGCGGGCGCCGCGTCGGGCGTTTCCCCGGCCGCGGCGAACCCGGGAGAGAGACATGGCCACGATCGTACAGCATCACCAGACCGGCAGGCGGTACGTCCTGCTGGGAACAGGGTTCGGGGCGTACAGCTCCTCGCGCCCGGGCGTGTTCTTCGGGAGCTTGTCTCCCGACGAGGACAGCGGCACGATGGACATGGTCGCCGTCTGTGACGAGGCGGGACAGATTGGCTGGGTCCACTCGCGGGAGCTGGCGGTGGTGGAGGTCGACGGCCGCCCGCCCGCTGAGCTGCTCGGCGGCGCCGCGCCGTCCTGACAGGCCCTCGGGGCGCGCCGGCGCTATCCCCCCTCGCTCTTCTTTTTCTTGGCCGCCTTCTTGGCGACGCCGGCGTACTGGAAGGCAACGCCGATGAGGGCCGGCACGCCCACGAGCAGGACCGCCAGGTGGACGTTGTCGCGAAGCGGGCCCTCCAGGTTCTCCCGCATGGGCTCGTACTTGATCAGCAGCGCGACGATCCCCATGACCGCCATGATCGCCCCCTGGAGCGCCGTCAGGATCGTCACGACCGCCTGGAGGATCACGAAGGCCAGCAGCCCCAGCGTAATGAGCCCGATCAGCGCGCCGACCCACGCGTACTGGGCCCCGTTCCCGCCGTCGAACGTGTTGGCCACGTAGGTCCAGAGCCCGTAGCCCAGGAAGCTGCCGGCCAGCCCCCCCATCAGGCTGACGGCGTACTTCATGAGGGGCCCGGCCAGCACGGCCAGCAGCAGCCCCCCGGCGATGCTCGTATACAGCCAGGTGTTCGGCCCGCGAAGGAACGTCCCGACGTGCCCCCCGACCGCCGCGCCCAGCACCGCCGCGTTGATCACCACGAGGATCTTGAAGATCTTCCATCCCTGGAGCATGTAGACCAGCCCGCAGGCGAACAGCAGCATGGCCATGAGGGCGCCGTACTGGCTGTGCGACAGGTCGATGAGGTAATCGACGATCTGGTCCTGCGAGGGAATGTCGGGCAGCCTGAGCTCCCCGGGGAAGCCCGGCCCCGGCATCGTGGATTGCGCCAGCGCGAGAAACACCTGTCAACTCCTGGTACAGACCTCGACCCTCGGGATGTTCCTGTCCAAAGTACTCTTCGGCAGGACGGGGGAAATCTCATCGGCGTTTGTGTCGGCGCGTCGAGTCCGCTCGCGCCGCCGGCGGGCGAGCCGCCCCCTACGAGTCCCCCGAGCCGGCGTTCTTCGGCTTCGGTTCGGCGGGGGGTTTCTTCGCCTTCCCCGCGCGCACCGCGCCGACTGCCTGCACCAGCATGCCCAGCAGCATGACGCCTCCCGCCGCGGCGGCGCAGGGGCGCGGGTTCTGCCAGGCGGCGGTCCACCACGCCTCGCGGACCTGCGCCGCCACCAGGGCCGACGCCCCGGCCAGCAGCAGCGTGCCGACCAGGCAGCTCATGAAGACGGCCGCTACGCGAGGCAGGCAAAAGCCCGCCACCAGCAGCGCCATGCCGGCGAGGCAGGCCGCCACGGTGAGGGTCACGCCGTCGGCGGCCCAGGCGGACACGGCCCACTCGTGGAGGGCCTCGGTCAGCGTTTCCAGGTAGGCGCCGAAGTCGGCGGTGGCCGCCTGCCTCGTCGCGGGCGCCGCGTCGGCCGGCAGGCGGTGAAGGGCCACCACGCCGGCCGCCACCACGGCCCCGACGCCCCCGAGCAGGATCGCCCAGACCAGCCGCGCCAGCACCACCGCCAGCAGACCGAACGACACGGCGACCACCAGTTCGGCCAGCAGGACATGGACGTGGATGACCCCCGCAGCCCACCGGCCGGCCAGCAGGCCCAGACCCGCCGCCAGCAGCACCAGGAACCCGCGGTGCGCCAAGCGGCCCCACACGAGAAGGGCCACGCCGATCAGCGCCGCCGCCCCGGCACAGGCGAAGGCCGGCGTTGCGCTGAGGCTCGGCACAGGTGGCGGGAACGGGACCGCAGGCATCGTCGTCTGCTCCCTCGCGCCGTCCGACGTCTGCTCGCGGGCGCGGATCACCTGCGCCGGCGGTGCCGCACCGCCTCCAGCTCCTGCCGCGCCATCTCGGTCTTGCGATCGTCCGCGAGGCCGTCCACGGCACGCTGGAGGAACTGCTCGGCCTGGTCGTCCTGATGGAGGTACCGGCCGTAGAGCAGCCCGAGCATCAACTGGATATCGGCCGTGTGCTCGTAGTTGCGGTAGTGTTTCAGGAACCGCTCGTAGGCGTCGGCGGCCGCCGGATGCTGCTCGTCGGCCATGAGCTGGTTGGCCACGTCGAGCTGGTTCTGCCTCGACAGAACGGCGTCGTCGGCGATTTGAACGAGCTGGAGGTACTTCGCGGCGGCCGTCGGCATGTCGTGCCGCGAGCACGCCACGGCGATCTCGCGCCGAAGCGCCAGCTCGCGGGCGGGCGGGGTGTCCGAATGGACCAATTCCAGCGTCCGCGCCTCGACGCGGCGTCGCGACGGCCCGGCCCGGGGGGGTTGGCGGACCGGCCCGGTGCCCTGCCACGGGTTGTACCCGTCCGAGACGATCCGCCGGTATCGCTGGCGCCGACGAACGTGGTGCAACAGGCTCAGGAGGTCCATCTCATCCCGCGGCAGGAGACGCGCCGCCACCAGGCCGAAACCCACGGCCAGGCCGTACACCGAACCGCTCAGGTGCGCCGCGTACGCCACCCCGCCGCTCACGCCGGTCCAGTTCGTCGCCAGCGTCATGACCAGGTCCGTCAGGAAGTGGAACCCCACGAACAGCAGGCTCGAGACGTCGAACCACGTGATGAAGTACAGGATCATCAGCACGCGCACCCGCGCGCCCGGCACGAGCACCAGGTAGGCGCCCGTGACGGCCGAGATCGCTCCCGACGCCCCCAGCACGGGCGCGTGCCCGCTGAACAGGATGTACCCCACGCCCGCCAGCAGCCCGCCGCCCAGGTAGAACGCCAGGTACGCCACGTGCCCCAGGCGGTCGTTCAGCACGTTGCCGAACACCCACAGGAACACCATGTTGAAGAAGATGTGCTGCCCGGTGGCGTGCAGGAACACCGACGTGAAGAACTGCACCAGTTGCGGCGCGTCGGGGTTCAGCAGGTACGGGTCGATCCTCTCGTTGCCGCCGTTGTAGCCCATCAGGAAGATGGCCACATTGGCAACGACCAGGGCGTAGTTCACCCACGGGCGCCGCTTCATTCGGTAGTCGGTGCGAACGGGGATGAACATCCGTCAACCTGTACGGGCCGGCCTGAACAGCCGGCCCGCCCAAACCACGCTTCCGTATAGACAAACCACTGCTACGGTCATTCTAGCCCCGGGCGATCCACCCCGCCAGCGCGCTTTGCGCCTCCCCGGTCCCCACGCCCCTCTTCCCAAAGCCCCTCTTCCCAAAGCCCCGGTCCGGCGGGGCCGGGGCTCTCCCGCTCACTCACCCCCCTCGCGCCAGCCCGCCCATCGCGTAGCCCGCCCCGACGGTGTAAAGCCGCGTCAGCTCCTGCTCGTTGACGTGCGCGCAGACGACCTCGCCGACGAAGATCGTGTGGTCGCCGCTGAGCAGTTCGCCGGCCTTGCGGCACTCGAAGTTCGCCACCGCGTCGGCCAGCAGGACGCCGTCGATCTCCGCCGCCGGCTGGAGCTTCGCGCCGAAGGCGGCGAGCTTGTCGATGTCCCGCCCGGACTTCGTGCCGTAGAAGAGCGTCTCGTCGGCCTGCCGGTCCGACGGCATGGCGAGGACGAACTCGCCGGCGTTCGTGAAGACGTCGTGGGAGTATCGCGGCAGGCCGATCGAGATCGCCATCATCGGCGGGCGGATGGACGTCTGCATGGCCCAGCCCAGCGTGATGGGGTTGTCCTTGCCGTTGGCGTCCCGGGCGATGGCAATCACCACCTGCTCGGGGTACTTCATCCGGTTCGCGTCGCCGAACGAGACTTGCTTCTGCATGGTCGCTGCCTCCCGTCGCTACGAGACCCGAGGAACGGACAGATGACGCGCGGGCCGAGGCCCGCCGCTAAACGTTTTCCGTTGAGCAGTTTAGCGGGCCGGCTTGCCGGCCGCGCGCGGGTTGGTCGAATCGCCGCGCCGCGGCGCCGCCTACTTCTTCCTCTTCCTGCGCGGGTGCGTGATCGCCGCCTGGGCGGCGGCGAGGCGGGCGACGGGAACGCGGTACGGCGAGCAGCTCACGTAGTCCAGGCCGGTCAGGTGGCAGAACTCGATGCTGCTCGGGTCGCCGCCGTGCTCGCCGCAGATGCCGATCTTGAGCTTCGGGCGGACCTTCCGGCCCTTCTCGACGGCGATGCGCACGAGCTGCCCGACGCCCTCGCGGTCGAGCACCTCGAACGGGTCGTTCTCGTAGATGCCCATCTCGACGTACTGCTTGAGGAACTTGCCGGCGTCGTCCCGGCTGAAGCCGCAACCCATCTGCGTCAGGTCGTTCGTGCCGAAGCTGAAGAACTCCGCCTCGGCGGCGACCTCGTCGGCGGTCAGCGCTGCGCGGGGCACCTCGATCATCGTGCCGATCGTGAGGTACGGCAGCTTGCGCCCCTTCTTCCTGGCGATCTCGGCGTAGACGTCCAGGACGATCTGCTTCTGGTGGGCGAGCTCCTTCACGTGGCCGACCAGCGGGATCATGATCTCCGGCTTGCTGCCCTTGACGGCGTAGGCCGCCTCGATGATCGCGCGGGCCTGCACGGCCGTGATCTCCGGGTAGTAGATCCCCAGGCGGCACCCGCGGTGCCCGAGCATCGGGTTGAACTCGTGCAGCGCCTCGACGCGCTCCTTGACGGCGCGGGGGGAGATGCCCATGGCCTTGGCCATCTCCTTCTGCCCGGCGGCGTCATGGGGCACGAACTCGTGCAGGGGCGGGTCGAGGAAGCGGATGGTCGCCGGGCAGCCCTTGAGGGCCTTGAAGATGCCCACGAAGTCCTTTCGCTGGAGCGGCAGGAGCTCCTTGAGGGCCTTTCGTCGACCGGCCTCGTCCTCGGCGAGGATCATCTTCCGCATGGAGACGATGCGGTCGCCCTCGAAGAACATGTGCTCTGTCCGGCACAGGCCGATGCCCTCGGCGCCGAACTTGACGGCCACCGCCGTGTCGTGCGGCGTGTCCGCGTTCGTCCGGACGCCCAGGTCGCGGTACTTGTCGGCGAGCTTCATGATCGTGCCGAACGGCCCGGTCAGCTTGGCGTCGACGGTCTTGATCCTGCCGGCGTAGACGGCGCCGGTGGAGCCGTTGAGGCTGATCCAGTCGCCCTCCTTGAAGGTCTTGCCGCCGGCGGCGAGGGTCTTCCTGCTGTAGTTGATGACGGCCTGCTCGCAGCCGGCAACGCAGCACGTGCCCATGCCCCGGGCGACGACGGCGGCGTGGCTGGTCATGCCGCCGCGGCTGGTGAGGATGCCCTTGGCGACGTTCATCCCGCCGATGTCCTCGGGGGACGTCTCGACGCGGCAGAGGATGACGGCCCGGCCCATTTCGGCCCATTCCTCGGCCTCGTGGGCGGTGAAGACGATCTGCCCGGTGGCCGCGCCGGGGCTGGCGTTGAGGCCCTTGGCGACCTGCTCGGCCGCCGCCTCGCTCTTGGCGTCGAAGACGGGATGCAGGAGCTGGTCGAGGCTCCTGGGGTCGACGCGAAGGACGGCGTCCTTCTCGGAGATCTGGCCTTCGCGGAAGAGGTCGACGGCGATCTTGACGGCCGCCGCGGCGGTGCGCTTGCCCGTCCGCGTCTGGAGCATGTACAGCTTGCCCTTCTCGATGGTGAACTCCAGGTCCTGCATGTCGCGGTAGTGGCGCTCGAGCTTCTCGCGCACGGCCACGAGCTGCCGGTAGATGCCGGGCATGAGCTTCTGCAGCTCCTCCAGGTGCAGCGGGTCGCGGATGCCCGCGACCACGTCCTCGCCCTGCGCGTTGATGAGGAGGTCCCCGTAGAACTCGTTCTTGCCGCTGGAGGGGTCGCGCGTGAAGGCCACGCCCGTGCCGGAGGTGTCGCCCATGTTTCCAAAG
>CAZXOC010000126.1:11878-19526 GCA_964642165.1 uncultured Planctomycetaceae bacterium | reverse complement strand
AGGGGGCGGAAAGGGTTTAGCCGGGGGCGCAAGCCCCCGGTAATGCGAGCCTTATAAACACAGCCCCGGAGGGGCGAAAGGAGTGCTCGCAGCGCGGAAGTGTTACCCTCTGCTGAACCAGGCCAGAAGTAGCGGGCTACTTCGCCGTCCCTCTCGCCGCCGACGGCGGCTTGGACAGCCCGCGCGGCCGAGGCGACCACGTCGGGGTGGTTGGCGGCCTTCAGCGTCTCGCCGACCCGGCGGGCGCCGCTTAGTCGTTCGTCGGTTCGTGCCGGGCCAGCAGGGCGGCCACGTCGGCGTGGTTCTTGCCGCGGGCGTGCTGGCGCGGGGTCTGCCCGGCGGCGTCCTTCGCGCCGGCGTCGGCGCCGCGGGCCAGCAGCAGCGCGACGGTGCTCTCGCGCCCGTTGGCGGCGGCCAGGTGCAGCGGCGTCAGCTTGCCCTTCGCGCGGGGATCGACCTTCGCGCCCTTCTCCAGCAGCAGGCCCACGACCGCGCGGTGGCCGTTGCGGGCCGCGAAGTGCAGCGGCGTCTGGCGCTTCGCGTCCACGGCGGCCACGTCCGCGCCGCGGGCGATCAGGAACTCCGCGGCGGCGAGGTGACCGTTCTCGCACGCGCGGTGCAGCGGCACGGCGCCGTCCGTCATGCGGGCCGCGACCTTCAGCCCCTTGGCCAGCAGCAGCTCGAGCACGTCCCTCGCGCCGCCCAGGGCCGCGCAGTGCAGCGCCGTGGCGCCGTCGGTCATGCGGGCGCGGACGTCGGCGCCCTTGGCCAGCAGCATGCGGCAGGCCTCGACGTGCCCGCGGTAGGCGGCCTGGTGCAGCGGCGTGTTGCCGAAGCGCGCCTTCGCGTCGAGCTGCGCCCCATGGGCGAGGAGGAACTCGATCAGCGTGCGGTGGCCTTCCTGGGCGGCGACGTGCAGCGGCGTGTAGCCGTTGGCGTTGGCCTCGTTGATCCGGGCGCCCTTGGCCAGCAGGAGCCTCGCGACGTGCAGGTGCCCTTCCCAGCAGGCGGCGTAGAACGTGGTGTTGCCCAGCGTGTCGCGCGCGGCGAGGTTGGCGCCCCTGGCGATCAGGAGCTCGGCGAGGTCGGCGTGCCCGGCCCGGACGGCCACGTGCAGCGGCGTGGCGCGCGTGTTCGTACGCGAGTGGAGGTCCGCCTTGCGAGCCAGCAGCATCTCCACGAGCGTGCGGTGGCCCTCCTGGGCGGCCAGGTGCAGCGCCGTGAAGCCCTTCTTGCTTCGGGCGTTGAGGTCGGCGCCCTTGCCCAGGAGGAACGAGGCCGTCGCCAGGCGTCCCTCGCGCGCGGCGACGTGCAGCGGCGTCAGGCGGACGTTTTCCTTGGCGTTGATGTCGGCGCCCCCGGCCAGGAGCAGTTCGGCGGCGCCGAGGCGCCCCCACTCGGCGGCGGTGTGCAGCGGCGTCATCCCCAGGGGGTCGCGAGCGCCGAGGTGCGCCCCCTTGGCCAGGAGGGCCTCGACGGCCTTGTCGTAGCCGGCCTGGACCGACCGGTGCAGCCAGGTGCGCCCCTGCTTGTCGGGCGCGTTGATCTGGTCGGCGGCGAGGGCGAGGATCTCCCCCATCGCCCGGGGGTCGAGCCCCGGCCGGGTCGCCGCGGGGCCACTTGCCGGCTGCGTCGGCGCCCCGGCGGCCGGGGCCGGGCGGCACAGCGCCCCCGCGGCGACCGCGACCAGGGCGAGAAAGCCTGCCACGGGTCTCATGTTCGCGTCCCTCTTGGCCTCGGCGAACGGGCGTCCGCCGGGATCGGCACCGGGCGCGCCGCGAAGGTGCCGGTCCCGTCGGACGCCCCGGCATGGTATGGTGCGGCGGCGGGCGTGTCCAGCAGTCCGCCATGCCCGGACCGCGGCGCGAAATCCTTGCTCGCGGCCACGTGGGACGGCATAATGTGGCGCGCCCAACGGAATGACGCGCGGGTAACACCGGTAAGGAGCCTGTCGGATGACCAAGACACTGGCGTGGACGACGGCGGTGGGGTTGCTGACGTGGGGCTTGCTGGCCGGCTGCGACGTGCCGGTCCCGCCGCCGACGACCGCGAACCACGAGGTGCCGAAGACGCTGTCGGTGGTGGCCGGCAACAGCGCCGAGATGGCCGCGGTCATGTCGGCGGAGAAGACCCGCGTGAACTACGGCTATCGGCTCGTCGTCCTTCAGACCTACTACCACCAGATGGGCAACCTGGACAAGCACCGCTGGACCGAGCGCGAGCTGGCGAACCTCGCCCAGGCCCACACGTTCACCTGGCAAGGCGTCCCGGAGGTCGTCGCGCCGGAGGGCGAGTCGCTGGCCAACGCCGACGAGTACATCCTGGTGGAGTACGTCGTCGGCGCCCGCAAGGCCTACCTCGGCGCCATGGGCAAGCTGGTGGATTTCTACAAGGGGACGGCCCCGAATTCCTACAAGCACAAGCGGGTGGCGAACGTGCTGGACCGCTTCGATGCCGTGCGGACCTACGTGTACTTCCTGGAGGCGGAGATCCCCGGCACCGAGCTGCGCCCGGTGGAGGTGATCCCCGAGGCCGACAAGATCTACGAGCAGGCCATCCGCCTCCACGAGAAGGGCAAGGGGCTGCTGCACTTCTGCCTCACGACGGATTACCGCAAGCAGCGCCAGGCCTTGCTGCTCCTGCGGGACCTGATCCGCCAGTACCCGCGGAGCACCAAGATCGCCCTGGCGGCCTACCACATCGGCGAGATCTCGAAGGAGTACTTCAACGAGGACATCCGGGCGGTCTACTGGTACGAGCGGGCGTGGCAGTGGGACCCGAACCTCACCAAGCCGGCGCGGTTCCAGGCGGCGACGGTCCACGACTACCGCCTGCACAACCTCGCCAAGGCCGTCGAGCTGTACCGCCAGGTCATCCTCCACGAGCAGTTCAACGCCAGCAACGTGCAGTTCGCCCACCGCCGGATCCGCCAGTTGACCGGCTCGTAGGCGTCCGCGGCCGAACGGGCGAGGCCGCTTTTTCCCGGAGGTTTTGGGCGACGGGACGCAGCAGGGGGCGTTATACTGAATAGGTGCAGAACCTGTATAGACTTGCCGAAACAGGGAACGGGGAGGCAATGTGCGCTTCCCCGTAGATACAGGGCGCAAGCCCGGAGGTGGGAAGATGTCCATCGGCACGAAGAGGATCATCGGTGGGTTGCTGGTGTGCGTGATGCTGGGCTGGGCCGTCGCGCCGGCGGCGGAGTTCCAGAACCCGAAGGTCAAGCCGCCCAAGGCCAAGCCCCATCGGCGCAGCGCCGCCGAGGGCATCCCGCCGCTGCCCCTGCCGGCGACGCCCCTGCGGCGCTCGGAACGCAAGCGCCAGCCCGCGCCGCCCGCGCTGATCGGGATGATCAACTTCTCCGCGACGCGGTTCCAGCTCGTCGACGGCAAGCGCCAGCGCGTCCGCGCGTTCCCGACCACGCAAATCGACATCGAACGCCTGATGAAGTTCGCCAACCACAAGCTGCGGATCCGCTACCGCTACGTCCCCACCTCGCTGGGGCAGTTCTCGTGGGATTCCGCCGAGCTGCCCCTGCTGTACCTGACCGGCTGGACGCCCATGCCGCCGCTGTCGGACGCGCTGGTGGCCAAGCTGCGACGCTACCTCTACGACGGCGGGACGCTGGTCCTGCACGCCCAGTGCGGGCGGCCCGAGTTCGTCAAGACCGCCCGGCGCGAGATCGCCCGCCTCTTCCCCGACCGCGAGCTGGCCCCCATCGACACGGACTCGCCGCTGTTCCACGCCTACTACAACATCGCCAAGATGCGCGTGCGGAAGGACGCCGAGGCCTTCAAGTCCATGCCGCCGTACCTCGAGACCGTCTACCTCGGCTGCCGCCCGGCCATCATCTTCAGCCCCATCGACCTGAACTGCGGGTGGGACGTCGAGAAGAATCCCATCGAGGGCGGCATCCTGTACCACCAGCAGGACGCCACCGAGCTGGGCGTCAACATCATCACGACCGTCCTGGCGAACTTCCAGTACGCCCGCGCCTGGGGCACGCAGAAGGTCTTCCACCAGCAGGGCAACAAGACGCGCGATCAGCTCGTCATCGCCCAGGTCACCCACAACGGCGACTGGGACCCCACCCCGCACGCCCTGCCGAACCTCATGAAGTACATCCAGAAGAACACCACCCTCAACGTGCAGTTCAAGCGCGCGAAGGTGGACCTGGCCGCCGTGGACGTCTTCCAGCACCCGGTGCTGTACATGACCGGGCTGCGGGACTTCAAGCTCACCGACGCGCAGCTCTCGCGCCTGCGGACGTACCTCACCAGCGGCGGGGTGCTGCTGGCCGACGCCGCCGCGGGGCGCAAGGCCTTCGACGTCGCCTTCCGGCGCGAGATCAAGCGCGTCCTGCCCAACGCCGAGCTGAAGCGCCTCGAGCCCGCCAAGTCGCCCGTCTTCCAGATGCCCTTCCGCATCACCACCGTGGACTACGAGAACCTCGTGAAGGTCCAGAACCCCGGGCTGAACGTGCCCGCCCTGGAGGGCGTCGCCATCGATGGGCAGCTCGGCGTGATCTACTCCCCCCTGAGCCTCTCCAACGGCTGGGAGCAGCTCAAGTACGCCTACAACCGCGGCTACGCCTCCGCCGATTCGCTGCGGCTCGGGACGAACCTCCTCGCCTACGCCCTGACACACTGATCCACGGCCGTAGAACCACCCCGACCTCAACAAGCCCCGCCACAGCGGCGGGGCTTTTCGTTGGCGCTCCGGCCGCGCCGGGGGCCGGGCACGACCAAAGCCTATCCGCCAGTGCGGATTCTCAAGCCCGACGGCGGACCCGCTCGCGTGCCGCCGGCTGCGGCTGGCCTTGGTCGCAGCGGGCAGGCGCCCCGAAGACGGGCGCGATCGCTCGGACATCTCCCCGTCGTCGGCTGACGGCGGGGGCCTCGTGGGGCTCCGCGCAAAAACACGGCCGACAGGGGAAAGGAGGACGAAAACCCTGTCGGCCGGAGGGACCCAGTAGGTGGGAGGCCCCTCTCGCTCGCTCTATTGGTAGTATACGCTATTCCCCCTTCGGCAGTTTGAAGTTTTTCCGACTTTTCTCGACTTCTGGGGCTGAAAGCGATCTTCACGATGGATGAGGATTGCCGTAACAAAGGCTCATAGTCATGTAAGGTGATTACCTTACTCGGGCTTGGCGCGGCTATGGCGATGGGCGCCATGTGAGATTCCGTCCGGCTGCCGGCCTACCGATATCATTTCGGCGACAGGCCTTAGCCGGCCAATGCCTCGGGGCCGTTGCCACAGGGCCACGCGCGGATCGCAAGACCGAGCTTTCCTCTCCAGATTCACGACCCAGCCGCAAGCCCCCGCCTTGCTCCCGAAGCGACCCTTGACGTCGGCGAGGCGAGCCCCGCGCGCTGCGTCAACGCGTGGGCTCGCCGCGCGGCACGCACCTGTCCATCGTCATCGCCCCCAGCTCTCGTCGAACCGTCTGCTGGAGCCGCGTCCACATCTCGCGCATCGGGCAGTCCTCCTGGTCGCACTTCGGCGGCGTGTGCTGGCAGAAGTTCAGGACGATGGGCCCCTCGACCGCCTCGATCACCTCCAGCAGCGTGATGCCCTTCGGGTCTCGCGCCAGCTCGTAGCCGCCCCGCTTGCCCCGGATCGCCGTGACGATGTCCGCCCGGGCCAGCAGCGAGAAGAGCTTGACGAGGTACTGCTTCGGCAGGTCTCTCGCCGCGCAGATCGTCTTCAGCGTCGTGGGGCCCCGGCCGTACCGCTCCACCAGGGCAACCACCCCTCGTACGGCCAGTTCCGCGGCAGGCGAGAGTCTCATCGGACCACCGTGAGGTAAGATGCAACGGGCCTCCAGGAAACGTCCGCGTGCGGACTGTAGGCCAGCGGCCGCGGCAAATCAAGGCGCGGCGTCGCGCGGTCGCGCCGTCAGGGCTGCGACGCGACGCGCCGGAGGCTCGGCAGGAAGTACTCCTGCACGACGTGCTGCCAGCTCATCCGCGAGGCCACGTCGAGGCCCTCGGCCATTCGCCGGCGCAGGGTGGCCTCGTCTCGCGGCAGGCGTTCGAAGACGAGTTGGGCGAGCCGGCGTGTCTCGGCCGCCTCGATCCGGTCGCGCTGCGGGATCGACAGGGACATGAGCGCCTCGACGTCCATGCCCTTCGGCACGCCGAGGAAGTCGGCCTCGAGGATCCCGTCGTAGGACCGCTCCGCGCAGGCCCGCCGGGCGAAGCCCGTGCACCCGCAGGCGTTCGAGACCGCGCAGAGGGCGCCGAAGCTCAGCGGCTCGAACTGGCTGATGCCGAACGGCTCGTAGACGCTCAGGCCGAACTCCACGTCCGTGCCGGCGCGCAGGTCGCGGAAGGTCATCTCCTCGGGCATCCGCTCGCCGCAGACCTCGCGGTTCCAGTCCCACTGGTTGACGAGGACCGCCCGGACGGTCTCGTGATCGCGGACGAAGGCCTCCATCATGTCCCCGACGTGCTCCTCCCCGCCGCAGAGGTCCGGGTAGCCTTCCTCGTGGACGACGGGCCAGCCGTAGGCCCGCTCCATCTGGCGGATGTCCTGCGAGCGGCGCTGCCCCGCCAGCGTGCCCAGCATGAAGAACGCCGCCGTCTCGCCGCGCTCGGCCAGCAGGGGCTCCAGCTCGTGCAGCACGCGGAGGTCCCGCCAGATGCCCTTGCTCAGCACCGGCCTGGCCACGTGCGAGAAGACCCACGTCGGGCGAACGCCGAAGAGGTTCTGCGCGTACTGCTGCAGCCGCTCCTTGCTGGCGAGCTTCTCCTCCGTGGAGATCCGGTCGGCCGGAATGCCGTTGTACACCAGGTCGATGTCCATCGTGCGGAAGTGGCGATCCAGGAACCGCAGCTCGTCGACGACGTGGTCGCCGACGGCGAAGATGTGGTCGCAGTAGCGAGCGGCCTTGACCAGCGGGTGCTTGAAGTTGCTCAGCACCGACGGGAAGAGCTTCTCGCAGCTCTGCCCGTCCACGGAGGCGTGCTCCAGGACGTTGTAGAACATCGTGTCGTGCCCGGGCATCTTCTCGACGATCGGGCGGACGGTGGCCACCTCGTGGGCGTAGAAGACGGTTCGGGTGTGCCGATGGCCGTCGAGGACGGCCTTCAGCGCCGTGGGCATCCCCATGTACTCGTGGGCCAGGATCACCATCGGGCGCCCCCCGTCGCAGCCGATGGCCTTCAGCGCCTCGTACCCCGGCTCGGCGAGACGCACGTACTCCTCGTACTCCCAGACGCTCTCGAACGGCTGGCTGGGGACCATGAACTTCTTGTACAGCTCGGCCTTGAAGAGGTTCAGCCGGTCCCGGTTGGCGTGGAAGACGTCCACCAGGATCACCTCGACCTCGACCGTCTTGCCGGTGCAGGCGTCCTCGAGGGGCCGGCGGCCGTAAATGATCCCCACGTCGTACGTCTTCTCGATGGCCAGGAACTTCTGCCGCCACTCCCGCGGGCTGACGGCGTCCAGCGAGCTGTACAGGACGTGCCCGCCCTCGCCGAGGCGGCGGTTGACCGGCGCGTCGGTGCTCAGCAGCGGCCCGAGCAGGATCGTCCGCTCGACCGCCTCGTCGTAGGCGTCCGCCGTGGTCAAGCCGGCGATGACGGTGCTGATTCCCCCGACCCGCTCCACCACCTCGTGGGTCACGTGGACGACGATCATGCAA
>CAZXOC010000126.1:0-11778 GCA_964642165.1 uncultured Planctomycetaceae bacterium | reverse complement strand
GCCGCCGGCACGTCCAGGGCCCGTCGCGGACGGTGGGAGGCTCCGACGCCATCCCTATCATCGGCCAGTTGGGCGGCCAAGGTCAGCTTGGCGCCCCGCCCACGCGGGCTACTTCACCGAATCGTCCGGCGGCAGGCCGAGCCTCTTGTAGAGGCGCCGGCGCCCGGCTTTGTCGCCTTCGAGAACGGCGCGGGCGTGCTGGGCCACCTCCGCAGCCGCGCGGCGAGGCACGACGATCACGCCGTCTCCGTCGGCCACCACCACGTCGCCCGGCAGCACCAGCACGCCGCCGAGCACGACCGGGCGGTTGACCGACTCGATCTGGTTGCGTCCCGGGCGGATGCCGCGCCCGGGCCGGCGGAAGTACAGCGGGATCTTCTGCGCGGCGATCTCGTCGGTGTCTCGCGCCGTCGCGCCGGTCACCACGCCGACGCACCCGCGGACCTTCCAGCCCATGATGTTGTTGGAGCCGATGCTGCCCACGTCGGCCGACGCGGCGTCCTCGATGACCAGCGCGGTCCCCGGGCGGATCAGCGGGACGAACGGCTCGGGCGACAGCTCGCGGTACCACTGCCCGACCCACTGGCTGAACTCCTTGGCCTCTCGCCGCCCGGCCGGCGGGTGGTTCGTGGGCACGTACCGCGCCGTGACGGCGATGCCCGCGAAGCGGTGCGCGAAGTGCTTCGTGTCGCGCCACAGCGGGCGGATGTCGGCCGAGACCAGCCCGATGTTCTGCAAGCCCGCCCGGTCCATGCCGTCGCTGACGTCGGCGACGCGGAGGCCCTCGAACAGCACCAGGACCTTGCGGTCCTCCTCCGCGCCGTAGACGGGCGTCGGGAGGAAGCCCTTGCCGGCCCGCAGCTCGTCGGCCTCCCGGCCCGGCGGCGCGGCGCTGGTTTCTTTCGGCGCCGGCGCGTCGGGTTCGCCCGCCGAGGCCACCCCCGACGCCGCCAGCCCCGCCGCCCCGAGCCGCGCCGCTCGCCCGAGGAATCCCCGCCGCGACCATCTCGCTGCCCTGCGCTTGTCCATTGGCCCGTCCTCTCTGCTCTGCCGCTGCCCTGGCCGCGACCCGTTCGCCGGCCCGCGGCGCATCGTACCCGCTCCCCGGACCGCTCGATACCTCGCGGCCGCGCTCGAGGCTACCGTCGCGGGCGCGGGGCCGGTATGATCCCCCCACCGCCGCTTCGCCGCCCCGCTGCGGGCAGGCCGGACGGCGGCAACGAATGGAGACGGACATGAGAACGTGCATTCGGATCCTGGTGGTGCTGGCCGCAACGGCGTGCGCCCTCGCCCAGGCCGCGCCGGGCAATCGAGGCGGGCGGGGCATGCCGGGATTCGTGCGGGAGGTCCTCGAGAAGTACAAGGCCGAGGACCCCAAGGCCCACGCCGAGCTGATGAAGCTGCGGGAGTCCGACCGCGAGGCCTTCCGCAAGAGGGTGGGCGAGCTGATCCGCAAGGCCCGGGGACCGAACGCCCGACGGACCCGGCCGTCCGCCGGCCGCGGGGCGCCGTTCCAGGTGCCCGAGACGGTGAAGGTCGTGCGGGACATCGTCTACGCCCGGTACGGCACGCGCGAGGTCCAGCTCGACCTGTACCTGCCGAAGGACCCGCCCGCCGGCAAGCTGCCGTGCATCATGACCATCCACGGCGGGGGCTGGCGCAGCGGCAACAAGGAACGGTTCGCGCGGTTCGCCTCGCGGTTCGCGGAGAAAGGCTTCGCGGCCGCGTGCATCGGGTACCGGCTCAGGCCCGAGGTCCAGGTCCGCCAGTGCGTCGAGGACGTCAAGGCGTCGGTGCGCTGGATCCGCGCCCACGCGAAGGAGCACCGGATCGACGACGGACGGATCGGGGCGTTCGGCGGCTCGGCGGGGGCGCACCTGGCGGCCATGCTGGGCACGAGCTTCAAGGCCAAGTCGCTCGAGGGCAAGGGCGGCCACGAGGGCGTCTCCAGCCGCGTGCACGCGGTGGTGTCGCTGGCGACGCCTGCGGACCTGACGGCGTTCGGCCGGGCCGCGCTGGACAAGAAGGCCGCCCGGCTGATCTCCCCGGCCGCCTACGTCGATGCCGACAGCGCCCGGTTCCTCCTGATGCACGCGCGGGGCGACCGGGTGGTTCCGTACAAGCAGTCGACGATCCTGCTGGAGAAGCTCAAGGCCGCGAAGGTGCCTTCCCGCCTGGTGACGCTCGAGAGCAACAGCCACGCCTTCTGGAACGGCACGTCGCCCGAGGCCGTCAAGGCCCTGGCCGACGCCGTGGCGTTCTTTCACCAGACGCTGAAGGGCAAGAAGCCCCAGGCCGCCGGCGCGGCGGGCGGCGGCTCCGGCGGGACGTAGGGCCCGCCCTCAGAGGCTCAGGAAGGTCGTGCGGCCTGTGGTAGATGGGCCTCCCCGCTCGAGCAGCCGTCCCGTCTTCGTGTCGAAGACGAACCGCCCCGGCTGGGCCACCAGCTTGCCGCCCTCCAGCCGCAGGCTCGCGGCCTTGCCGCTCATCCGGGTCCGCCAGACGATCTTGCCGTTCCTGGCGGCCGTGATCGTGTTCCCGTCATCGCTGAGCGAGAACGTCATGCCCGTCGCGCGGTCGGTGACGGACCGCCCCTCCTTCACGTTGAACTTGGCCAGGATGCGCTCGACGCGGGTGGCGACCTCGGGGTCGATCCCGGGCTCGCGGGCCTTGGCCTCCAGGGGCGCGCGGGCGAGGTCCTCGCCGGCGCTGATGAGGATCCGCGTGGCGGTCTCGCGCTCCTGCCAGTCCTTGGCGCCGAGCTGTCGGATCCAGCCGGCGACGCGGGGCGCGGCCTGAGCGCGCCAGGCGCGGTGGCCTGCGGCCAGCCGGTCGAGCCACTCGTCCATCGCTGCCGTCGCCTTGCCGGCGGGCGTCGCGCCGCACAGGGCGCACCGCCCGAGCTTGGCGCTGCACGTCCGGCAGAGGCGGTACCGGCTGCCGGGCGTCCTGGCGCCGCACGCCTTGCACGTGCCCGGCGCGACCGTCCCGCCGCGGACCGGCGGCTCGGGGCAGGCGTTGCAGCGCCACCCGCCGCCGCGAAGCTGCTTCCAACCGGCCGCCTTCGGGCTCGGCCCCTCGGCCGCGGCCAGCACGCCGCGCAGCGCCCCGAGTCGACGGAGCATCGCGGCATTCCAGCCGAGGTCCTGCCACAGGTCGCCGGCGTACACGACACAGCACGGCCGCTTCGGCGCGGGGCTCTTGCGCTCGTCCGCGGGCCTCGCGCCGGCGAGGAAGCCCTCCGTGGCGAGGTGGTCGATGAGCTTCACGGCGACGCCCCGGTCGATCTGCCGGCGGACGTCGCCGGCCTCCGCACGCGCGGGCGCCGCGCCCCCGGCCGGGAGCGCCCGCACGTGCAGCATGAGCGCGTAGCGAGTCCCCGCGCGCTCGCCGACGAGCTGATCCAGGCACAGCCGGAAGTCCCCGACGTCTGCCTTCATTTGTGCGGCGCGCCGCTGGGCCGCCGACGGCGCCGGGGGTGGCATGAGGATGACGTTGCCCCCCGGCCGGATTCGCCCGACCGCCACCGTCGCGGCGATGCCCACCAGGACTGCGATGCCCGCCGGAATGCACTTGTGCAAGGACATGGTCGTCGGTTCCTTTCCCGTGGCTGCGCCGCTGCTCCCGCATCGTCGGTCCGCCGGGCCTTTGGACGCCCCGGCCCCCGGCGAGGTTCCCGAGCCGGGCGAAGCGGCGCCGGCCGGCCTTGACACGGCGCGGCGGGCGGCGGCTCCGGCGCGACAGGGCCCGCCCTCAGAGGTTCGTGAAGGTCGCACGGGTGTGGTAGATCGGGCCTCCCCGTTCGAGCAGCCGCCCCGTCTTCGTGTCGAAGACGAACCGCCCCGGCTGGGCCACCAGCTTGCCGCCCTCCAGCCGCAGGCTCGCGGCCTTGCCGCTCATCCGGGTCCGCCAGACGATCTTGCCGTTCCTGGCGGCCGTGATCGTGTTCCCGTCATCGCTGAGCGAGAACGTCATGCCCGTCGCGCGGTCGGTGACGGACCGCCCCTCCTTCACGTTGAACTTGGCCAGGATGCGCTCGACGCGGGTGGCGACCTCGGGGTCGATCCCGGGCTCGCGGGCCTTGGCCTCCAGGGGCGCGCGGGCGAGGTCCTCGCCGGCGCTGATGAGGATCCGCGTGGCGGTCTCGCGCTCCTGCCAGTCCTTGGCGCCGAGCTGTCGGATCCAGCCGGCGACGCGGGGCGCGGCCTGAGCGCGCCAGGCGCGGTGGCCTGCGGCCAGCCGGTCGAGCCACTCGTCCATCGCTGCCGTCGCCTTGCCGGCGGGCGTCGCGCCGCACAGGGCGCACCGCCCGAGCTTGGCGCTGCACGTCCGGCAGAGGCGGTACCGGCTGCCGGGCGTCCTGGCGCCGCACGCCTTGCACGTGCCCGGCGCGACCGTCCCGCCGCGGACCGGCGGCTCGGGGCAGGCGTTGCAGCGCCACCCGCCGCCCGGAAGCGCCTTCCAACCGGCCGCCTTCGGGTTCGGCCCCTCGGCCGCGGCCAGCACGCCGCGCAGCGCGCCCAGCCGACGAAGCGTCGCGGCATTCCAGCCGAGGTCCTCCCGCAGGTCGCCGGCGTGCACGACGCAGCACGGCCGATTCGGCGCGGGGCCCTTGCGCTCGGCGGCGGGCTTCGCGCGGGCGAGGAAGCCCTCCGCGGCGAGGTGGTCGATGAGCTTCGCGGCGACGCGCTGGTCGATCTTCCGGCGGAGGTCGGCGCCCTTCGCCGGCGCCGCGGCGCCGGCCGGGTCGGGCCGGACGTGCAGCGTGAGCCGGTAGCGGGCCTCCGCGCGCTCGCCGAGGTGCTCCAGGCAGAGCCGGAAGTCCCCGATGTCCGCCTTCATCTGTGCGGCGCGCCGCTGGGCCGCCGACGGCCCCGGCCGCGCCGTCGGCGTACGGGGTCGGACCAGGAACGCCGCGGCGCCCGGCCGGATTCGCCCGGCCCCCGCCGTCGCGAAGATGCCCGCCAACACACCGATGCCCGCCGGGATGCACGTGTGCAAGGACATGGTCGTCGGTTCCTTTCCCGTGGCTGCGCCGCTGCTCCCGCGTCGTCGGTCCGTTGGGCCTTTGGACGCCCCGGCCCCCGGCAAGGTTCCCCCGCCGGGTCGATCGCCGCCGGCAGGCCCCCGCGCCCGAGGCGCCCTCATCTCGGCAGGTCTCTGCGGCTCTGCACGCGGAACACCCACGCGTGCTCGCCTTCCGCTCCCGGCGGCGGGGTGACGGCGAGACCCGCCTCGGTGACCGCCCAACCCACCTTCCCGGCGCAGCCGAGCAGGCTCACGCGCTCGACGTCTTCGGCCTTCCAGCCCTTCGTCGAGGCGATCGTGAAGGCCGCTTGCCCCTTCGCCAGGGCGATCGCGTACAGCGTCCGCGCCCTGGTGGTGAAGCGCAGCGCGGGGGCGGACTGGCCGAAGGTCGTCCACGGCCGCGTGCCGTAGATCGCCTCCCCGTTGACCCGGAGCCACCTGCCCATCGCCAGCAGGCGGCGCCGCTGGGCCTCGGGGATCGTCCCGTCGGCGCGGGGCCCGATGTTCAGCAGGAGGTTGCCGTTCTTGCTGACCACGTCGCAGAGCAGGTGGATCAACTGCGTGGGCGACTTGTAGGCGTCCCGCTGCTCCTCCGCCCGCATGTAGCCGTAGGACGTGCCGAGCGTGGCGGGGTTCTGCCACTTCGGGCCGATGCTCGGCAGCTTCAGGTTGTCCTTCTCGCGGCACCCGGCGTCCACGGGCCAGTTCGGCTTCCTGCCCTTGTTGTTGAAGTAGACCTCCTGGCCCCAGGCCCGGGCCCGGTTGAGGTAGTCGGCGATCATCCGGACGCAGTACGCCCGGTACAGCTCCTCGTCGGCGCGCGAGGTCGGCGGGTAGTCGTCGAGCCACATGAAGTCCGGCCGGTACTTCTCGCACACCTCCTCCCAGCGCCGGACGTAGTCGGCCATGTACCGCTCGTCCAGCCGGAACGGGCCGTAGAGGCCGGCGGCCGCGGGCATACGGCGGATCTCTTCCGCAACGTCGTCGTGCGGCGGCGAGCCGTTGGTCTTCTTCTTCCTCGCGAAGAACCAGTAGTGCCGCTCCCGGTGGTAGGAGACGCCGAACTTCAGCCCGCGTCGGCGCACGGCCCGGGCCAGGTCGCCGATCAGGTCGCGCTTCGGGCCCATGCGGGCGGCGGTCCACGGCGTCAGCTTCGAGTCCCACAACACGAACCCGTCGTGGTGCTCGCCGGTGGGGATGACGTAGCGGGCCCCGGCGCGGACGAACAGGTCGGCCCACGCGTCGGGGTCGAACTTCTCGGCGCGGAACCGCGGGATCAGGTCCTTGTAGCCGAACGCCGGCGGCGCGAGGCCGAAGGCCTTCTTCATGAAGGGGTAATGCCTCTTGGGGTCGCGGTAGAGCATCTGCGGGAAGTGCTCGGCGTATCCCCTGCCGCCCGGGCGGAACGCCGCCACGCTGTACGGCCCCCAGTGAATGAAGATGCCGAACTTCGCGTCATCGAACCATCGCGGCACGGGGACCTTCGCCAGGGACTCCCAGGTCGCTTCGTATGTCGCCGGCTTCGTCCCCGCCGCCCCGCCGGGCGCGACGCCAATCAGGCAGACCGCCAGACACGCCGCAGCCGCCATGGGCCGCCGCCGACTCCGCCGACGCGACGTCCCGCGATTCGCTCCCGCATCGGCGCTGAACTCCTCGGGTTCTCGATCCACGGTCCTGTCTCCCCGGCGTGCCGGCCGCCGTGCCTCTCGACGCATTGTACGGGCGGGCAGGTGACCTGCTCGACAAAAGCCGATCGACTCCCGACGCCCTGGCGAGCCGTCGCCGGCGCGGGGCTTGACACGGCGCGGCGGGAGGCGTATGCGAGCGGGGCGCCGTGGCCGGGAAAGACCCCGACGCGGCACGCGGCGCAACCGGACGCGGCAGCGGGAGACGACGGACATGCAGGCGGACGACGGCAGGTGCAACCTCGTCTTCATCATGGCGGACGACATGGGCTACGGCGACGTGGGCGCGTACAACGGCGAGTCCAGGATCCCCACGCCCCACATGGACGGCCTGGCGTCGCAGGGGGTGCGGCTGACGGCGGCGCACGCGCCGGCCGCCGTCTGCACGCCGACGCGCTACGGCATCCTGACCGGACGGTACTGCTGGCGGACGTGGCTGAAGCGCGGCGTGGTCGGCGGCTACACGGGGCCGCTCATCGAGCCGTTCCGCCCCACGGTCGCCTCGCTGCTCAAGGGCGCCGGCTACACGACGGCCTGCGTGGGCAAGTGGCACCTCGGGCTGGGCTGGACGAGGCGCAACGGCTTCGTCGGCTCCTGGCGCAACGCCGAGGAGCACTACCGCGGCTCGTGGCAGGACGGCGACACCGACGAGGGCATGAACGTGGACTTCGCCCAGCCCATCCAGGGCGGGCCGGGGGAGCTGGGCTTCGACTACGCCTACTACACGGCCGCGTGCTCGACGATGGACGGCCCGTTCTGCTTCCTGGAGAACGACCGCCCGGTGGCGATCCCGGACCGCCCGATCTTCGTGGACGAGACGAAGGAGGCGGAGTACGGCCGCCCGCGGGCGGGGTGGATCGCCCCCGGGTTCGTCCTGGAGACGGTGGACGTGGAGTTCACGCGGCAGGCGGTGGCGTTCCTGGAGCGATCGGCCCGGTCGGCGGAGAAGCGCCCGTTCTTCCTGTACTTTTCGCCGTCGTCGCCGCACACGCCGTGGCTGGGGCCCACGTTCGTCCAGCGCGCGAGCGACGAGGGCCCCCGCGGCGACCTGGTGGTCCTGTTCGACTGGTGCGTCGGCGAGGTGCTCTCGGCGCTGGATCGCCTGGGCCTGGCGGAGAACACGCTCGTCGTGGTCACCAGCGACAACGGCCCGCACGAGGGCGCCAACGGGCACAAGTCCGCCGGCGAGTGGCGCGGGTACAAGTCCCACGCGTGGGAGGGCGGCCACCGCGTGCCGTTCCTCGCCCGCTGGCCCGGGCGCATCGAGCCCGGCACGGTCGAGGACGAGCCCATCTGCCTGATCGACCTGATGGCGACCGCGGCGGCGCTCGCCGGCGCCGAGCTGCCCCAGGGGGCCGCACCCGATAGCTGCAACGTCCTGCCCGCCCTGCGGGGCGCCGAGCGCCCCGGGCCCCTCCGCGAGGCCGTCCTGTCCCACTCCGTCTACGGCGTCTTCACCATCCAGCAGGGCCCGTGGAAGCTGATCCACGAGTGTGCGGACTCCGGCGGCTGGGTCCCGCCGGCGGGCAGCGCGCCGGAGCCCGGCCGCCCGGGCCAGCTCTACCACCTCGACGACGACCCCGCCGAGCAGGACAACCTCTTCGAGCGCCGCCCCGACGTGGTGGCCCGCCTGACCGGCCTGCTGCGGCGCTGGCAGGAGGCCGACCGCAGCGCCACCTAGCCGCCGGGGCCCGCCCGGCAGGAGACACGCAGATGGCAAGCATCACGCGGCGGCGGTTCCTGGGGGCCCTGGGCCTCGGCGCGGCGAACCTGGCGGCAGCGAGGCTCACGCGGGCGGCGGCGACGCCCCGGAGGAAGCCGAACGTCCTGTTCATCCTGGCCGACGACCTCGGCTGGCGCGATACGAGCCTCTACGGCAGCCGTTTCTACGAGACGCCGAACATCGACGCGCTCGCCAAGCGCGGCATGATGTTCACCCAGGCGTACGCGGCCAACCCGTTCTGCTCGCCGACCCGCGCGAGCATCATGACCGGGCTCTACCCGGCGCGGATCGGCATCACCACGCCCGCGTGTCACCTGCGGCAGGAGGTCCTCAAGCAGGTGCTGCGGCCGAGCGCCCCGCCGCATCAGAAGGCGCTGACGCCCGGCAGCGTCACGCGCCTCCGGCAGGAGTACGTCACGCTGGCCGAGGTGTTCCAGGCCGCCGGGTACGCGACGGGGCACTTCGGCAAGTGGCACCTCGGGCGCGAGCCGTACGACCCGCTGCACCAGGGCTACGACGTGGACGTGCCGCACTGGCCCGGCCCCGGCCCGGCGGGCAGCTACCTCGCCCCGTGGCGCTTCGGGAGCTTCAAGGGCACGCCCGGCGAGCACGTCGAGGACCGCATGGGCAGCGAGGTCATCCGCTTCCTCCGCGCGAACAGGGATCGCCCGTTCTTCCTGGCGTACTGGTGCTTCAGCGTCCACGCCCCCTACGACGCCAAGAAGAAGCTCATCGAGAAGTATGCCGCCAAGGCCGACCCCGCGTCCCCCCAGCGCCACCCCGTCATGGGGGCGATGATCCACAGCCTCGACGAGAACGTCGGGCGCGTCGTCCGGACGCTCGACGAGCTGGGGATCGCCGACGAGACGATCGTCGTCTTCTTCTCCGACAACGGCGGGGTGCACTGGCCGGGCAATCGCGGCGAGGGCAACCCCTACGGCGAGACGCCCATCACCAGCAACGCCCCCCTCCGCGGCGGCAAGGCGACGATCTACGAGGGCGGCACGCGCGAGCCGCTGATCGTCATCGCCCCGGGCGTCACGAAGGCCGGCTCGAAGAGCGACGCCCTCGTCAGCAGCATCGACTTCCACCCCACGCTGCTGGAGCTGGCCGGGATCGCGCCGGACAAGGGGCGGCGCTTCGACGGCATGAGCATCGTGCCCGCCCTGCGCGGGCGCGGGCTGGGGCGCGACACCGTCTTCTGCCACTTCCCGCACTACGTCAAGGCCACCGGCAACCTGCCCGCCACGTACGTCCGCAAGGGCGACTGGAAGCTGATCCGCTTCCACTGCGACGCGCCCGACCAGGACGACCGCTTCGAGCTGTACGACCTCGCCGACGACGCCGGCGAGACGGAGAACCTCGCGCCCGCCCGGCCGGCGAAGGTCCGCGAGCTGAACGCCCTGATCGACCGCCACCTGAAGGAGATCCGGGCCGTCGTGCCGAAGCCCAACCCGCGCTACAACCCGCGAGCGGCCGTCGCGGTGGGCGGCTGGCGCGCGGGCGGCACGTGCAGCCTGTCGGGCGGCAAGGGCGCGCTCGTGGTGACCAGCACGGGCGGCGACCCGTACGTCAGCACGACGGACGTGCCCGCCGCAGCCGGGCCGCTCGTCGCCCGCGTGCGGATGAAGGGCAAGACCCGCGGAAGCGGGCAGGTCTTCTGGTGCACGCGCGACGCCGCGCGGTTCCACCGCAGCCGCAGCGTGGCGTTGGCCATCCGGCACGACGGCGCGTGGCACGACTACGGGGTGAAGCTGCCCGTCCGCGGCCGCCTGACGGCCCTGCGCCTCGACCCCGGCACCGCGCCCGGCCGAATCGACATCGACTGGATCCGCATCTGCCGCCCCGACGGCACGGTCCTCAAGCAGTGGGACTTCGGCGGCTGAGGCGCGCGGCCTGTCCCGGCGCGGGGCGCCGTGCTAGAATCGGTCCATGGCGGACTCGGAGATGAGCGTGGACGTGATCGGACAGGGACAGGCCGGCGAGGTGCTGGCGGACGAGGACGTGCGGCGGATCGTCGCGCGGGCGGCGGAGGACCTTGCGCCGGACGGCCGGCGCGTGCTGGTGATCGTGCCGGACCACACGCGGACGTGCCCGCTGCCGCAGGTCGCGCGCCGGCTGCACGAGGTCGTCGCGCCCCGGGCGGCGAAGCTCGACTTCCTCATCGCCCTGGGCACGCACCCGCCTCTGGGCGAGGAGGCCGTCGACCGGCTCTTCGGCTGCGAGCCGGGGCGGCGCGGCGAGGTCTTCCCCGGCAGCGACGTGGTCAACCACGACTGGCGCAACGCCGGCGCCCTGGCGACGATCGGGCGCCTCGATCGCGACGCCATCGCCCAGCTCATGCCGCCCGAGACCCGCCGCTTCGCCCGCGACATCGACGTGACGCTCAACCGGCGCGTCCTCGACTACGACCGCGTGCTGATCTGCGGGCCCGTCTTCCCCCACGAAGTCGTCGGCTTCTCCGGCGGGGCGAAGTACTTCTTCCCCGGCGTCTGCGGCGAGGAGCTGCTCAACTTCTTCCACTGGCTCGGCGCCCTGATCACCTGCCCCAAGATCATCGGCACGAAGCACACCCCCGTCCGCCGACTGCTCCACCGGGCCCTGGAGATGCTCCCCGTCGAGAGCCGCGCCCTCTGCATGGTGGTCGCCGGGCGCGACCTGGCCGGACTGTACTACGGGCCGGTCACCGAGGCCTGGTCCGCCGCGGCGGACCTGTCTGACCGCCTCCACGTCACCTACGTGGACCGGCCGTTCCAGTCCGTCCTCGCCCGCGCGCCCGAGATGTACGACGAGCTGTGGGTGGCCGCCAAGTGCATGTACAAGATGGAGCCCGTCGTCGCCGACGGCGGCGAGCTGATCATCTTCGCCCCCCACCTGCGCGAGATCTCCCTCACGCACGGGGCCGTCATCCGCGAGATCGGCTACCACTGCCTGCCGTACTTCCTCGCACAGTGGGAGCGGTTCCAGCACCACCCCTGGGGCGTGCTGGCCCACTCGACGCACGTCCGCGGCATCGGCACGTACGACCGCGGCGTCGAGCGGCCGCGAATCCGCGTGACCCTCGCCTCGCAGGTGCCCGAGGACGTCTGCCGGGCCGTCAACCTCTCCTACCGCGACCCGGCCGGCATCGACGTGGGCGCTTGGCAAGGCCGCGAGGCCGACGGCCGCCTCTACGTCCCCAAGGCCGGCGAAATGCTCTACAAGCTCTCCGACCCCCCCGCCTGGCAGCGCTTCGACGGGTGACGAGCATGTACGCAAAACCACAGGAACCACAAAGACCACAAAGACCACGAAGATCACAAAGCAATTCCGTCTTTTCCCCCGCACTCCTGATCTCCGTGG
>CAZXOC010000125.1:5559-19578 GCA_964642165.1 uncultured Planctomycetaceae bacterium | reverse complement strand
GCTGTAACGGGCCAAGTGTTTTCCGTAAGATACTGTACCATGGCTGCCGCCCTGGCCTGCCGCACAACGTGCTCGGCCAAGCGGCGCTCTGCTGCCGGGCGGACACGTCGGCGAGCCGTTCGCCAACGTCGGACAGGCCGACAGGGCCATCCATCCGTCGTCAGCCTCAAACGGAAACGGAGACCGGGCAATGGAAAGCCGCGAACCCCTTCGTCCCAACGTCCTGTTGATCATGGCCGACCAGTTCCGCGCGGACCACCTCGGTGCCGCCGGGGCGGACTTCCTGCGGACGCCGAACCTGGACCGCCTCGCCGCGCGCGGCGTGCTCTTCCGCGGGTGCTTCACGAACTCGCCGGTCTGCGCCCCGGCGCGGATCGCCCTGGCGAGCGGCCTCCAGCCGGTCCGCCTCGGCGCGACCGATAACCGGGCCTTCCTGCCGGTCCGCACGCCGACGTACTATCAGCGCCTGCGGGACCACGCCTGGCGCGTCGGGTGCGTTGGCAAGCTCGACCTCGCCAAGCCCGACGGCTACAACGGCCGCCACGGCGACCGGCCCTGCGTCTACGGCTGGGGCTTCACCCACCCCTGCGAGGCCGAGGGCAAGATGCACGCGGGCAACTCCGCCGAGCCGCACGGCCCGTACACGTTCTGGCTCCAGGAGCGAGGCCTGCTGGCCCGGTTCCACGAGGACTACCGCCGCCGCGCCGCCGGCGGGTGGAACATCGGCGTCTGCGAGGATTCGGTTCTGCCGGCCGAGGCGTTCGAGGATTACTGGATCGGCCAACGCGCCGCCGAGTGGATCGAGACCATCCCCGACGACTTCCCGTGGCACTACTTCGTGAGCTTCGTCGGCCCGCACGACCCCTTCGACCCGCCCGCCGAGTACGCCGAGCACACCCGCGATGCCGCCGTGCCCGGGGCCATCCCCGCCGACGGCGACGGCAAGCCGCAGTGGGTCCGCCGACGCAGCCGCGAGCTCGACCCCGACGAGGTGGCCGTCTCGAGACGCCAGTACGGCGCGGCCATCGCGGTCATCGACGAGGCCGTCGGCAAGATGCTCGACGCGCTGGAGCGACGCGGGCAGCTCGACAACACCTTCATCCTGTTCACCAGCGACCACGGCGAGATGCTGGGCGACCACGGCCTGTACGCCAAGAGCGTGATGTACGAGCCGGCGCTGCGCGTGCCGCTGCTGGCGGCCGGGCCGGGCATCGAGGGCGGCCGGACCAGCGACGCGCTCGTCGAGCTGATCGACGTGAACCCGACGATCTGCGAGCTGGCCGGACTGCCGCCGCAGGAGAACATCGACGCCCGCTCGTTCGCGCCGGTCCTTCGCGGCGAGGCCGACGCGCACCGCGGCGAGATCGTCAGCCAGTTGACGAACTGCCGCTGCGTCCGGACCGATCGCCACAAGCTGATCGTGAACCTCAACGACGCGACGGAGCTGTACGACCTTGCCGAGGACCCCGACGAGCTGCACAACGTCGCGGACGAGCAGCCGAAGACCGCCGCGGAGCTGCGCCGGCGCCTCGGCGCCCGGCTGCTGGAGGACAAGTGGCTGCGGTAGGGGGGCGGGCTACTCGCTCGACGGCGCGAGGGCCTTCAGCAGTCGCGTCGCGGCCTCGACGAGCATCTCGCCGCCGCCGGGGGCGACGCGCGAGTTGACCGTCTCGTAGCTGCCCTCCGCGAAGGCCTTCCTCGTGGGGATGTAGCCCGGGGCGTCCTGGCAGAGCTCGACGACCAGCGTCGTGGCGAAGGGGCTGGCCTTCTTGATCGCCAGCCCGAGGTCCACGAACACCTCGCCCGGCAGGCCGACGAGGGCCACGTCCGGCGAGAGCCGGAAGACCTGCACCTCCAGCGGGATCGTCTCGCCGCCGCGCATCTCCAACGCCAGGATCTTGTACGCCTCCACCTGCTTGAGGAATGAAAGCTCGCGCGTGCCGACCTTGTGGATGGCCTGGTGGGCCCAGGCGATCCGCTCGGACCCGTAGCGCTGAAGCGGCGCGCGGACGATCTCGCGCCGCACGGCCAGGGCGGGGGCCTCGACCGGCCGGAGCTTCGCCGCCGCCGCCGCGACCGTCTTCCCGAGCGTCCGGCCGATGTGGTCCGTCTTGAGGCGCTCGCGCTTCGTAACGTCGATGTGGTTGATGTCGCCGCACGAGCCCGTGCCGAACAGCAGCACCAGCTCGCGGCCGAGCTTCTCCCGCAGCGCCCGCTCTGCGTAGTACGGGTAGTCCGCCGCGTACTTCGTGCCCCCGACCGTGTCGAGGTGCAGGGCGAAGTTGACGATCGCGGCGCGGGCCTTCTCGCCGGCGGCGCCGCGGATCATCACGATGCCCACTTCCGGGTCGATCGGGCCGGCGGCGCGGACGATGTCCGGGTTCAGCACGCCGGGGTTGAAGCGCACGGGCCCGCTTCTCATGTGGAAGCGGCGGTTGAAGCTGAGGCCCTTCTGCCGGGCCGAGCCGGCGGCCAGGCGAACGGGCGCGGCCGCGGCGTCGGCCTTCGCGATCGCCTCGACGATGCCCGCGGCGAGCCTGGCGGGGTAGTCCTGCTCCTCGCACGGGTCGCGCCCGTGCTTCGCGACGGCCTGGTCGTGGAGGTGCTTCCGCAGCGCCCCGAAGTACAGCGGCCCGGTGTGGGAGTGCGTGGCGGCTACGAGGATGTTCTCGGCGGGGATGCCCGTCTTCCTGGCGGCCTGCCTGCGGGCGCGCGACGAGACGTCCGGCGACAGGCCGATGATGTCGCAGAAGACCATCGCCGCCCGCACGTCGCCCTGGCGCAGGGCGAGGGCCTTGGCGTTCAGCGGGTTGGCCGTGCCGGTGCTGCGTCGTTCGTGGAAGTAGCCGCTCATGCGGTAGCCGGCCGGCGGCGTGATCTCTACGACGGCCGTCCCGGCGTGCAGCGCGTCGGCGTTTGCCATGGGCGTCTCCAGACCGAACAGCGCGGCCAGGGCGACCGCGGCCGCCGCCTGCGTTGGGGCGCTTCTCATCGTTTCCTCCTGCCGCCGGGGGCGGCGGGGGTCAGGCCTTCTGGCCCGTGAGCTCCTCGAGGAACCGCCGGGCCTTCTTCGCCTCGGCGAGCGTGGCCTTCGGGTCGCCGCGGGCGAGCGTCTCGACGACCAGCGCTCCGGCCGTGAAGCCGCCCTTCTTCAGCCGCGCGAGCACCTTCGGAAAGTCCACCTGCCCGTCGCCCGGCGTGACCATCACGTCCTTCGGGTGCTTGTAGTCCTTGACGCACATGCCGACGACCAGGCCGTCGACCGCCGCGGCGTCCTCGACCGGGTCGAGCTTGCCGTCGGAGTAGTAGAAGATGTTGCCCGGGTCGTACCAGATGCGGAAGTTTTTGTGGGCGACCTTCTCGATGGTCTTGCGGCACTGCGGGCCGGTGGCGTTGAGGCCGCCGTGCGGCTTGACGCTGATGCCGAGGCCTTTCTCGGCCGCGTAGTCGCAGCACTCGGCGATGGCCTTGTAGTACGGCTCCTGGAGCTTTTGGTCGCCCGTGCCGCCCATGAGCAGGTTGGTCGCGCCGGCGGCGGCGCAGTTGTCGATGAGCTTGCGCAGGCCCTCGATGCCGGCCTTCAGGGACTTCGCCACGGGGATGCCGCCGCCGTAGACGCTGGGCACGGCCAGGCGGCGCTTGCGGCACTCCTCGCCGACCTGCCGCGCCTCGTCGAGCGTCGTGGCCACCGAGAGGACCAGGCGCGTCTTGCCCTTGGTGGTCATGAGCCCGGCGTAGCGGAAGCCCGCCTCGGCGATGGCATCGAGCGCCACGCGGTAGTCCACCCGGTCCCACGGCCTCGTGTAGCAGCCGATCTGCCAGCGGGGGCTCGCGGGCTTGCCCCTGCCGGCGGCGTCCGGCCCGGCGGCGACCGCAAGCCGCGGCCCGACGAGTCCGGCCCCGCCGAGCGCGATCGTCCGCCCGAGGAACCCGCGTCGCGAGATCTGTTCCGGCGTGCTCATCATTCTGCTCCCCTTCCTTGCCGGGCCGTCGCCGGCTGCTCTGCCGACCGGCCCCCGCCGCCCGTCCCGATCGGGCGAGGGGTCCTGGCCGGCGGGCCGCAGCCCTGTCGTGGGACAGGCGATCTTACCGGTTCGTGGCGCGGAATGCGCCGAGATTCGTCCGCGCAAGCGGCTGTGGGATCGTGGGGAAGGCGAACGGGCGCGTCAGGCGCTGGCGGACACGGCGGCGTCGGTCGCCTCCGGCTGCGCCGGCGCGCTCAGCATCGAGCGGCTGAAGCGAGCCGCGCCGCCGGCCACCTCGACGCCAAGGGCGGCCAGCTCCGCCAGGCGCCGCTCGAGTCGGGCGTTCGCCTGTCGGATCTTCCAGTCTCGCTCGTACCGCGGGTCGTAGAGGCGGTAGCAGCCGTACCAGTCGCCGCAGCGAACCGCCCTGCCGGCGAACTGCCAGGTGTACTCGCCGATGAACCCCCGCTCGATGTACATTTCGGTGACCATGTCCTCCGTGCGAAGGCGCAGCGTGGTACGCGCGGAGTGTCCCCTTCGGACCGCGTCGATGCAGTCGTCCACGTTGTGCGGCCGGCCGCTCAGCATGTACCGAAGGGTTCTCATGGGCGAGCCCTCATCCTATACTATATATTGTTTATCAACTTGATCAACATTATTCATCGGGAAAAACTGAGAAAAGCAGCAGGATATCTGGTGGACCCCGGGAGCATCTTCCGCGTTGACACGCTCCTGCGCGCCGCATACACAGGGAGCGCGACCGTGTGGCGATCCCTGGATGCCACGGGAGGAAGCGATGAACGATGCGCCGGTCACGCCCGCCCGATGCCTTGCGCTGCTGTCCCTGGCGGTCGCTTGCCCGCTGCGGGCGGCGAAACCGCTCAAGCTCCCGCTGACATTCGAGGAGCCGGCCGGCGTGCGCCGAACGGCCTGGCCGGTCCGCTTCGGCGTGCCGATGCCCGAGGGCGCGCTGCCGACGGGCACGGAGCGGGGCCTGCGCCTGCTGGACGCGGCCGGTGAGCCCGCTGCCATGGTCGCGAAGGTCCTCGCCCGCTGGCCGGACGGGTCCGCCAAGTGGGTCCTGCTCGACGGCCAGGTGGACCTCGCGGCGGGCGAGCGGGCGACCTTCACGCTGACGACGGGCGCCGATGGGCCCGTGCTGCCCAAGCGCCCCGTGCGGGTCGAGCAGGGCGACGGCGCTATCGTCGTGGACACCGGCGCGGTTCGGTTCCGCGTCGCCGCAAGGGATTGCCGCGGCCCGGTGGTCGAGGCCGTCGGCGGCGCGCCGTGGGTCGGGCAGCCGCGGGGCATCCAGCGCGTGCTGGACTACCAGGCGCCGGGCCCGAGGCAGAATCCGCTGAGGCTCCGCGGCAGCTACAAGCGTGACGAGGAGCCCGGCGTGCCCACGGTGCGTCTCTCGGGTGCCGGCGGGCAGCTCGTCTCGACGACGGTCGAGGCCGCCACGCCGATGCGCGTGGTCATCCGCCGGGAGGGGTGGTACGGCAAGGCGATGCGGGCCGACGCCCGCGCCTGCCGCTACGTCATCCGCTACACCGCCTTCGCCGGCAAGCCGCTCATCCAGGTCACGCACACGTTCATCTTCACGGAGGACGCGGGCGGGTTCTTCCTTCGCCGGCTGGGGCTGCGCGTGCCGTTCGGCCGGGCCGCCCGCGTTCGCTTCGGCGGCGCGGAGGAATCGCTCGACGGTGCCGACGTGGCGCTGCGCGCGGGCGAGTCGGCCGCACTGGTGTCCATCGGGCCCGCGGTCAACCACAACGACGTCCTGCCGCAGGAGGGCAAGGCCAAGGACGTCACCTTTGACGTCATCACGTACAAGTCGGTCGCCGGCAAGGAGGCCGTGGGCCGGACCGTGGCGGCGGGCAGACACGCGCTGGGCACGATGACGGTGCTGTCGGGCCAGGGCGGGCTGACGGTGACGCTTCGCGACTTCTGGCGGCAACACCCCAACGAGCTGGCCTGGGCGGCGGGTCCGCAGGGCGCGGCGGAGGTCTGGCTGTGGGCGAGCCACGGCGGGAAGGTGCTGGACACGCGGAACCCTGCCTACAACCAGCGGGTCCGCGGCGAGACGCGCCTGGGCGGCATCTCGACGGGCTTTGCCAAGACGCACGAGGTCCTGCTGCACTTCCACCGGGCCGGGGACGCCAGGCAGGCCGCCGAGACGGCCGCCGCGTTCGACAAGCCGGTCTGGCCGCACGCCGCGCCCGAGTGGAACTGCCGCACACTGGCCATGGGCCACGTCCACCCGTACGACCCGAAGCGGTTTCCCGGCCTGGAGCGGCAGATCGAGGTCCTCTACGCGTGGCTCTGGCGCAACCAGCGGGTGATGCACTGGGACGGCATCTTCGACTGGGGCGGCGTGCTGATCGAGTTCGACAATCACGGCCAGCGGTACTCGGGCGGGCGCCGGGGCACGTGGGTCTGGCGCGACTACGCCGGGTGGATCAACGAGGACGGCCAGCAGACCCACCACCTCTTTAAGCACTACCTCCGCACCGCCCGGCGCCAGTACATGCGGATGGGCGAGGCGATGGTTCGGCGGATCACCGACGTCTGCGGGCTCCACCACCACAACCCGTCCGTGCCGCACAGCGACGCGCGGGTCGGCGGCGGGCACCGGCACGACATGACGGCCTGGCACTCGCTCAACACCGGCTACTCGATGGCCACGCTCGGGGCCGTCGACTTCTACTACCTCACCGGGGACGAGCGGATGCGCGAGTGCCTCGAGCTGTACGGGCGGCGCTGCGACGAGGACGGCATCGGCCCCGGCTACGGCGGGGCGCACTTCGCCGCCTCGCTCGTGCGCATCTGGGAGGCCACCGGCGAGGAGCGCTTCAAGGAAGCGGCGATGAAGAAGCTCCTCGCCCCGGCCGTGAAGAGCGGCGTCCTCAAACCCAACTTCCGCGTGCCCACGGATCTCTGGCCTCACGTGATCTTCCAGGAGCAGATCCTCCGCCACGAGCCGACGGCCGACCTGCTGCTCGAGGCGGCCCGGACCGTCTCTCGATCCATGTCCGAGGAGCTCTGCGCCTGGGCGTACCTGCGGACGCGCGACGCGGCGCTTCTCGACAAGGTCAAGGCCTCCTGCGCCCGGCTGCGGAACGTGCGCCCGGCCGCCGAGCTGCCCGACCCGTGGAAGATGAGCTGGCCGGAGCTGCGCTCGGCCATGGACCGCATGCCCGCGTGGTACGCCAAGGTCTACATCAACAGCCAACAGGTCGGGCGCTACCCGAACCTGATGAAGGCCCTCGCCGAGGGCCGCCGACGCAGCGACGCCCCCACGTCGCGCCCGGACACCCCGGCGCCGCGGGAATGAGCCCCCCTTCGCCCCGGCTGTCCCGCGGATCGCCTGGCCCGCGCCGGGGTTGTATGGGTGAGGCGTCCGGGCACCGCCGGAGCGGCCCGACCGATCGCCCGGAGCACGCCCTGCCGTGTCGCCGGGAGCAAGGAGAATCGCGTGACCGGTTCATCTCGCCACTCGCCGATCGCCCCGGTCGCCGTGGCGCTGTTCCTCGCCGCCGGCGGGGCCCTCGCGGGGGCGCCGCGCGTCAACGTGGGGGCGGCGGCGAACGCGCTTCGGAAGAACGTCCCCGGCCGCGCGGCGCCGACGGTGCGCCTCCAGGCCGCCGGCTCGCGCGACCAGGACGATATGTGCATCTGGGTGCACCCGTCCGACGCATCGAAGAGCACGGTCATCACGTCGGACAAGAGCGGCGGGCGGCTCTTCGTGTACGACCTTGCCGGGCGGGCGATCCAGTCGCTCCAGGCAGGCAAGCCGGGCAATATCGACCTGCGGTACGGCTTCCCGCTGGCGGGGAAGAAGGTCGATGTCGTCGCCTTCAACCAGCGCGACGACGATGAGATCTGGGTCTATGCCGTCGCCGCCGCCACCCGTACGCTGCGGCGCGTCGACGACGGCCGCATCCGCACCGCGATGAACTACGGAGGCACGCTCTTCCGGAGCCCCAAGACCGGCAAGCTCTACTTCGTGACGACGGCCGTCCGCACCGAGCAGTACGAGTTGTCGGACGGCGGCTCGGGCAAGGTCGCCGGGCGCAAGGTCCGCTCCTGGCGCACCGGCCTCTGCGAGGGCGCCGTCGGGGACGATGAGGCCGGCGTGATCTACCTCGCCCAGGAGAACAAGGGCGTCTGGGCCGTCGGCGGCGAGCCCACCGACCCCGCGCCCGGCAGGCTCGTCGTCCGGACGGGCGAGAACGGCCTCCAGCCGGACGTCGAGGGGCTGGCGATCTACCACGCCTCCGCCCGCGGCGGCTACCTGCTCGTCTCCAGCCAGGGCAGCAACGCCTTCAAGGTCTACCGGCGCGGCGGGGCGCACGAGTTCCTCGGCACGTTCACCGTCCACGGGGCGCGCGATACCGACGGCATCGACGTGACGAACGTGGCGCTGGGTGCGGCTTTCCCCAAGGGCCTGTTCGCTTGCCACACCGACAGCGGCGGCCGGCCCGTCCTGCTGACGCCGTGGGAGCGAATCGCGAAGGCCGTCGCCCCGCCGCTGAAGATCGACACGACCCGGCGCCCGCGGAAGGCGCGCGAGCCGCGGTAGGCCGGACCGCAGCCGGGCGATCAGTTGCGGCCGCGGCGTCCCGGGCGCCGCGTGGGCGGCGGGCCGCCACGGTGCCGCGCGGAGGGGGGGGCCGGGCGGTGAGGCCGGCGGCGGGGGATCACCTCGTGCACGACCACCGGCGCGCGGCGGTAGTGGACGATCTCCTCGTGGTGCCCGCGGTAGCGGATGCGATGCCCGTGCTCGTGGCAGCCCGTCAGGACGGCCCCGGCGGCCAACGCCAACACGCCACCCGCCACGAACGTCGCTGCTGTCCGGAGTGAGGATCGTCTGCTTGTCATGGCTCTGCCTTCCGTCTCCAGGGCGTCTGGCACCCGGCGCTCGCCCGTTCTGTGGAATCAGACAGGCGCGGCGGCGGAAGGTTAGGCATCGCGGCAGGGGACAGACCGGCGTCGCCGGCGGCCTCACTTGGCCCGGCGAACCTCCAGCGAGCAGACCTTCCGCGGCGGCAGCGAGAAGGAGATGCGTGTCCGCGGGCCTGCGACGGCGAAGGAGACGGCCGGCGTGTGAGCGGCGCTGGCGGCGGGCTCCACAAGCTGGAACGCGTACCGGCCGGGCCGGAGCAGGTACAGCTCCGCCTGCATGGGGCGTTTCCTGGTGCCGAAGTGGACCAGCTCGGCGGCGAGGCGGTCCGTGCCGGTCTCGGTGACCAGCGCGGCGACGTCGCGCGGCGGCGTCAGCCAGCGAACGGCATTCAGCGGGAAGTAGCCCGCCCGGCCGGGATCGCCCGTCACGGTCGAGTACAGCAGCCCCGGGTTGGGCCGAGCGTGCCCCGGCACGCCCCGAGGGAACATCCAGCCGCGGGCGAACAGGGAAGGGAACCGAAGGACGCGGTCCGTGTAGCGGACCTCGCTGGTGTAGCCGGCGAAGTTGATCCGCATCGCCTCGGCGCCCGACCGCAGCGCCGCGACGAGCGCGGAGCGATCCGCCCGGCCTCGACCCATCGCCGCACGGTGGTCGCGCTTCAGCAGCTCATCGAACTCCTCGCTGCCCGTGAGCCACTTGTACTTCGCCAGCGTGCCGGCCAGGAACCCGAGCTGTTCCGCGCACCACGCCTCCGAGCCCGCCGGCCGGTCGCCGGGGGGGGCCTTCAGGTGCTTCAGGCGAATCGCCGCCATGGACCGCAGCGGCTGGAGGTACTTCTCCCGCCCGGTCATGTGCCACGTCAGCAGCAGCGTGTCGCACATCATGCTCATCGCGCTGGGCCAGCGGTAGAGGCTGGCCTCGCCGTGGTTTCTCGGGTCCCACCAGTCCTTTCCGAGGCCGCCGGCGCGGCCGTCGGGGAAGTGGATCGCCGAGGGGAGGATGCCGGCGGGCTTGCCGCGCTCGGCGCGGGCCGCCGCGTCCACCCACGTGTCCATCCACGCCGCGAAGAGCTTGCCCAGCCGCTCGTCGCCCGTCCGCTGCCAGTACAGCAGCGCCGGCTGGACCGCCCGCGGGTGGTAGACCGTGTCGCACGCCCGCTGCGCGCCGGCGTCCACGCGATCCACGCTGAAGTACGTGCTCTTGAACTGGAGCTGCCCGCGCTCGTTGCGGGCCGTCCAGAGCGTCTCCATCAGCTCCGCCAGCCGCAGGGCGCGCCGCTTCCACGTGGCGTTGTCCGGGTCGAGGTGCATCATCGGTGTGATGACGTCGCTGGAGTCCTCGGCCGTGTGCTCCACGTCCGTCACCCGCGACGTGTAACCGCGCTTCATGTGCGGCTGGCTCATCATCGCCTCGCTGAACCGCGCCTGGGCCTTCGTGATCTTCGGGGCGTCGAAGCCGATCAGCACCGGCGTCCACCAGCGCCACATCTCGCAGTCGTCGCCCCATCCGCCGCCGTACTGCCCGTCGCCCTGCATGCGGTGGTCGATCCACCACTCGATGACGTCCGCCAGGCGCTCCAGGTTCTCCCGCTGGAGGCAGGCCCACTCGGGCACGCCCGCCGCGCCGCGAAGCTGCCGCGGCCACGGGATCGGCTCGCCCAGGTACATCCGCACGATGCGATTCCTCGGAAACGCCTTCGCGGCGGTGCGGAAGTTCGCCGCGGCCGCGTCCAGGAACCGCCGCCGCAGGTCCTCGTTCCGCTGGATCCCGCCGCTCTCCAGCGTCAGCCACACCAGCATCCGCCCCCGGTAGATGGACGTGATCGGCCAGAGCGGCGAGCCGGCCGCCACGCCGAAGTCGTAGTCGCGCGTCCGGCTGATGCTCCGCCCGAAGTAGGGCAGGTGCTTCGAGGTGACCCACCGCTCGACGGCCGCCGCGAGCTTGCCCGCCTCGGCCTTGCGCTTTGCGTCGAGCCCCGGCAGGTCGCCCAGCGTGCGGAGCAGCCGGAGCCGCTCGGCGTCGTCGTCGGCGTTGCCCGCCTGCCGGATGAGCGCCTCGACGCGGGCGTCCTGCCCGGCCGCCGGGCCGCACGCGCCCCAGGCCGCCACGCTCAGTGTTCCGGCCAGCCACGTTGTCGGCATCGATCTCCCACGCATGCTCGTCTTCTCCTTCGCCCTCGCCGGCCGGAAGGTCCGTGCGTCACGGCATGGAAGGGGTGTCGTCGTGCCGGGAGGAAGGTCCGCGCACCGCGAGACGCGGCGCGCTATCGGGACGGATCCACAGCCGGCGCGGGAGCCGCCTCGCTCAGCCGTGCAGCTTGACGGCCAGTTCGGCGATCATCCGCCCGTAGTCGGCGCACTGCTTGCTCGAGCGGTCGTCGAGGTCGCCGATGGCCACCGGGCCGTAGTGGTCGCCCGTCGCCGTGCCCTGGACGACCATGCCGTGGATCAGCAGGGCCTTGAGGATGTCCATGACGGTCGTCTCGTTGCCGCCGCCGACGTTGGCGCTGCTGGCGAAGGCCCCGCCGACCCGTCCCGTGAGCTGACCGTGGAAGGCCACCGACTCGTCGATGAGCTGCTTCAGCTCCGCCGCCATCGACCCGTAGTACGTCGGCGAGCCCAGGACGATCGCGTCGTAGCCCAGCAGCCCCTTGGCCACCACCTTCCCGACCGGCAGGACGTCGACCTCCACGCCGGCGACCTGCCCGGCCGCCTCGCCGATCGCCTCGGCCATGTGTTGCGTGTGTTGCGTCCGCGAGTAGTAGCACACCAGCATTTTCGCCATGGTCGCCTCCTCGATTCGTGCACGCCCATTCTTGCAGGAAGACACACCCGACGCAACACGCCGCCGCCGCGCGCCTAGCTGCGCCCGTTGTTCTGCGTGCCGAGGTAGGACTGGTGCAGGAAGCCGATGGTGGACTGGAGGATGCGGTCTCGCAGCGCCGCGCCCGTCGGCTTGGCGTCCTGCCGCTTGAGGTCCTCCAGGTTGGCCAGGCAGAACTGGCAGCCCAGTTGGTGCAGGTGGAAGTCCACGTAGTCGCGCCAGGGATCGTCCAGCGTCTCCAACAGGTACGCGCCCACGGTGCTGCGCTTGGGACAGCTCAGCCGCAGGGCCTCCCAGGTCTCGCTCAGCATCGCCTCGGACGCCGCGGGCGCATCGTCCGTCGCGGGCTCCATGCCGCGCGAGCGCAGCAGCCGCGAGACCTTCTCCCGCACCTTCTTGAGGCAGCGGTGCTTGATCAGGGCGATCTGCTTCTCGCCCAGGTGGGCGACCTTCGCGGCCTCCTTGTTGGCGAGTTGGCAGTAGAAGAGCATCTCGACGATCTTCAGGTCGCGGAAGTTGAGCGACTTCTTGTACCCGTTGACGAGGCTGCGGATCGCGCCGGCGAGGGCCTCGCGCCGGACGTCGTCCTGCTCGCGGCGGCGGACGTACCAACTGGCCGACGGGTCGGGCGACGGCACGCGGGCCATGGGTTCGGCGGCGTCGCCTTCGTCCTCCGGGCGGACGACGTCGTGAAGCAGGCAGACGCTGAGCTTGCGCCCCCGCGCCCGGAAGTAGTCCGCCACGCGCCGCCGCAGGAGCGTGAACAGGTACGTCTCCAGGCCCGCTTCGCCCCGGAACGCGCCCAGGCCCTTCAGGAACGTCATGAACGTCTCCTGGACGACGTCCTCGGCGTCGTGAGAGCTGCGCAGGCGGCTCTGCGCAAAGGCGAACAGCCGGCCCCGAAAGCGGTCCACGAGGTGGGACCACGAATCGGCGTCGGCCCGGCGGATTCCCTCGAGCAGGAACCGATCAGCCTGGCTTAGTTCGGCCATCTGGCGCTTTCAGCGATCCGCGATCTGCCCTCCGCGTTCCTGGCACCCAGGCCGAGTCGCGCCCCCGGGCGCGCCCCGCTCGGCCTGGAAGGGCGACGCCCGATCGCTGACGGTCTTTCTATGCCGTCAGCAGCACCACGACGGCACCGCCCGCGATCAGGGCCACCGCCGCCAGTCGCAGCACCCACACATAATACCCCTTCGTCGCCGCGTTCAACACCAGGTAGACCGCCACGATCAGCACGACCAGGCCGCCGAGCGTCATCCCGAGACGGTACCAGCCGCGCACCTCCGTCCTCCGCAGCCTGGAGGCCCGCGACATGATGTTGCTGGCGAGGGAGTCCAGGTGCCGCGGCGAGGCGTCGATCAGGAGCGACTGGCGCCACAGATTGCCGTACGGCCGGGCGAACCGCTGCGCGAAACGGTCCTTCACCAGCACCCCGCGCCCGAACTCCATTTGCAGCCACTGCCGCACCTCCGCCGGACTCGGGCGAACGCGGCTGGGCCACCGGCCCTCGGCCACCGCGCGGTCGACGGACTGCAGGACCTGCGGGAGGATCTGGTTGGTCGCATCGTCGAGCGCGGCCTGCCGAGCCTCCTGGAGCGTCGCACAGGGACGGCGCGACTGCGCGGCGATCCTCGCCTGGGGCGACTCGCTGATGTACCGGGCGAAGTCCGCCGCCCACGGCTTGGCGACGAACCGCGCCGATTGCGACACCTGCCCGGCCGGGTTGCTGAGCACCAACTGCACGCTGCCCTGCGAGCCGCTGTCCGCGCGCACCGCACACAGAAGGATATCGCGCCCCGGCGGCGCGGGCGCTTCCGCCGACGGGAGCCGGTGGACCTCCACGCGCTCGACCAGCGTATCCTCGCGAAGCGTATCCGCCACCTGCTTCAGCACGTCCGGTTCAACCTTGCCCACCACGTGGAGCACCGGCAGCGACGCCCCGCCCCCGGAGAGCCTGGCTACAGACGACTTCAACTGCGTGGCGGCGGCCCGCGCCGCCAGGGCGGACGAAGGGTACAGGTCGGCGGGGAAGACGGAGTCCGACACGTCCGGCGGCGAAAGCGATGCCATGGCGCCGGGGCGGTCCGGTTCGTGCACCACGCGCCTCTGGTGGACCGCGACCGCGTCCCGAGCACGGCGGACGACCTCCACATGTCGTCTCCCGGTCGCGGAGCTCCAGTGCAGCGCCGTTGCCGCCAGAAGCAGCAGGAGGAGGACCCCTCCGCCAAGCCCGAGCACCCAGGCCGGCGACTTTCGCCGCCGCCGCACGACCAGCAGAACCGCCCCGCCGACCAGCAGGCCGAGCACCACCAGGACGGCCAG
>CAZXOC010000125.1:0-5459 GCA_964642165.1 uncultured Planctomycetaceae bacterium | reverse complement strand
GCCCCGCCGACCAGCAGGCCGAGCACCACCAGGACGGCCAGGATTCCGAATAATGGCAAGAAGAACATGGTCTTATGTACCTCTCACGCCTCCCGTCCGGCGGGCGTCTCGGCGATCGCCCGGCGGCGCCGGTCGGGCCAGCACAGGACGATCATGGAGGCCAGAAGGAGCACGGCGCCCAGGACGGCCGAGGGCTCGTGGATCTGGCGGAACAGCAGCTCAACGGCCTCGCCTGCCAGGTTGGCGTCGATCAATCGGGAGAATCGGTCCCAGGCGATGCCCCCGAAGGCGGCCTGGAGGGCCTCCACCGTCATCAGCAGCCCGAAGGCCCCCAGCACGGCGCGGAACATGGGCGCCACGCCTCGGCGCCGCCGGGCGACAATCAGCGCCAGCGCCGCCAGGACCATCACCACCCACATGAGAATGGTGACGATCCGCTGGAGCAGCTCCGGCCAGCCACGCCCCAGCTCCTGCTCCAGGTCCCGCGCCAGGCCCTCGTCCGGGATGCCCGCCGCGATGATCGCCGGCAGGTTCACCGCCAGCGCCAGCCCGATCAGCACGCCCAGGAACATCAGCAGCCCGCCGAGGACCGACAGCACCGGGCCGAGCCAGTTGCGCCGATCGACGCGCCCCGCCTGCACGACCCGCGGCTTGGGCTTGCCCGGCTGGCCGGCAGGCGGCGCGGCGGAGCCCGCGTGCACGGAGCGGAGCTCTTTCTCGTCTTCCCAGATGAGCAAGGGGCGGCCCTGGCTGTCGGTGAACTGCCCGGCCAGGATGCGAATCAGGTCGACGAGCTGTCCGATGCCCAGCAGCCCGCCCGTGAGAAGCCACAGCAGACCCGTGCCGATCTTGCCCACGTAGAATCGGTGCAGCCCCCCGAAGCCGGTGAACCAGACCAGGCAGAGGACCACCGCCCACAGCCGCTTGCGCGGCGAGACGCCCATCAGGGCGCTCTTCTCGGCGCCCGATGCGGACCCGTTGGAGCCTTCGTCGACCTGCTCGTCGCGATGGAGCGGGCTGGTGATCTGCACGGCCAGGACGATCCCCGCCAGGATGCCGGCGGCCAGGCCCATCAGCCCGTCGAAGATCGCCGCGAAGACCAGCCCCAGTCCCGCGGCGGCAAAGGCGTGCCCGAGCACCAGGCGATTCGCCCGCCCGGGGGCCGTCGATCGCAGCCAGTTCAGCAGCACCAGGACCACGCAGACGGCCCCGAGCGTGCCGTAGAACTCGTCCTGGGCAACGTGCAGCTCGCGCCGGTACTCGTCGACGCCGAAGGCCATCACCACCAGCGCCGGCAGGACCGTGAGGATGCAGCCCGGCCCGCCGAGCCCCAGCCGCGCCAGGAGGGCCGACTCGTTCGACAGTCGCAGCCGCGTCCGCCCCAGGTTGATGCCGACCGTGGCGCCGAGGATCATCACGGCCGCCAGGATGACGCGGAGGACCGGCTCGTCGAGCCACCCGTGGCCGTCGCTCAGGAAGCCGGCGCCGAGGGCCATGATGCCGATCGCGATCAGTGCCAGCCAGACGCGCTGCTTGAGAGGCAGCGGGTCGTGCAGGGCGACGGGGGCCGGCGCGGCCAGGACCGCCGCGCCGCCTGCCGGTTGGAGCCTCACGGCCTGGGGGGGCGCCTGGGCGATCGGACGAAGCACCGGTGGCTCGACCGGCCGCGGCGCCTGGATCGGCGGCCCGGGAGGCGGCGCCTGCACCGGCGGGATCCTCGGCAGCGGAGGCGGCGTCAGGGGCAAAGGCGGCGTGGGCGTGACCCTCACCGCCGCCTTGCCCGCCACCATCGTCAGGCTCGTCGGGGCGAACACCGAAACGCTCTCGCGGACGTGCTCGGCGCCGAAGACCGCCTCGACCATCTCCTGGACCGACGAGTAGCGCCGGGCCGGGTCCTTGTCCATCCCCCGGCGGATGACGGAGGCGAACGGCTCCTCGATGCCGGCGAGGTCCGGCTCGCCCGACATGTGCTTCATCAGGATCTCGCCGACGCTCGAGCCCGTGTACGGCGGGCTGCCCCTGATCATCTCGTAGAGCACCACGCCGAGGGCGTAGATGTCGATGCTCTTGTCGTACGAGCCGTCGCCGATCTCCGGGGCCATGTAGTGCACGGTCCCGACCGTGACCGTTTGCCCGCTGCATCGGCTGGGGCTCATGGCCTTGCTGAGCCCGTAGTCGCCGATCTTCACGTACCCGCTCTCGTAGAAGACGTTGCCGGGCTTGAGGTCGCGGTGGACGATGCCGCACTCGTGAAGGAACGTCAGCCCCTTGCTGATCTCGCGGAGGAAGAAGGCGGCCTTCTGCACGCCGAGCCCGCCCGGCGAGTCGCCCAGCAGGTCGCCCAGCGACGGGCCCGAAACGTATTCCATCACGACGAAGGGACGGCCCTGCTTGTTGTACTTCACGTCGAAGATCGTCACGAGGTGCGGGCTCTTGAGGTTCATGCACTGCCCCACGCCTCGCAGCTCGATGTGCTCGTAGCCCTGGATGGCCTTCAGCGCGACCTGGCGACCGGCGTCGCTGACGGCGTAATAGACCTCGCCGAACCCGCCGCGGCCGATGCCGTGCTGGATCGTGTAGCCCTCCAACGGGCGATCACCATGCTGGTACTGGAATTCCTGCATCGTCGTGCGTTTCTCTTCCAGGTCCAGTCTATCCGAGGCTCGCAACGTGCTCTATGCCCTGGTGACGACCAGCCCGAGCGGCCCCAGCCGCACCGGCTTGCCCAGGGGGATGCCGGCCGATGGGTCCGCCGGCTTGTGGTCGATGGTCAGATCCAGCCTCGCGCGGCACAGCAGTCGCCCGTCCCGCACGTAGAGGACGGCCCGCTCGCCCAGGTGATCCGCGCGGACGTGGGCGGCCGGGCCGGGACCCATGATCACCTCGCGATCCATCAGGATCACGCGGCGGATGTCGGCCTGCGGCAGCCGCGCCGTCGAAAGCTCCAGCACCGCCGAGCCGCTCGCGGCGTTGGGCAGGCGGAAGCGAAGCCGGCACCGCGGCGACAGCGCGATCCGGTCGCCGTCGACCAGGAGCTTGCCCGTCACCATCCGGTCGTTGATGCCCACCGGCGTCTCGGCGCGGAGGAAGTAATCGCCCTCGGCGCGCTCGATGGTCACGACGGGCAGGGCGGGATCGGCCAGCAGGCCGACCTCCGGCCGGCGCGAGGAGCTGATCGGGCCGAAGGACACCCGGGGCTCGCGCAGGACCAGCGAGCTGCCGGCCCCGTCGACCTGGAGGAGGAACCGCCCGGGCAGGATGCCGGCGCTTGCCGGCGGGTCCGGCTCGACCGGCGAGAGCACCGGCGGGCTCTCCGCCGCCAGCGTCTCCTCCGGGTGCGGCTCGCGGGTCTCCGCCTGGCTTTCCGGCAGCATGCCCAGCGGCCCGGACCGGATGTCCTCCAGCGCCTGGGCCGCCCGCCCGGTCGAATCCACCGCCTGCTGAAGCCACTGGGCCTTCGGCAGCATCGCGCGGGCGCGGCGAAGGATCTCGCCGGCGCGGCGCAGCTCTCCGCGCCCGATCGCCGACCACGCCCGCCGGCACTCGGCGGCCACGCGAAGCAGGTCCTCGACGTCGCGGCTGCCGCCGGCCAGGGGCTTCAGTCGCCCCAACAGGGACGCGGCCAGGTCCACCCGGCCACGGATCATCTCCTCCCGCGCCCAGCCGGCCGCGGCGCAGACCAGCCGGGCCGCCAGGTCCGCCATGTCGTCGCTCTCGGCGCGATGGGCGCGCGCGGTCAGCAGCTCGTCGACGGCGGCGGCGTAGTCGGACCGGTCCAGGGCGGCCTGGGCGCGCTTGAGGGCGGCCTCGGCTCGGCTGCGCCGCGCCGCCGCCTCGTGTCGAAGCAGCCCCGCCCGGACGCTGTCGTCCGGCGCGTCGGCCAGCAGGCCCTCCCCCAACGACAGCCGCCCGTTCTCAATGTGCTCTCGCGCGGTGGTGACCAGGTCGCCGCGCCGGTGGCCCGACCGGCGCTTCTGTGAGATCGCCTCGGCGACCCGGCGCCGAAGCTCGACGGCCTCCGGAAGGTTGCCGCCGAGCTTCATGGCCTTGTCGCAGTCGGCCAGAGCTTCCCGAGTGTGCCCGGCGGCGAGGTGCTCCGTACCTCGCTCGATCAGGCGCTGCACGAGCTGCCCGATCAGCCGCTGCCCACGGCGGTGGCCTTGTACGTCCTTGCCGGCGGCCAGTTCGCAGGCCTCGTCCAGCCGCCCGTCCGCCAGGGCACACTCGGCTTGTTTGATCTGAAGGATCAGCACCGGTCCGACTCCCGTTGGGCGTTGCCTGGTCCGCTTACCGTTCCGGCGGGGCGCCCTTGCGGCCGCGGCGTCCCGCAGGCGGCGCCTGCATGTCCCCCCGCCTGCGGGACACTCATCCAGTATACCGCAAGGCCTGCCGTACGCGCTCGTCGCAGGGCGCGGGCGCGGCTGGGGTTCGGCTCAGTCGATCTCGCCGGACCCCGCGACGGCCTCGCCGTCCACGGCGACGGCCTGGCCTTCCACCGAGCCGTCGAAGTAGTTCCGAACCTGCGTCAGGAGGTCGGCCTCGTCGACCACGTTGACCTGGATCTCGTCGACGAAGCGGCCCTCGTAGGCCAGCACGCGTTCGGCCACGTCCAGGCGCTTCTTGATCTGCCCAAGCAGGCGCTCGGTCCGGGCGAGCTTGCTGTCGTCGAGCTGGATCTTCGAGCCGACGGACGAGGCCCGGACCAGCCGGTTCTGGCTGGCGAGCGACTCGATCCTGCTGGCCAGAAGCTCCTTCTGAGACCGCGCCTTATCCAGCATCTGTTCGGCGGCCTCGAGGCTCTTCTCCCGGGCGGCCATAAGGCGCTCCTTGCCGGCGACGACGGCCTGGGCCTCCTTGTGCCGCTCAAACCGCCGCGCCAGGTCGTTCCTGATCGCGTCGCGGCTGTAGCGCCGATCGCTGATCGTGAAGTAGGTCTCGCCGCTGCCCAGCAGGGCCGTCAGCTTGCGGATGCGGGCCTCGTCGTCGCCCAACCCGTGCTCGCACTGGGCGATGTCGCGCTTGAGGGCCTCGATCTCCACCTGCTCCTGGGCGATCAGCTTCACGTTGGCCCGCATCTCGGGGATGATGTCCTCGAGCATGTCGCGGGCCCGCTGAAGCTCGGCCTCGACGGGGATCGACTCCCTCACGCTCGTCCGCAGCGAGCTGACCGAGGAGTTGACGTAGCTGAAGAGGTCGCCGCCGAGCAACAGCCCTCCCACCAACAGCAGGACCACCGCCGGTACCACTCCGAACTTGATGACTTTCCTGATCATCGCACGACTCCTTGTGTTTGGACCTTCCTGCCGACTTCGTCCGGTTTGCTTTCCGGGGCCTTCCACCGGCCCTGTCGGCGTGGTCGCGTGAGCCGACGCGATATTTCGGCGAAAAACGCCAAGGTCACACCGATTTGACGGCCCCGCCTAACCCTCTATTCAGAGAATCGTTGCGCTTCGGCCCGC
>CAZXOC010000124.1:5091-19791 GCA_964642165.1 uncultured Planctomycetaceae bacterium | reverse complement strand
GGTCCAGGCGGGCCTTGTGGTAGGCGAGGCGCTGCTCGGAGGCCAAGCGGGAAAGTGTACCCTTGATCTGAACCAGGCCGGCCTACTACTCAACTTGCTCAGCCAAGTGGCGCTGTGGTGTTAACGTTGCGGGGGCTCGCCGACGCCGTATCCGAGGCTTCCGACGGCCTGGCGCAGCGCGGCGGGGTCGGTCGGCCCGGTCACAAGGGCCCGGCCGGCGCGCAGGTCCACCTCGACCGTCTCGGCGCCGGGGCACTCGGACAGGGCCCGCTGGACGGCCTGTCGGCAGTGCTCGCACGTCATGCCGATGATCCGAAGCTCGACCGCCGGCTCGCCGTCGAGCCCGGGCCCCCCGGCGGGATGGTCGCCATGGTCGTGGGCATGGGCCCTGCCGCCCCACAGGGAACGGCCGATGCCGACGGCCAGCACGCCCAGCAGCGCCACCGCGCAGGCGGACTTGACGGGTCCGGGCAGCATCCACGCCATGGCCGGGGCGGCGGAGGTGCCCGTGGCGCGGAAGAGGGCGTCCAGCGTCAGTCCCGACGCCAGGGCCGTCGCCGCCACCGCGCCGAGGTACACCAGGGCCGTCCGCCGGCCCATGACCTTCCAGATGGTGGCGACCGCCGCGGCGTTGGTCGCCGGGCCGGTCATCAGGAACACCAGCGCCGCGCCCGGGGAGACGCCCTTGGCGATCAGCGCCGCGGCGACCGGCACGGACGCCGTCGCGCAGACGTACACCGGGATGCCCAGCATCATCATCAGCAGCATCGCCGACACCCCGCCGCCCAGCACGCCGGCGAAGAAGTCCTCCGGCACCAGCGCCGTGATCAGGGCCGCCGCCGCCAGGCCCACCAGCAGCGCCCTGCCGATGTCCCGCGGCAGCGCGCCGAGGCCGTAGGCCAACGCCCGCCGGAGCCGCCCGCCCCCGCCGGGCGCGCAGCAGGCCTCCTGACAGCTCTCGGGGTGGGTCGCCCCCGCGGCGGCGTCGGGCTCGACGGCCGAGGCGATCGCCCCGCCCACCACGCCGCTGACCAGCGCCGCCGCCGTGCGGAAGACGGCGAACACGCCGCCCAGCAGGCTGAACGTCACGAAGACGCTGTCCACGCCGTCCTGCGGGGTGGCGATCAGGAACGCCACGGTCGCCCCGCGGCCGGCGCCGTGGCGACGCAGCGACGCGCCCACGGGGATCACCCCGCAACTGCACAGCGGCAGGGGGATGCCGAACAGGGCGGCCTTCACGACCGGCCAGAGCCCGCGCCCCCCGAGGTGGCGCTCCACCGTCTCGGGCGAGACCAGCACCGACAGCGCGCCCGCCGCGAGGAAGCCGAACAGCAGGTAGGGGGCCATCTCGCCCAGGACGGCCCAGAACTCCGCCGGGATGTCGAGCAGCCTTTCCAGCATGGCGGACCCTTCGTCGCGCAGCGCACGTCATTCTAGCGCCGCCGACGTCCTGCGTGAAGATCGGTCCGCCCCGCGGCGCATGCGAGCGCCGCGCCCGGGCGGAAGCTCCGACGCTCGCCGGCGCCGGTTTCCGCGGCCGTGTGAACGTTCCGGCGCACCTTTCTGCTAACGTTCCGGCCGGTCGCGTGTTTAGTATAGAGGCGGCAGGGCGGGCCGAGGTCTTGCACGCCTCCGGAGCCGTGTGGTGCGACCGCGGGGGAGCGGCGCTCCAGCGGCACGGACTGCCCTGTCGAAGAAGCCGCCAGAGACATTCCGGAAGGAGGCTGTCATGAGACGGATCGTGTTGCTGGTTCTGCTGGCGTTGGGGGTCGGATTGGCTGTCGGGGCCGGCGCGGGCGGCCTGAAGTTCAAGTACCTCCCGCCCCGCTGGAGCCGCCCGGCGGACATCACCGAGATGGAGCTGGCCTGCATCCAGGGCCGCTTCCGCGCGCGGGAGCCCGTGGCGCTCGTCAAGGGGCGCATCCTCGCCACCGAGATCGAGGCCAAGCCCACGGCGACGCACGTCTACCTGAAGGTGAAGGTGAAGCTCGAGGGCACCGAGCGCGGGACCCTCCAGCGGAGCGAGCTGGACGGTGCCTGCACGGTCCTGGTGCACTACTGGCGCGACAAGCTGGTGAAGAAGCCGATCCCGCGCCCGCCGGTCTGCCCGGTCACGATCGACCTGATCCACGAGTCGAAGACGATCTACCGGCTGATCCACAACCGCCTGGGCAAGCGGGGATACGTCAACCCCAAGATCTGAGCGGCCCTCGGTGGGCAGGGAGGCTTCCTTCCCGCCGGCCCGGCGGTATAATCGGGAGTTGGCTTCGTCTCTCGTTCCGGGCGGGGCGCCGCGCTCGGGGGGCTTTCCGCCGGCGCCCGCGGACGGCCCCGGGTCCCTGGGAACCCGCGATCAGGATCGGAGTGGAAGATGGCGACCGGGATCACCCGAGCGTTCGGCGCGATGGGGCGGCTGCTGCGCATCGTGGGGCTGCTTACCCTGGTGGGCCTCGGCGGCGCGGCGTTGTACACCCACTCGAAGGGGAACATCGTCGCCTCGATCTACCGCGAGCGCCTGCGGGCCGTCACCGAGGACTACCGGGAGCTTCGCGGCCTGTACAACCAGGTGGTGAAGAAGACCGCCGTCACCGAGCTCGTGCTGCGGGACGGGGAGCTCCGCGTCGTGGTCCGCACGGCCGAGGGCGTCCTCAAGGACATCCCGACCGGCCTGGATCCCCGCAGCGAGATCCACGTCGAGTACATCGCGCGCGACGGGCGCCTGTGGATCCGCCGCGTCTACACGCTCACCGACCCGGACAGCGGCGGGCGGGCCGACGCCCGCGTGGTGACCGTCGATCCCGGCCTCAGCGACCTGCCCTGGGCGAAGGACGCGGACCTCCAGGGGCTCAGCGTCTTCCGGAAGGACCTCAGCGAGGGGCGGTGGGTCGTGACGACCACCGGCAACGCGGCGTTGGCCCTGACGAAGCTGGCTCCCGGGGAGTCGTCGGACCTGGCCGGCCCGCCCCGCGTCCGCGACTACCGCCAGATCGAGCGGGAGATCCAGGACGAGATCGACCGCCTCACCGCGACCGACGTCCTCGAGCGCCTCTTCGCAGCCGAGTGAGCCGTCGGCAGGCGCGTCGGGGCAAGGGGGGCCAAGTTGCGGTCGCCCCGTCCCGAGGTGCCTAGAATGTGGGGACAGCCCCGGGGCCTGGTCGGTCCGGCCGATGCGTGCCGGGCACGACCGCGCCGGCGGGGCGCTTCCGTCAGCGGGCGCGTGTCACCGCGCACGGCGCGACGACCGCAAGAAACACAGGACCGCGGAAGGGAAGACACATGAACGAACGGACGGGCATCGTGACGTTTCTGGGCGGGCCGCTCACGCTGCTGGGCGAGGGCCTCGACGTCGGCGCCGAGGCGCCGGACTGCACGGCCCTGGCCAACGATCTGTCGGAGGTGGCCCTCTCGTCGTTCCGGGGCAAGGTCTGTGTGGTGGCGACCGTGCCCTCGCTGGACACGCCGGTGTGCGACACGGAGGCGCGGCGTTTCAACGAGGAGGCCGGCCGGCTCGGCGACGGCGTCGGCGTGCTCGTCGTGAGCATGGACCTTCCGTTCGCCCAGGCTCGCTGGTGCGGCGCGGCCGGGGTGGACAACGTCCAGACCCTCTCCGACCACCGCGACGCCGCCGTCGGCGACGCCTTCGGCGTGCGGATCAAGGAGCTTCGCCTCCTGGCGCGGGCCGTGTTCGTCCTCGACCCCGACGGCAAGGTGGCCTACGAGCAGATCGTCCCGGAGATGACCGACGAGCCGGACTACGACGCCGTCCTGGCGGCTGCGCGGGAATTGACAACGCGGTAAGCGGCCGGTAACGATACGGCGGGAACCGACCGCCCGAGGACAGCGGTCGGCCGGGTCGCCGTTGGCCACGCTCAACTCCAGTCTCCGAAGGGAAAGGAAGGAACCATGACGGAAAGGAAACAGATCTACAAGTGCGAGGTGTGCGGCATCGTCGCCGAGGTGCTCGACGGCGGCGCGGGCGAGCTGGTCTGCTGCGGCGAGCCCATGCAGTTGATGGAGCCCAAGACGGAGGACGCCACCACCGAGAAGCACGTGCCGTACATCGAGAGGACGGACGAGGGCGTGAAGGTCCGGGTGGGGCAGAACGAGGCCCACCCGATGCTGGAGAAGCACTGGATCCAGTGGATCGAGCTGATCGCGGACGGCAGGAGCTACCGGCAGTTCCTCCACCCGGGCGACGCGCCGGAGGCGGTGTTCCCCGTCGTCGGCGAGGACCTTTCGGCGCGGGAGTACTGCAACCTGCACGGGCTCTGGCAGGCCTAGCCGCGGGGCGAGAAGGCGCACGCGCGAGCGGGCCGGCTCGCGCGGCGGAGGTCCGTTTCCGGCCCCGGAAAGGACGAGACGTCATGATCAGTGAGAAGATGCAGGACGCCATCAACGACCAGATCAACGCCGAGCTGTACTCGGGGTACCTGTACCTGTCGATGCAGGCGTACTTCGAGGGGGAGAACCTGCCCGGCTTCGCCAACTGGATGAGCTGCCAGGCGCAGGAGGAAGTCGCCCACGCGATGAAGTTCTTCCACTACCTCGGCGAGCGGGGCGGGCGCGCGGTGCTGAAGGCCATCGAGGGCCCCGAGACCGAGTGGGACTCCGCCCAGGCGGCCTTCGAGGGCGCCTACGCCCACGAGCAGCTCGTCACCGCGCGGATCCACGACCTGGTGAAGGTCGCCCGGGAGGAAGGCGACACGGCCACCGAGATCTTCCTCCAGTGGTACGTCACGGAGCAGGTGGAGGAGGAGGCCGCCGCCGACGGGATCGTCCAGAAGGTGAAGATGCTGGCCGGCGCGCCCGGTGGGCTGTTCCTGCTCGACCGCGAGCTGGCCCAGCGCACCTTCACGCCCCCAGCCGGCGAAGGAGAGAACTGATGGCGATTACGTTCAACGCCGACGAGATTTACGCGATGGCCGAGCAGATCGAGCGCAACGGCGCCGGGTTCTACCGCAAGGCCGCCGAGGGCACGCCCGATGAGGGCGCCAAGGAGATGCTGCTCGGCCTGGCCGCGATGGAGGACGAGCACGAGCAGACCTTCGCCCAGATGAAGGCCGACCTCGCCCGGCACGATCGGGCCGAGGCCACCTTCGATCCCATGGGCGAGGGCGCCCTGTATCTCCAGGCGATGGTCGAGGGCAAGATCTTCGACCTCACCGTCAAGCCCGCCGACCAGCTCAGCGGCGCCGAGTCGCTCCCGGACATCCTCACCACGGCCATCGGATTGGAGAAGGACTCGATCCTCTTCTACATCACGATGAAGGGCATGGTGCCCGGCGACGGCGGCAAGGCGCGGATCGACGACATCATCCAGCAGGAGGTCGGGCACGTCGTGCTGCTGAGCAAGCAGCTCGCCGCGCTGGGCTGACGCCGGCGACGCGGCCGGGACAGCAACCGCCGTCGCGCAGAGCACGCCCGAGGGGACTGCAAATGGCCGATGCGTTCACCGCCGTGGCCGTGACCGACCGCGTGTACTGGGTCGGCGCCATCGATTGGGCAATCCGCAACTTCCACGGCTACGCGACCAGCCGCGGCACGACCTACAACGCCTTCCTCGTGCTGGCGGAGAAGGTCACGCTCATCGACACGGTCAAGGCGCCCTTCGAGGACGAGCTGATGGCGCGGATCGCCTCGGTGATCGACCCGAGGCGCATCGACTACGTCGTCTCGAACCACGCGGAGATGGACCATTCCGGCTGCGTGCCGCGGGTGGCCGCCGCCGTCGGGGCCGAGAAGGTCTTCGCCTCGAAGCAGGGCGCCTCGGCGCTGGCGGCGCACTTCCACGGCGGCGTCGACGTCGTCGAGGTCGCCGACGGCGAGGAGCTGGACCTCGGCGACGAGCGGCTGTCGTTCTTCGAGACGAAGATGTGCCACTGGCCCGACAGCATGGTCAGCTACCTGCACGGCGAGGAGCTGCTGTTCTCGCAGGACGCCTTCGGCATGCACCTGGCCGGGACCGAGCGGTTCGACGACGAGCTGCCGGACTGGCTGGTGACCCACGAGCTGGCCAAGTACTACGCCAACATCCTCATGCCGCTGAACAAGCCCGTCGCCCGGGCGATGGAGAAGCTCTCCGGCGCGGGGCGGACCTTCCGCATCGTCGCGCCCGACCACGGGCCCGTCTGGCGGAAGGGCTTCGCCCGCGTGCTCGACCTGTACGGGCGCTGGAGCCGCTCGGAGCGGACCAACCGGGCCGTCCTGGTCTACGACACGATGTGGCAGAGCACCGCCGCGATGGCCCGCGCCATCGCCGACGGCCTCGCCGCCGCCGGAACGCCCGCGAAGCTCATGCCCCTGTCCGCCTCCCACCGCAGCGACGTGGCCACCGAAGTCCTCGAAGCCGGGGCCCTGCTCGTCGGCTCGCCCACCATCAACAACACGATGTTCCCCACCGTCGCCGACGTGCTGTGCTACCTGAAGGGCCTGCGCCCCAAAGGGCTGATCGGCGCGGCGTTCGGGTCGTACGGCTGGAGCGGCGAGTCGATCAAGCAGGTTGCGGCCGCGCTGGACGACATGGGCGTCGAGCAGGTCGCCGAGCCGCTGAAGGCGCGGTACGTCCCCGCGGACGACGACCTGGCCGCCTGCCGCCGGCTCGGCACGCAGATCGCCGCGATCCTGCGCGACCGGTACGGCAACGCCCCGGCCCGGCGTTCTGCCCAAGCCCCGGCCCGGCGTGGCCGGGGCTAGACTTCCGAGTCCGCGCCCGCGCGGCGCTTTTCTCCACGGGCGCGTTGGCGTACCTTATCGGCAGACCCGGCATCGCGATCCGTCATGGGTGAAGCGTCCACATCCTCGCCGGCCTCCGCGAAGCGCCCGGCGCCGCGGAAGCGCCGCCTGCTCCAGAAGCAGCCGACGATGGTCCGCATGCTGATCGCCCTGACGCCGGTGGCGATCTCGGCCGTCTACTTCTTCGGCTGGCGGGTCATGTGGATCCTGGGGCTGTGCACCGCGGTCGGCGTCCTGGTCGAGTACCTCACGGCGCGGCGCCGGGGCTCGCCGGTCTCCACGGCGTGCTTCGTGACGTGCTGGCTGTACGCCCTGTCGCTGCCGGTGACCGTGCCCGCATGGGTCGCCGCCGTCGGCGTGGTCGTGGCGATCCTCTTCGCCAAGGAGGTCTTCGGCGGCTTCGGACGCAACTTCGCCAACCCCGCCATCACCGGGCGGGCGTTCGTCTACATCTGCTTCCCCGTGGACCTGACGCGCCAGTTCGTCCCCGCGTTCGAGGGCTTCCCAGGCGGCTTCGCCCACTGGTCGTTCCAGGGCCTCGGCCACCTGCCCGCCGACCTGGCCCGCCGGCTGGCCGAGGCCGGGCGGACCGTCGCCGACGCCGTCACCCAGGCCTCGCCCACGTGGGTCTCGCGGGAGTACGGCTTCGACGTCGTGCGGAGCGGCGGGCACGGCGCGAGCCTCCGCGACATGCTGCTCGGCACGATCGGCGGGACGTTCCACGTGCCCGGCGAATCCGCCCCGCGCGTCCTCGCCGCCGGGTCCATGGGCGAAGGCTGCGCCCTGATCATCGCCCTCGCCGCCGTGTACCTGCTCGTCACCAAGACCGCCAACTGGCGGCTCATGCTCAGCGGCTTCGCCGGGCTGCTCCTGGCCAACGTGCTGTTCCGCAACGTGCTGGGCTTCGGCGGCCTCGGCGAGGTCCCGCCGCTGGCGTGGCAGCTCCTCAGCGGCACGACGATGTACGCGGCCGTCTTCATGATCACCGACCCCGTCAGCGGGCCGAAGAAACGCCCCGCGCAGCTTGCCTACGGCTTCCTGATCGGCTTCCTGATCGTCGTGCTGCGCTGGCGGGGCGTCTTCGTGGCCGCCGCGACGTTCTCCATCCTCCTGGGCAACCTGGTCGGCCCGCTGCTGGACCTGGGCGCCGAGGCGTGGGCGACGTGGCGCAAGGCCCGGGCCGCCGCAGCAAAGGAGGCCGCGGCGTGAACCTCAAGGCCCAGGTCGATCGCCCCGGCTACGTGCTGGCCTTCGCGGGCGTCGTGTCGCTCCTCTTCACCGGCGCGATCATGACGCTGCACGCCCTGACGGCCCCGATCGCCCGGCGAAACGCCCGCCGCTACGAGCAGGAGGCCCTGGTGGAGCTGTTCGGCCTGGAGGCCGAGGCGGCGAAGGTCGGCGTCGACCGGCTCGTCCGCCGCCGCATCGCCGGCTACCGCGGGCCCGACGCCGTCGCCCGCGACCCGCGGCGGGCGCCGATCTCCATCCGCGACCCGCGAAGCGGCCGCGACATCCCCCTGCTCGTGGCCTACCGCAGCGATCTGCCGCCGGACCGCCCGCCGGACATCCGCGACACCGCGAGCGTTCTGGCCTACGCCTTCCCGGTCGACGGCGTGGGCTTCTGGGCGCGGATCGACGGCTACCTGGCCGTGACGCCGGAGCTGGACCGCATCGTCGGCGTGGTGTTCCTTCGACACAGCGAGACGCCGGGCCTGGGCGGGCGGCTGACCGAGAAGGCGTGGCGCGACCGCTTCCGGGGGCTGGACGTCACCCCGCCGGCGGAGCCCGGCGCGTTCCTGCACGTCGGCGGCGAGAGGCCCGCCGCGCCGCGGAGCCCCGCCTACGGCCGCCACGTGGACGCCATCACGGGCGCGACGGGCACCTCGACGGCCGTGGGCGCCTTCCTCAACGAGCGCCTCGCCGAGTTCCACCGCGCCGCCAAAGCCGCCGGCCTGGGGGCGCGGCGAGTCTTCGTCCTGGGCGCCCCCGCAAAGCGGGCCAGGCCGGGGGGGCAAGATGGCTGACGCGGAGCTGCGCATCACGAAGCCGGGCCAGGCCCTGCTGGTCCAGTTCTGGCGGGACAACCCGATCTTCCGCCAGGTGCTGGGGATCTGCTCCGCGCTGGCGGTGACGAACCTCGTGTTCAACACGGCGTTGATGTGCGCGGGGCTGATCTGGACGACGACGCTCTCGTCGCTGACCGTCAGCCTGATGCGCGACTATATCCCCCGGCGCGTCCGCGTCATGGTGCAGGTGCTCATCGTCGCGGTCTACGTGATCATGGTGGACATCGCCTTCCGCGCGTTGTTCTTCGAGACGCACAAGGACATCGCCGCCTACGTCGGGCTGATCATCACCAACTGCATCGTGCTGGGGCGGCTGGAGGCCTTCGCGGGGAAGAACCGGCCGCTGCCGGCCGCCGCCGACGGCCTGGGGGCGGGGCTGGGCTACTCGCTGATCCTGATGTTCGTGGCGGTCGTCCGCGAGCTGCTGGGCTTCGGGACGCTCTTCAAGAACACCGCCTGGGAGGTCGTCGTCCTGAGCGCGTCGGGGCCGGGCGCCGCCGGGGCGTGGTGGCGCCACTGGACGATCATGGTCATCCCGCCGGGGGCGTTCTTCGTCCTCGCCGTGGCGGTGTGGATCGCGCGGGGCATCGCCCTGCGTCAGGAGGCGCCCGCCGGGGCCGGGGAGGGCGCCCGATGATCGCCGACGCCGCCGCCGACGCCATGCCCGGCCTGACGATGGTGCTGATCCTGCTGTCGGCGGCGCTGACCGACAACATCCTGCTGACGCGCTTCCTGGGCATGTGCCCGTTCCTGTCGGTCAGCCGGCAGCTCCGCAGCGCGTTCGGCATGGGGCTGGCCGTCCTGTTCGTCACGACGGGCACGAGCGTGCTGAACTACTGGCTGTACGTGCATGTGCTGCGGCCGCTCGCCGACTACGGCGTGCCCGCCGAGAGCCTCAAGCTGATCCTGTTCATCGTGGTCATCGCCGCCTTCGTGCAGCTCCTGGAGATGCTCATCGAGCGGGTCAGCCTGAAGCTCTACTTCTCGCTGGGCATCTTCCTGCCCCTGATCACCGTCAACTGCGCGATCCTCGGCGCGTCGCTGTTCATGGTGAACAACGTCGCGGCCAGGGGCTTCGGCACGGGGCGGGTACTGGTGTACGGCTTCGGCAGCGGCTTCGGGTGGTTCGTGGCGATCCTGCTGATGGCCGGCATCCGCCATCGCCTGCGGCGGGCCAAGGTGCCGCCGGCCCTGGAGGGCGCGGGCATCACGCTGATCATCACGGGCATCATGGCCATGGCGTTCGTCATCTTCCAGGGGATGGTCAAGCTGTGACGACGACGGATCGCGGATCGTGGACGGCGGGGCCCTCGCGCCCGCGCGGCGCCGGGAGACGCCCGTGAGCTGGTTCGTGCCCATCCTCCTGGCCGCCCTGGCGGCCTGCGGGCTGACCACGGCGCTGGCGGCGCTGCTGCTGGTGGCCGAGCGCTACCTCGTCCGCTACGGCCCGTGCCGCATCGACGTCAACGACGGCGGGCGCGAGCTGGAGGTCCGGGGGGGCGAGACGGTCCTGGCGGCGTTGAAGGGCGAGGGCATTTTCATTCCCTCGGCCTGCGGCGGGCGGGGCACGTGCGCGTACTGCAAGCTGGAGATCCCCGAGGGCGGCGGGCCCGTCGCGCCGACGGAGCTGGCGCTGCTGACGCCCGAGGAGGCGGCCGCCGGCGTGCGCATCTGCTGCCAGGTGAAGGTCCGCAACGACCTGAGGGTGCTCGTGCCGGAGGAGCTGCTGGCCGTCCGGGAGTACCGCGGCGTGGTCGAGCGGATCCGCGACCTGACGCACGACATCAAGGAGCTGCGCATCCGCCTGGTCGAGCCGGAGCGAATCCAGTTCGCCGCCGGGCAGTACATCCAGCTCGAGGCCCCCGCCTACGGCGACAACCCCGAGGGCGTCTACCGCGCCTACAGCATGTCCAGCGTCCCCAGCGAGGACGACGCCGTCGAGCTGATCATCCGCCTCGTGCCCGGGGGCATCTGCACCACGTGGGTCTTCACGCTCCTGGCCGAGGGCGACGAGGTCTGCTTCCACGGCCCCTACGGCGAGTTCGCCCTCTCCGGCACGGACCGCGAGATGGTCTGGATCGCCGGCGGGTCGGGCATGGCCCCGTTCTGGTCGATGCTCCGCCACATGAAGCGGCGGGGCCTCGCGCGCCAGTGCACGTACTTCTTCGGCGCGGTGCGCCGGCGCGACCTGTTCTTCCTGGACGAGCTGCGGCGGCTCGAGCGGGAGCTGGCGTGGTTCACGTTCGTCCCGGCCCTGTCGGGCGCGCCCGGGGACGACGGGTGGGACGGCGAGCGCGGGCTCATCACCGACGTGGTGGGCCGGCACGTGCGGGACGGTTCGGAGCTGGAGGGCTACCTGTGCGGCTCGCCGGGCATGGTCGACGCCGCCGACAAGGTGCTCAAGGGCAAGGGCATACCGCCCGACCGCATCTTCTACGACAAGTTTGGATGACCGCCATGAAGGAACTGCCCGAAGAGCGGGAGATCCGCCGGAGACTGGCCGCCGGCGTGCTGTGCCGCGAGGGGTTCCTCGGCCCGGACCGCCGGGCGATTCAGGAGATCCTCGACACCGACCGCGCCGAGGTCCGGCGCCTCGGCACGACGCACGAGGAGATCGCCGCGCGCCTCGGCGAGGTCTGCGAGGCGGCGACGGCCGCCCTCGGCGCCGAGGTGCCCGTCGCCGGCGGGCGGCTCCGCGCCGTCTTCCACGAGGCCATGGGCTACATCCCCTCGCCCTGGGGCGACGGCGTGCGCTTCCCCAAGGGCGAGGTCGAGGTGATCGACCCCGAGACAGGCCGCACGCTGCGGTTCACGCCGCTGTCCGTGCACCTGATCGGCGCGTACGGCTTCTACCAGGGCCGGGGCAGCCGCTACCGCGTCGAGCCCGCCGACGCCGTCCGGATGTTCCGCCTGGAACGCAGCGGCGGATGACGCCATAATCCCCTGCCGCGCGGGTGCCCGGGCCCGCGCCGGCCCGGACGAGCAACAGGAGCCAGCCATGCAGAAATTCCAGTGCACCGCGTGCGATTACGTCTACGACCCGGCGAAGGGCGACCCCGACAACGGCGTGGCGCCGGGCACGGCCTTCGAGGACCTGCCCGACGACTGGGTCTGCCCCGACTGCGGCGCCGAGCAGGACCAGTTCGAGCCGGCGGACTGACGCCTCCGCCGTGGCGCAGCGCCGGGCGTCCGCGCGAGACCGCTGCTCCGCGACGGTGCGCCGGGTCCCAGGCCACCCGCATGCCCGCCAGGCAGTACCGCAGCGTTCTGGAATACCAGTACCGCCGGTTCAACCGGCGGCGGTTCGTGCATCCCGACCCGCTGGAGTGCGTCCGGGCGTACGACGACCCCGCCGACCAGGAGATCGCCGCCCTGGTGGCCAGCGGCCTGGCCTACGGCCGCGTCCGGCAGATCCTCCGCAGCGTCCGGCGGGTGCTGGAGCCGATGGGCACGAGCCCGGCGCGGTTCCTCCGCGACGCGCCGCCGCGGCGCCTCGCCGCGACCTTCGCGGGCTTCCGCCACCGCTTCACCACCGACGAGGAGCTGACGGCGATGCTGGTCGCGGCCCGCCGGGCGATCCGGCGGCACGGCTCGCTCGCCGCGTGCCTTCGCGCCGGACGCGGGCGCCGCGACGAGACGATCGTCCCGGCCCTGCGGGCCTTCGTGGGCGAGCTGGGCGGCTGCGACCGCCGCACCAGCCTGCTGCCCGACCCCGCGCGCGGCAGCGCGTGCAAACGCCTCCACCTGATGCTGCGCTGGATGGTCCGCCGCGACAGGGTGGACCCGGGGCCGTGGCGCGGCGTGCCCGCCCGCCTGCTCGTCGTGCCGCTGGACACCCACATGCTCAAGATCGCCCGCGCGCTGCGACTGACCCGCCGCCGCACCGCCGACCTGCCCACCGCCCTGGAGGTCACCCGCGCCTTTGGCCGCGTCCGCCCCGACGACCCCGCACGCTATGACTTCTGCCTGACGCGACTGGGCATCCACCCGGAAGCCCGGCCGTGCGAGTTCCTCGTTCGCCTGGCCGCGTCCGCCCGCCCCCCGCGCGCGATTCCCCGCGGCGGTTACTAAACCGCGCCGCCGAATTCGTCGATACAGGCATCGGCCTTGACGATCTGCCTGAGTCGAGCAAAGCCGGCCGGGACGCGATTCGGCGGATGGCAGAGGACCTCCAAGGCGTCCGCGGCCCCGACGCGGACGTGGCGGACGGCTCGGGGAGCCGGTTCCCGCCGCTCTGGACGGTCCTCCGCGGGGAGCAGTCGCAACGGAGCGACGAACGACAAAGGGGGACCTTGCGGTGCTGGGCAATTGCGGTTGCCGCCGCAAGGTAACGACAGGTGGACGGCAGCGACTCCGAGTCGCGTGTCGTCCACCTTCTCTTGCGCCCACCCCGGCGGAGGGACCGGGCCGCTGGCGTCGGCTACGGGCTGCGGGGCGGGCGGGGACTCCTGACGGCGTCCAGGGCGGGCAGGGAGACCTTCAGCTTCCGAATGCCCCCCGCCGTCACGGAGGTCTTCTCGACCTTCAGCCGCTTCAACTGCTTCAGCCTCGCAAGCTCCGCCAGGCCGGCGTCCGTGACGCCCGTGCCATCCAGGAACAGGTACTCCAGCTTGTGCAGCCCGGCGACGTGCTTCAGGCCCCTGTCGGTGATCGGCGTGTGGGACAGGGCCAACCATCGCAGGTTCGTCAGGTTCGCCAGGGCGGACAGCCCGTCGTCGGAGACGGGATTGCCCTGGAGGTCCAAGGTCTCCAGCCTGCGCATCGTGCGGATGACGGCGGCAAGTCCCTTGTCGCCGACCCCGGCTCGCCCGAGCTGGAGGTCCCGCATGTCCGCCATGCCCGCCAGGTGCCGCAGGCCCTTGTCGGTGACGGTCGCGCCGTAGAGCCGGAGCACCTGGAGCTTCCGCAGGCCGCTCAAGTGCTTCAGGCCCCGATCGCTGAGCGGGATGAAGTCCAGCCACAGCTCGCGCAGCTCCGTCAGGCGGGAGAGGTTCGCCAGCCCCTCATCCGTGATCTCCTGATCCACCAGGACGAGCTTCCGCAGCTTCGCCAGGCCGCGGAGATGGGTCAACGCCGCATCGGTGAAGTGCGTGACGTTGGGGTACCGGCGACGATCATGCGCCGGCGAGCCGGGCAGGTAGAGGACTTCCAGGTCGGCCCATCCGTCCAGGTTGGCCAGGCCGGCGTTGGTGACGAACGGTCCGGCCGTCCCATTGGGCCCACCGCCCATCCTCAATTCGACGATCCCTCTGACATCCCTCAAGGCGGCCAGGTCCGCGTCGGTGGCGTCGTGCGCCAACGTGACGGTATTGCCGTCCCAACGGATGCGGGGGTTGGCCCTGGCGCCCCCCGCCGGCGGCGTAGCGGGCGTGGCGGGCGCTTTGGGTGCGGCCGATGCGCGCCGCTCCAGTTCGGACAGCGGCGCGAGGGCCTCCGACACGAGCTTCTTGAGCGCCAAGTCCAACTGCGGATCCGCGGCACGAACGCCCACCTGTCCCACGAGCCCCAGGTTGCGGTACATCGGCACGAGGACCAACTGCTCGATCTCGTCAGGCGGGGGCTTGATCACGACCAGGACGCTGTACGCCTCCGAGGGGGGGAAGTCCCGGGCGTCCGTGCCGCCCTTGCCGCCCCGCTGGCGGCGCAGGTGAATGCCGATGCGCCCGGGCCCGGAGGGCGTGCTCAGGCGATCCCACGGCCGGCCCTTCTTCAGCAGCGGGTGCCGCTCGGCCAGGCGCTGGAGGCCCTTGCGGATCGCCGCATCGGCGGCGGCCAGTCGCCGCTCCCGTTCGGTCCGGATCGCGCGGGGCAGCCGGGCGTCGAGGGCCTGGCGGTTCAGTCGCCCGATCTTCACGAGGGCCCTTGTGAGTGCGTCCTGGAGCTTGCCCACCAGCGCCCCGGG
>CAZXOC010000124.1:0-4991 GCA_964642165.1 uncultured Planctomycetaceae bacterium | reverse complement strand
GGCCTTCGCCCCGGCCAGTTGCGGGTAGTCCCTGCTGAGCGCCGCCACGTCCTGTTTGAGCGCATGCAGGGCGGGAAGCACCGCGGCTGTCGCCCCCCCCGCGGCGGGAGCGACGTCCGTCTTCAGGCGGGCCCAGACCACGTACGCGGACTTGTCCGGCCGGGGCTTGGAGATCATCACGAACGGCGTGCCCAACCGGACTTCCCCGTCGTGTTTGCACTGGAATGGCGAGACCCTCTCGGGGGCCACCGCCACGGGACGGGCCCTCGACGCCGTCGTCAGGTCGGTCAGTTGCGTCTCGATGCTCATTCGTCCCGCGGCCGACGTGGCCGGGTCGAACTTCACGGCCTTGAGCGTGACCGCCAGCCGCCCCCGGACCACGAGCATGACCGCCATGCCGCCTCTCTGGTCGACGATGTTCACGTGCGCATCGACCACATGGCGGCTGGGCCGATCCAGCGGCACCTCCGCTCGCACCGAGCCGACCACCTCGGGCCTCCCGAAGGGCTTGAGGGATCGAGCGAACGCCGCGAGGCCTTCGTGCGACCCGCCCACGGCCTTTCGGAGCTTGTCGATCCCGCCGGGGGGAGCCGGGATGCGGAACACGTGCACGCTGAGGCGGCCCGAAGGCGGGCGCGGCTTGGCGCGGAGTCGCGCCGCGTCGTCCTCGAGCTTCCGCAGCGGCGCGACGGCGGCCTGGACGGCCTTGCGGATCGCCGCACGCTCGGGCGAGACGTCCCCCGTCGTGTCCCGCCCCGGACGGTAGTAGGCCATCACCATCAGCCCCAGGCGGGGCAGGTGGACGGTCTGCTCGGGCGCGGCAGCCAGTTGCCATCGCTTCGTCGGGGTGATCTCGTTGATCCGGACCGTCCCGCGGATGTTCGTGCCGGGGACCTCGTACCGGATCCCGGCCAGGTACATCGCCCGGCGAGGCCTTTCGGGGCTGGTCTGCGCCTTGGGCAGGGCGGCCCGGATGGCGTCGGCGGCAGCGGCCAGCACCTTCGGCGCCATTGCGCGCGCCGTCGCGCGGGCGTTCGGGTCACCGTCAAACGACCAGGCGCGGCTATGCTCCGGGTCCAGGCGGTAGCCGCGCGGCGCCAGCTCCTTCTGAAGGGCCAGCAGCCTCCGGGTGTTCTCCGGCGAGACCCTCATGCAGACCTCGACGAACGAGCGGTTCACCCCGCCGCCCTCGCCCGGCGTCAGGCGGAAGTCCCAGTCGTTGGCGGCCGGCTTGATCGTCAGGGAGTCCCGCAGCTTCAGAGGCTCCATGTGCGGGCCCGCAAAGCACACCTCGACGACCTCCTTGCCCGCCAGCCACTTGCCCAGCGTCGCCGCCGTGGGCGTCTCGCGGCCCGCCGCCGGGGCGGTCCGTGCCGCCCGCGCGATCCGCCAGCACGCCACGAGCCCGGTGGGCTCGTCGATCCTCCCCGCCGCCATGGCGGCCCTCATGGGGGCCAGGCCCCGGGCATCCCCTATGCGGGCCAGGGCCTCCGCGGCGGCCCGCGCGATCTTGGGCGCGTCCTTCTGCAGCGCGCCGATCAATGCCGGCACGGCCGACCTCGACTTCCGGCCGATCTTGCCCAGCGCCTGGGCCGCCAGACGACGTGCCTCCTTATCCGTCGATTCTCCGAGGACCTCGGCCAGCGTCGCCACGGCGCCGGCGGCTTCCGGGCCGAGCCTCCCCAGGTCCCAGATGCTCCCCTGGTCGCCCCTGGCGGCCTGTGCTATCAGCCCCGGCACGAGCCGCCTGTTCCACCATTCCAGCCGGATCGGCGGGGCCTGGAGGTGCTGTCCCCGCTCGAGCACGATCGGCTTCGCGTCCCCGGGATAGCGGTGCCGGTAGCCCGGCGCCTCGACGTACCAGCGGTAGCCCAGGCCCGGGATCAGCCCGTCGATGCGGTAGCGCCCCCGGCCCAGGTGCCGGACCTCCGCGGGCGGCGGGGACGGTTTGAAGGCACGGATCTTGCCGATGTTCGTCACGCCGCGGCCGTCCGGGCCGACAATGTCGAACGTCGCGCTGGCGCTCCTGTCGAGCGTGATCTCGACGGGCTTGACCTTCGGGTCGAACGGGTTGGTCGTCGCCCAGCGAGCCATGCCGCCGTCCAGTCCGTCCGGCGTCCGAGCGAAGGCGGTGATGGTGACCTTCTGGTGGGGGAAGGCCTCGGACGGGCTTCGCACGTACGCGGTGAACTTCCCGTCTGCGTCCGTCTTCCGCCGCTGGATCGTGTCGTGCATGAGGATCTGCCCGCCGACGACGGGGGGCGGATCCCGGCTGTCCCGCCACGAGAGGAACACCCACACGTCGACCCCCTCGGGGGCATCGGAGCCGTTGACGAACGACACGTGTCCCTCGAAGCTCGCCGCGCTTCGGACCCGGAAGTCCCTACCCGACACGTGCCGCCCCGCGGCGACGCGGACGCCGTTGTGGTGCTGCTCCGCGTGGTAGTAACGCTCCGGCGTCCCCCCGCAACTGACGCTGACCTTGACCGGCAGCACGTACACCCGGTACCGTCCCTTCGCGTCCGTGCGCACCTCCACGAGCCGCCGGTTCGTGCCCCCGAACCGCAGGATGGCGCCCGGGACGGGCTCGCCCGTGCGGGCGTCGGTCACCGTTCCCGAGATGCTCTGGGGCCGCTCCTCGTACAGCTCGACGGGCCCCGGTGCGCCGCCCGCCAGGTTGACTACGGTCGCTTCGATCAGGTCGCCGAGAGGCTTGTTCCCGTCGGTCCCCGCGTCGATGAGGCGGGAACAGCCACCCGGCAGGCTGACGCGGGCCAACCGGGTACGCTCGCCTGCCGCACGCCGCGGATCCTCGACGACGTAGATCGTCGCGCCCTCGCTCTCCACGCCGGCCGGACGATCCACCGTCCGGAGCATGTACACGCCCGGAGCGACGTCGGAGAAGCCGAATCGGCCCTCGCCGTCGGTGCGGGCAAGGCGGCTCCCTCGCCACCAGTTGGACCACAGCTCCACGGTGGCGTCCGCCACGCCCGTTCCGCCGGGTCTGGTCAGCACACGGCCGCTCACGGGCGGCATCCCCTGCCGGGGCGCCGGCGGACGGGCAGGCCCCGCAGACGCGTAGCTGTCGCCCGAGAAGCAGGCACAGAACACGCCAACGACCAGCAGAATGCCGAGGGTGACGACCGCGGCGACATACGGCCGACCGTATCGATACCGGTCCGACTCGAGGCCCAGGATGCGGCGGATGCGAGGCAGGACCTTGCCGCCGGTGGCGGCCGCGGCGAACGCCGGCTGCCCCGCGCCCCCTCGCCGGCCGGCGGCGCCGAGCTCGGCGACCCGGCCCAGGGCGTGCGCGTAGCCGCTGCGGTCGCCGCAGACGCCGACGGCCAGGTCGTCGCAGCAGTGCTCGCTCTCCCGGCGGATCTGCCGCGAGACCCACCAGACGGCCGGGTGGTAGAACAGCAGCGTCTCCAGAACCGCCTGCAGCGCCTGCACCAGGCAGTCCCACCGGCGGACGTGCGCCAGCTCGTGGGCGAGGATCGCCTCCACCTGCCGCGGCGTCAGGCCGGTCACCGCGCCGACCGGCAGGAGGACCACCGGCCGCAGCCAGCCGACGACCACCGGGACGGCCACCCGCAGGGATTCCAGCAGTCGCACCGGCCGGGCGATTCGCAGCCGCCGGAACACTCGATCAAACGTCTCCTGCGCCGCCGCCCCGGCCGCACGTGCGCCGAGGCGCCCCATGCGCCGCACGCGGAGCCAGCCGCCCATGTGCCAGACGGACATCGCCAGCACGCCCGCCAGCCAGACGGCGGTAGCCCAAGGCAGCGCCGGTCGGATTGCGCCTTGAAGCTGCCGCGGCCAGGAGACGGCGGCAGTCTGCTCTCCTTGTTCCGTCGCAGCGGGCTGCCCTGGCAGCGGAGCCGCCTCGAGGGGCTCCGCGTTGTGCGCGAGACCTGCCGGGGCGGGCGATACCGTTCCCGTCGGGGGCTCCGCCGCCGCGCCCGGCGGGGCCGTCCGTTCTGCCGTGCCCGCCGCCGGCGGCGATTCGGACCGCCCCGGCGCCTCGGCGGAGACCGTCAGGGCCGTCGCCACCGGCAGCGCGGCCATCAGGGCCAGCGCCGCACACGACACGACCCACCGCGCCTGGGCGGAACGGTGTCGCAGCAGCGCCAGCAGCATCCCCAGCACCAGCGCCACGGCCGCGCCCTGCCAAACGAAATGAATCAGGGCCCAGCCGATCCGCTGGGCCGCCGCGTTGGAGAACAGCTCACTCAGCGTGTTCATCGCTTCTCTCCGCGTGCTCGTTCAGGAACCGCCGGATGTCGGCCAATTCCTCGTCGCTGATGTCCGTTGCGGTCAGGGCCGCCACGAGCTTGCGGGCCGCGCCGCCGAACGCCCGCTCCAGCAGGTCGGAGACCAGCCGCTGCTGCATCTGGGCCTCGGGTATGGCGGGCTGATAGACGTGGGGGCGGCGAGCGTCCTCTCGCGTCACCAGTCCCTTGCCGTACATGATGTGAAGCAGCTTCAGCGTCGTGTTGAAGGTGGTCTGCTTCCGGCCGGATGTGATGACCTCGTGGACCTGTCTCACCGTGCTGGGCCCCAGTCGCCAGAGCACGCGCAGGATTTCCAGTTCGGCATCCGTCGGCCGGGCGGGTCTGGTCCCTGTCCGTGACTTGGGCATTGGGCGTCCTTCCATGCCGTGGGTTCCTTCGGCATAGACGCACGAGTAAACGAAAAGTTTCGTTTTTACAACGACAATCTTCGTTCTCGCGGCGCGCGCCGAATATAACCGCCTTTCATTGAAGGGTTTGACTGCCAAAGAAAGGCCGGATCGCGCCGCGCCTGCCCCGAAGGCCGGCAGGTGCGATTTCATATGGTCGTACCAGAAGAGAAGCACGCTTGCGTTTGGTTCTCACGGGGCGGGTCAGAACTGCCCACTGGTGAGGTTCACAACGGGGCCGCTCGGCGCAACACTCTTCTCTTCGCCCCGAGGGGGCGCAGAGGGTTTGGCCGGGGGCGTAAGCCCC
>CAZXOC010000123.1:0-19868 GCA_964642165.1 uncultured Planctomycetaceae bacterium | reverse complement strand
CGAGCCCGGGCTGATGAATCGGGACGTCTTCTTCCACGTCACGAGCCACGGCTACGAGTTCCCCGCCGACGGGTTCGGGTTTCGCGGCCGGAGACTGCGAACGACGCCGGGCGCAACGGCGCGGCTGAAGGTCCGCCGGAAGAACGTCGCCGAACGCCTCTACCGTATCACGGGCCAGGGGATCTACCGCGATTCGCTGCTCGTCGGGCGCCGCGCGCCGATCCGGAAGCCCCTGCTCAACGGGCGGGTGCTCGGGCAGGACTCGACGCTGGCGGCGATCTACCGCGGGCGCGTCTTCTGGTTCTGGGGCGACACGGCCCGGGAGAGCTACCCGCTGGGGCACTTCGCCATGGCCGGGGCCACCTCGAAGCTGCCCCGCGACGGCGGGCTGGACCCCAACGTCGGCGTCGACCTGACCTACTTCGTCGATGAGCGGGGCTTCAGCCGCAAGATGGCGCCGCTGAAGGAGCCCGGCATGGTCTGGGTGGACGCGCTGATGACGCTGGCGGACGCGACCGGCCGCGAACGCCTCGTCGGCCACTACAGCCGCATGAAGAGCCTTGGCGAGCGCCTCGAGCACGGCATGATGGTCTTCAATGACAAGACGGAAACGTTCGAGCGCGTGCGGACGTTCCCGGACGACTGCCGCCTGGAGCCGGCGTACCAGCCGCTTCGCGTCAAGGTTGACGGCCAGTGGTACTACTACTTCACGCCGTCGGCGTATCCGTTCGTCCGCGTGAAGGCCAACTGGGCCGACGTCCTGGACCTCGAGGCCTACGAGGCGTTTACCTGCCTGGCGCCCGGCAGCCGCTACGACAAGGACTCGCCGAAGCTCGACCGCCGCGGCGGGCGGCTGATCTGGTCGTGGAAGCGCGACACGGCCGCCCTGGACGCCTCCCGGCAGCAGGAGCTGATCCGGCGCGGGAAGATCAAGCCCGGCGAGGCGTGGATCCGCCTGCGCGACGTGGAGAGCGGCAAGGCGGTCCACGCCCACCGGGGCTCGGTTCGCTGGAACGAGTTCCGCAAGCGCTGGGTCATGATCCTCGGCCAGTCGGGGGGGACGTCGTCCTTCCTCGGGGAGATCTGGTACGCCGAGGCCGACGCGCCCGAGGGGCCCTGGGCGCGGGCCCGGAAGATCGTCACCCACGACCACTACACGTTCTACAACCCCGTCCACCACGCCTTCTTCGACCAGCAGGGCGGGCGGATCATCTACTTCGAGGGCACGTACAGCCGGACGTTCTCGGCCGCGAAGATGCCCACGCCCCGGTACGACTACAACCAGATCATGTACCGCCTGGACCTGTCCGACCCGCGTCTGGCGCCGGCGCAGCGGCGCACCGCCAAGGCGCGGGCGGGCCTTGCGGAGGGCTCGAGATGAACCGGCGCGATTTCCTGAAGGCACTTGGCGCGGGGGCGGCGGCGATGGCCGCACCGCGATGGCTGCTCGGCGCCGACGAACAGAAGGGCAGGCCCAACGTCATCCTCTGCATGACGGACGACCAGGGCTGGGGCGACACGGGGTACAACGGTCATCCGGCGCTCAAGACGCCGACCCTCGACGAGATCGCGCGAACCGCCCTGCGCTTCGAGCGCTTCTACTCCGGCGCGCCGGTGTGCAGCCCGACGCGGGGAAGCTGCCTCACCGGGCGCCACCCCTACCGCTACGGCGTCCTCTACGCCAACGTCGGGCACATGAAGCCCGAGGAGGCCACCCTCGCCGAGGTGCTCCGGGCGCGCGGCTACACGACGGGCCACTTCGGCAAGTGGCACCTCGGGACGCTCACCAAGACCGTCACGGAGTCCAACCGCGGCGGGGCCCGCGGCGTGGCGCACTACAGCCCGCCGTGGGACAACGGCTTCGACGTGTGCTTCTCCACCGAGGCGAAGGTCCCCACCTACGACCCGATGAAGCGCCCCGGCTCGGACCAGCCCTACGGCACGCACTACTGGACCGGCCCCGAGCAGATGGTCAAGGACAACCTCGAGGGCGACGACTCCCGCGTCATCATGGACCGCGTCGTCCCCTTCCTTCGCCAGGCCGTCCAGGCCGCCAAGCCCTTCCTCGCCGTCGTCTGGTTCCACACGCCCCACCTGCCCGTCCTCGCCGGGGAGAGGCACCGTAAGCTCTACGCCGAGAAGCCCGAGGGCGCCCAGCACTACCTTGGCTGCATCACCGCGATGGATGAGCAGCTCGGGCGCCTGCGGAAGGAGCTCCGCGCCCTGGGCGTTGTCCGCAACACGATGCTGTGGTTCTGCAGCGACAACGGCCCGGAGGGCGGCAGGAAGACGCCCACCAACGGCTCGGCCGGTCCGCTCCGCGGACGGAAGCGCAGCCTCTTCGAGGGCGGCATCCGGGTGCCCGGCCTGCTGGAATGGCCCGCGAAGATCACCAAGCCGCGCGTCGTGAAGATGCCCTGCGGCACGGAGGACTACTTCCCGACCGTCCTCGCCGCCCTGGGCATCACTCTCAAGAAAGGCGAGAAGGTCGAGCCCGTCGACGGCGTGAACCTCCTGCCGCTCATCGACGGCCGCATGACCGAACGCCCCCGCCCCCTCGGGCGCGAGTCCGGCGGCCAGCTCGCCCTCATCGACAACCGCTACAAGCTCATCCGCCAGGGAAGGGGCCGGCGCCGGAAGAAGCGAAAGGCCCAGGAGAAGGCCGCCCCCGCGCCCGAACGCCGGGGCTGGATGCTCTTCGACCTGCTCGCCGATCCCGGCGAGAAGAGCGACCTCGCCGCCGCCAAGCCGGAGATCGTCCAGCGAATGGCCGCCACCGTGCTGAAGTGGCAGGCGTCGTGCGCCCGCTCCCGCGAGGGAGCGGACTACCGGACGGGTCGGTAGCCCACATCGGGCGTCCCTTCGAGGCCGGGCCCGCGCCGGCTTCTCGCGCCCGCCGCACGCATTCGCGGGCCTTTTTCCGAAGGAACTCCCGCGCCCGGTGACATATCTTGACGGCAGGCGAACCGCGCGAGCGCCGCGACGCCGCGGGACGGCGCGTGGCGCGCCGGCGGGGCCTCGGAGCAAAGGAGACCGCATCGTGCAGCCGATCTTCGATGCCGCGTGGCGGCGGGCCGCCCTGGCCGGTCGGGGCGACGCCGTCCGGGGCTTGGCCGAGGCTGCCCTCAAGCCGCTGTACCGCTTCTGCCTCTACCGCGTCGGCGGGAACCACCATCTCTGCGAGGAGGTCGTCCAGGACACGCTGTTGGGAGCGATCCGCGGCCTGCGGCGTTACGACCCGCGCCGCTGCGAGGGCGACATCTTCCCCTGGCTGACGGGCCTGGCGCGGAACGAGATCCGCCGGGCGCTCGCCCGCGAGCGGGCCCCCGTCGAGCTGGAGGGCTTCTGGAAGAAGATGGACGAGCAGCTCCTGAGCCTCTACGCGATGCTCGAATCCGAGCCCTTCGGCGACGAGCTGCTGGCCCGCGACGAGACGCGGGAAATGGTCAACGCCACCATGGCCCAACTGCCCCCGCACTACGGGGCCGCCCTCGAGGCCAAGTACATCGGCGGACAGACCGTTCGCGAGATCGCCGCCTCCCTCGGCACGAGCATCAAGGCGGCCGAGTCGCTCCTGACCCGCGCCCGCCAGACCTTCCGCGTCACCTTCCTCGCCCTGGCGCGGAACCTGCCGGCCGAGCCGGCGACGTGATCCGCCAACCAAGCCACCTCCATCACGAGGACTCGCCATGAACGAACAGGACAAGCGACGCGGGGACATGCGCCCGGCCGGGCCGGCGAAGGGCATCGAGGCCGGCTCCGTCGAGGAGCGGAACATCGAGCGGCTGCTGCGGCGCGCGTACGACCCGGCCGAGCCGAACGAGACATTCGCCGCGCAGATGCAGGCGGAGATGCTGGCGGCCGCCCGGGACGAGGCGGCGGGGGCGCGCCGGCGGCGCGCGGGTTGGCTGTTGCGCGTCGCCGCCGCGGCGGCGGCGGTGGCGGTGGGCTTCGCCGTCGGCAGGAAGATGGCGCCGAAGGCGCCGCCGCGCGTGCCCATGGCGACGGTCGGCGTCGAGCCGCCGGGCGCCGGCCCCGTTCCGCTGACGGTCCTCGGCGGGCCCGAGCGGGCGATCCCCGTGGAGAACCTGCTTCGCCCGCGCCCGCGTCCGCGGCGGGTCGCGGCCCAGAGGCTCTCGCCCGGCAGCGCCGTGACGACCGATGAGCGCGGGCGGCGACGAATCGCCTTGCTCGACGGCTCGGAGCTGTACGTCAACGGCGGCACGTCGCTGCGGATCACCGGCCCGCGGGCCGTCCGGCTCGACAGGGGCGAGGTCTACGTGATCGTCGCGCCGGCGCCGGCGTTCCCCGGCCGGGGTGCCACGTTCGTCGTCCACACGCCCCGGCGGACGATCACCGCCACGGGGACGCGCTTCGGCGTGCGGGTCGACGACGGCGAGACGTCGGTGGCCGTCACGCAGGGCACGGTTCGCGTCAGCGGCTTTGCCGGCGTCGTCGAGGCCGGGCAGCAGCTCCGCCCCGACGCCGACCGCGTCGTGCCGCTGCCGCGCGCGACGCACGTGCTGGACTGGACGAGGGACCTTGTCGCCGCGGCGCAGTCGCCCCTCGTGCCCCGGAGCAAGCACGCCGGCGGGGCGCTGGTCGCCAAGGACGACGCTGGCGACGTGAAGCTCTCGCTCCGCCGGCTCCACGTGGACGCCCATCTCGAGGACGGCTTCGCCCGCACGACGATCGACCAGACGTACTTCAACCACACCGGCCGGCGGCTGGAGGGCACGTTCTACTTCCCGCTGCCCGCCGACGCCTCGCTGAGCCGCCTGGCCATGTACGTCAACGGCAAGCTCATGGAAGGCGGCATGGTCGAGCGCACGCGGGCGCGCCAGGTCTTCCAGGACATCGTCAATAAGATGCTCGACCCGGCGCTGCTGGAGTGGATGGACGGCACGACGTTCAAGATGCGCGTCTTCCCGCTCGAGCCGCGCCAGGAGAAGCGGATCATCCTGAGCTACACGCAGCAGCTCGCCAGCCTGTACGGGCGGACGTCGTACCGCTTCCCCGCCGGGCACAGCATGGAGAAGGTCGGCACGTGGTCGTTCCGCGCCCGCGTGCGCCACGGGGCGGCGTTCGAGTGGGCGTGCGACTCCCACGAGATGACGGCCGACACCGACGGCGACGACCTGTTCCTCTCGGCCGAGGCCAAGGACGCCCGGGCCGACACGGACGTGGTCCTCCGCCTGCACGACGCCGGCGCGGAGGCCGCCGCCCGGGGCGAGGCGAGCGCGCGGTTCTCCTCGGCGACGCACGACCGCGCGAGGTACCTGGCGCTGCACTACCGCCCGGAGCTGCCCGCGGGCCCGCGCCCCCGGCGGCGGCACTGGGTGTTCCTGTTCGAGTCGTCGGCGGACCGCGACCCGCTGCTGGCGCGGGCGCAGATCGAGGTCGTCCGCGGCATCCTCTCGGCGTCGGGGCACGACGACACGTTCTGCGTGCTGACCGCGGGGACGCGGGCGAAGGTCCTCGCCGACGAGCCGCTGGCGGCTTCGCCGGAGAACGTCGAGCGGGCGATGACCTTCCTCGACGGCGCGCACCTGATCGGCGCGCTGGACCTGGAGCAGGCGCTCGCCGTCGCGGGCGAGCTGTGCCGCCTCGGCGACAGCGCCCACCTGGTGCACGTCGGCTCGGGGATCCCGGCGCTGGGGCAGCGCGACCGCCCGAAGCTGCTCGAGCGCCTGCCCGCCGGCGCGACGTACGTCGGCGTGGGCGTCGGCAAGCGCTGGGCGCGGGACTTCATGAAGGCCGCCGCCGCCCGGACCGGGGGCCACTTCACCCAGATCAACCCCGACGAGAACGTCGCCTGGCGGGCGCTGGAGGTGGCCGCCACGCTGAACACGCCGCGGCTGCTGAAGCTCCGCGTCACCGGCGAGCCCGACGGGCGGGCGTTCGTCCCCTGCCAGGACGCCCTCGCCCAGGGGGAAGTGCTCTGCGCGATCCTGCGGACGCCCGACTCGGCCGGGCCGCCGAAGGCCGTCCGCGTCGAGGGCACGCTGGACGGCGAGGACTGGACGGCCGAGCTGCCCGTCCGCGACGTGGCCGAGAAGGCCGACTACCTGCCGCGAATCTGGGCCCGGCAGGAGATCGACCGCCTGCTGGCCGAGAACCCCGCCAAGAACCGCCCGCGCGTCGTCGAGCTGAGCAAGGCGATGTACGTGATGAGCCCGTTCACGTCGCTGCTGGTGCTGGAGAACGAGCAGATGTACCAGCAGTACAAGGTGGACCGGGGGCGGAAGGACCACTGGGCGCTGTACCCGTGCCCGGAGCGGATCCCCGTCGTCCGCGAGCCGCGGCGTCCCGGCGGCGAGAAGGCCAAGCCCTCTCCCGAGCCCCTGGACAAGAAGCCGGCGCGCCCGTCGGCCAAGCCCTGGCGCAAGGCGGTCCTGCGAACCGTGCTGGTCCGCTCGGGCCCGCCCGTGCTCCAGCCGGCGGACCGGCCCCAGTCCACGCCGGACCGCCGCGTCCGCACCATCGGCGCGATCGACGGGTCGCGCCTCGCCATCGGAAGCTACGACACGCTGTCCTACGTCGGCGGGTTCGACCGGGACGACAACGCGGCCCACTTCTGGTCGTGGGTGCCCGGCTACCGCGTCGTCGACGTGAACGGGCGATCGGACTACTACGCCCTGGGCGTGGTCGACCTGAGCGGCGCGGTCGGCGTCGGAACGCTCACGACGGACTGGAGCGTGAACCTGCCCGACGTCGGCGTCCGCGGCCAGCGCATCTTCACCACCTCCGGCGACGAGGTGACCTACGTGTCGCACTGGACGAGGACGCATGATCGCTCGGCGCGGGACGGCTTCCTGATGGGGCCGGTCGTCGAGCTTCAGGACGGCGGGTTCCGGTACGCCAACGCGGGCTGGGTGTCGTTCTCCTCGCAGGTGCCGAGCGTGTGGAGCGTGGAGCTCAGCACGGACGAGCGGCGGTTCAACAACTTCGAGACCACGGTCATCGTGCCCGACGGCGGCACGCTCCTGGTGGGCGGGCAGGTCGTCAACGGCGACTGGACGGACCGGACCTTCACCCCCGTGCACCTGTGGGACCCCCGCACCGGGCTGTGGGGGCGCGATGACGACGGGGCGGGCGTGGTGGACGACTTGCCCTTCCGCGACGTGAACGCAGGCTGGTACTACGTCCCCAGTGTCTCGTTGACCCCGAGCGGCCGGACGCTCCGGGGCCTCCGCGGCACCGAGGGGACAGACCTTCGGGTGGTCGATCCGCTGTCTGTGCGCGGCCACCTGACCACGCTCGGCACGACGACGCTTGTTCCGCGCGACCCGGGGTTGGTCGCCGCCTACGAGTACAACCTGCCGGTGCTGGGCCATAGCCCCGTCGCCAGCCAATGGTACGGGGAAGACCGACTGGTGGCCGACGACGTCGCGCTCTGGGGCGACCGGGTCTACCTGGTCCGCCCGCGGAGGCGCGCCGCGTCGCGCTCGACGAAGCGTCCGACCGGCGGCCACGTGCGGTGGAACGAGTACCTGCGCTATCCGAAGAGCTGGGGCGAGCTGGCGCGAGAGCGGGGCTTCCCCGCGCTGCGCCCGGGCGAGTCGCCGGAGGACGTCGAGGTCCGCGAGAAGCTCCAGCGCCGCATCGAGCGCTTCACCTTCGCCGACATCGACTTCAAGGACGTCGTCCAGTTCCTGCGGGAGTACTCCGGGGTGAACATCCACGTCAGTTGGCGTGCCCTGACGGCCGGCGGCATCGAGAAGAGAACCAAGGTCAGCGTGGACGTAAAGGACATCCCCGTCCAGCGGGCGCTGGAGCTGGTGCTGGCGGACGTGGGCGCCGCCGCCGCCGGGGCGGACGCCGAGCCGGACTACACGATCGACGGAGGAGTGCTGACGATCTCCCCCCGGGCCGACCTGTCGCGCAAGACGACCCGGCGCGTGTACGACATCCGCGACCTGCTCGTCCCCGCGTTCGGGACCGTGCGAGGCCGCACGCCGCGCACCTCGCGAACCGCCGCCGACGTCCTCCGCAGGGCGCAATCCGTCCCCCGCGCCGACAGAACCGCCGCCGACGTCCTCCGCAGAGTGCAGTCCGTTCTCCGCGTCGACAAGTGGGCCGACGACCGCGGCCCCGAGCGGTTCGGGGAGCTGTTCTCCGGCGACTTCGACGCCGGTTGGATCGCGAGCGGGGGCGACCTCTGGGATGAGGGCGGAAGCGGCGGGTTCTTCGAGGCCGAGGAGTACCGCGAACGCCAGGAAGGGGAGGAGATCACCAAGGAGAAGCTCACCGAGGAGTTCGTCAAGCTGGTCCGCAACGCCATCGACCGCGACTCCTGGGGCGATGAGGAAGGCGGCGGGCCCGGCACCGGGTTCATCCAGGTCCTCAACGGCCGGCTCGTCGTCTCGCAGACGGCCGGGAACCACCGCGAGGTCGCCGAGCTGCTCCAGCAGATGCGCGCGGGCCGGGGCCGGGGCGCCCCCACGCGGGGGCGCGAGCTCTCGAACTCCGAGGTCCACGGCCGGGTCGACGTGGGCGTCCGCTTCGCGGGCCCGCCGCGAACGCGGACGTACCAGCGGCCGGTCTTCTCGGGCCGGCGCGGCTGCTTCGACGACCTGACGCTGTACGCGCCGGGGCTGAACACGCAGCGGGCGGACGTGCTGGCGGCCCTGGAGGCCGCCGGCCCGCCCGCCGACCGCCCCAAGCGCGGGCACGTCGTCCACGCCGCGCGGGTGCTCATCGACAAGGCCCGCGCCGCCGGGTGGCGGACGGTCAGCTTCCCCGGCCGCGACGACGGGCTGACGCGCGTCGTGAAGTTCAGCGCCGCCGGCGAGTACGTCGTCCGACGGGCCACGAGCCTCGGGCTGATCGAGAAGGTCGTCTGCAACGGGCACTCGCTGCTGCACCTGTACCCGGAGATCGGCCTGGCCGGACGGCGGGCCGTCAGCCGCTTCCACCGCCGCCAGCTCTCGGCCGCGCTGCCGTGGATCGCCCTGCCCGCGGAGGATCTGGCGATCGGGGCCGACGTGAGCCTCGGGCCCGATCGCACGGTGGTCGTCACGCCGCTGCCCGCCCGGCAGGGCGCGCCCTCCCCGCGGCGCGCCCTGCACCTGCGCTTCGCGCCCGACGGGCGGCTGGCGGAGCGGCGGCTCGTCGGCGCCGAAGGCCGCCTGCTGCTGCGCCAGGTGCTCTCGGACGCCGGGCGCGTCCAGTGGCTCGACGGCGACGGGCGCGTCCTGGCGACGGCCGACTGCCGGCTCCGGCCCACCGACGCGCCCGACCTGAAGCCCAAGCTCGACGAGCTCGTCGTCCTGCCCCTGCCGCACCGCACGCCGAAGCACGTCGTGGCGTCGCGCGGGCTCAACGGGCGCCTCAGCGCGTCGTGGGCGAAGGACGCGGCGACGGCGTACGTCTCCGCGGCCGTCGCCGCGGGCCAGGAGTACCACCGCTGGATCGCCCGGCGGGTGCTCCACAGCCGCTTCCTCGACCGCGGCGACCGGCGCGTCGGCCTGTACGTCCTGCTCCGCGCCGCCGGGTCGGACGAGAAGCCGCCGAAGGAGCTGACGGCACGGCACGTCGCGAGGTATCTCGAGGCGACCGGCCGGGACGCCCCGAGCGACGACGCCACGTTCGACTACAGGCAGTTCGGCTTCCACGACGAGGATTTCCTCGTCCGCCTGGCGGGCTTCCGGCGGCTGTGGCTGCGCCTCCGCGACGGCGAGACGCGCCGCGACAAGGGCGTCGCCAAGGCCTGGTGTCGGGCCGCCCTGACGTACCTCGATCGCACGGGCGAGACGGCCCTCTCGTGGGCGCTGCTGGCCGAGGCGGCGCGGCTCGTCGAGGCCGGCGCGTGCGATCCCATGCACGCCGAGCTGGCCGGGGCGTTCGAGCGCTTCGGCGAGGCGCCCGGGCTGGCGAGCTTCGCGCGGTACGAGGCCGCCCGCTTCCGCCTTCGCGCGGGCAAGCGCAAGGAGGCGGCCAAGCAATTCCGGCAGCTCCACCGCGCCGCCGCCGCCCGCGGGATGCCGCTGTGGTTCGACGAGGCCCTTCACCAGGCCACGAAGGGCAGCGGCTGGCGGGAGCTGATCGTCGAGTCGGCGTCCAAGCTGCTGAAGGCGGGGGACCGGCCGACGGCCGTCGAGCTGGCCTGGCACTGCCGGCGCGTCGGCGACGCCGCGCTGGGGGCGGAGCTGCTGGCCCTGGCCCGACGCGACGCCCCGGCGAACGAGCGAGGTCCGATGAAGCTCGCGGCCGTCAAGTACTACTGCCGCGAGGGGCAGTGGGCCCGCGCCGAGGCGCTGCTGGACGAGACGCTCCAGGACAAGCGCCTGGCGGGCGTGCCGGCGCTTTGGCTGACCGCCGCGCGGATCGCCGCCGTCGGCGGGCGCACGGCGAAGGCCCTGTCCTGCCACGAGCGGGCGCTGGACCTGACGTACCGCCGCCTGGGCGAGACGGCGAACCTCCGCACCTGGCGGGCGCGGTTCGCGCGGCTGCTGGGCGCCTACGCCGGGCTGGCCCGGGCGACCGCCTCGCCGCGGGGCGAGCCGCCGCGCGAGCTGCTGGTGAACGTGGTCCGCACCGCCGACCGGTGGCGGGCGCTGGAGGCCGACCCCACGGCCGCCTGCCACGCCGCCGCGAAGGCCCTTCGCCGCGCCGGGGCGCGCGAGCTGGCGTGGGAGTACCTGACCAGCCCCCTGGCTGCCAAACCCACCGAGGCCCAGCCGTGGGTCAAGCTGGCCGGCGAGCTGGCCGGCGAGGGCGAGGCCGAACTGGCCGACCGCGCCTACGCGGTCGCCTCCGAGCTGGATCCGACCGACCCGAAGACGCTCTGGAACCGGGCGCAGCTTCTCCAGCAGCACGGCAAGGCGGCCGAGGCGCGCCGGCTCTACGAGCGGATCGCCGCCGGCACGTGGACCGACAACCACCGCGCGGTCCAGCGCAGCGCCCAACGCCTCCTGCGCCCGTGACGCCTCCGCCGCCCTTCCCCGAAAAAAGGGGTCAGGCTACTTTTTCAAAAAAGTAGCCTGACCCCTTTTTGCCGCTTGCCGCCGGGACCCATCGCCGGGGCGGCGCGGTTCAAGGTGCGGAAGGCCGGCGCCGCGCGGGCGACCGCGGCGGGCCGCCCGAGCCCTGGAAAGGAACCCGCGCCATGCATGGACAACCCCTCCGACGTGCCGCCGCGGCCGCGGCGTGCCTCCTCGCGGCGTGCTCGGCCATCGCCGCCGGCAAGCGTCCGGCCGCGACGCGACCCGCCGACGCGAACCTCGTCTGGCACGACGAGTTCGACGGCAAGACGCTGGACCCGACGAAGTGGAGCTACCGCCAGCTCGGCCCGCGCAAGGGCGGCGTGAACGTCAAGGAGGCCGTCCGCCTCGACGGCAGGGGCCATCTCGTCATCACCACCACGAAGGCCGGCGAGAAGTTCCACACCGGCATGATCGGCACGCAGGGCAAGTTCGAGCGGGCCTTCGGCTACTTCGAGTGCCGCGTGAAGCTCCAGACGCAGGTCGGGCACTGGTCGGCGTTCTGGCTGCAGTCGCCGTCGTACGGGAAGGTCGTCGGCGACCCGAAGCGCGCCGGCACGGAGATCGACATCTTCGAGTTTCTCACCAAGCGCGGCGACCGGATCCAGCACACGCTGCACTGGGACGGCTACGGCAAGGACCACAAGTCCGCCGCACGCGTCCACGAGCAGCCGGGCCTGAGCAAGGGCTGGCACACCGTCGGCCTGGAGTGGACGAAGGACGAGTACGTCTTCTACGTCGACGGCAAGGAGACGTGGCGCACGAGCAAGGGCGTCTCGCACCGGCCGGAGTACATCATCCTGAGCCTGGAGGTCGGCCGGTGGGCCGGCGACGTCCGCCAGGCGAAGCTGCCGGACAGCGCGTCGTTCGACTACGTCCGCGTGTACAAGAAGCGCCCGCGGCCCGCCAGGGCGTCCGCCCGCCCGTAGGGCCTCCCGCCGCCGCGAGAAACGCGCGAATGCCCGCCCGGCCGGGGGCGTCCCTATCCGCGGAGGGCGGCTCGCATCGCGGCACGCTTGGGCGCCGCCGCGGTCCGCCCGCGTGGAGGTGACGCGACATGAAGAAGCCGTGGAGCGTGGTGTTCTCGCTGGCCTTTCTCGCCCTGGGCGTCACGGTCACCGTCCTGGGCGTGAGGGACCTGGTTCGTGCCCGGGCGAGTGCGGGCTGGGCCTCCACGGAGGCGGCGGTTCGCTCGTCCGAGGTGGCGAAGAAGCGGCACACGTCGTGGACCGGCAGGCGGCGGCGCACGTCGATCGTCTACTCGCCCCGGGTGCGCTACGAGTACGTCGTCGACGGGCGGACGTATACGTGCGACTGCGTCAGCTTCGGCGACCACAGCAGCAGCGACGCCGCCCGGGCGCAGAAGGTCGTGAACCGCTACCCGAAGGGCAGGAAGGTCACGGCCTACTACGACCCGGAGGATCCCCGCCTCGCGGTGCTGGAGACGGGAACCTCCTGGTCGACGTACGCCCCGTTGGGGATCGGGCTTCTCTTCGTCGTGATCGGGGGGCTGGTTCTGCTCGGCGCGATCCGAGGCCGGCTCCGGCACCCGGCGCGCGGGCCCGCGTAGCCCTCGCCGGCGGCTACCATGAAAGGGGTCGGGATGCGTGTCTCCCGTGAGGTAACGGACAGCCACGTCTCGGTACGTGGCGCGTTCGATCCGCCGGCTCGGGAAGATGCCGTTGGCATAACAGTAGATCAACAACCCAAGCATCATCTTGGGAGGGTACTGCTCCGAGCCGCTGCCACGCCGGTTGACCTTCAGCGTGCTCAGCCGCATCCCCTCGACGGCCTCGATGACGAAGTGCACCATGTCCGCTTGCGGCACCCAGCCCCGCAGATGTGGCGGAAGAAGCATGGGCGTATTCCGGTCGACGTTGACGAATCTGGTAGCCATGCAGACAGGATACCGACCCGCGTCCCACAATGCGCGCCCAAAGTCCGACAGGCTCCTAGCCCAGATCTTGCATCCGTAATGGTGAGGTACGCAGGAACTGATAGGAAATCTGATTTCGCGTGGGCCGGCGGGTGCGGCCGGGGGGCGGGGGGTTTGCTTCTCCTCCTGGCCGAAATTTCGCATATAGAACCTGATCATTCATCATTCTTTGCTCGGAGGCAGACGACGGCCCCGTCTATTGTGGCGACGAAAACGCCCGTATCGGTCAGGGCCATGCCGTCCAACACCGGCGGAGCGAGAAGCGCGCATGCGGCCCTCTTTGAGCCGTCTTCGCGCGAAGCGACCCAGAAAGTGCCCGGGCCGTGACTCTCGGCGCTTTCGGTGGGCGACTTTCCGCCTGCGACCAACAGGGCGTCGCGGGTCAGCACGATCGACCTGGCCACGAAGGGCAGTTGCGTGGTCCACTTGACCTGGCGTTTCCTGTCCCGCTGTCTTGTGGCCGCCGGTGAGGGGTCCAGAACCTCCGCAAACAGCCTGTAGTCCTTCGCCATGTCCGGGCGGACGTGTCCCTTACCGGCCAGGTAGACCATACGCCCGTATCCGTAAATGAGATTCCCGCCGTCAAAGGCCAGCAGTCGCCCGGCAGGCGACACGTTGCCGACCAGTGGCCAGTTCGTGTAACCGCCTCCTATCGCTGTGCCGTAGACCCAGTAGGTCCGGTGCCACCACGTGTCATCCAGGAACCCGCGCGGGGCGAAGAGGTGGGGCAGATCTTTGACCGGGGCGAGGTTCTTGTCAACGCCCAGGCCGCGCATCCAGATGGCGCCCTTCTGCGCGGAGAGGATGTCCGGCAGCACCCCCTGCCTGATCCTGCCGACGCCGCCGCCCCCAGTCCTGCTGACGTCTGCCTTGTGGAGCACCTTGCCGGTCTTCAGCCCCAGTGCGTAAAGGCGGATCCCGCCGTCGATGAGGGAGCTCCTGCCGGCCGCGAAGTATGCCGTGGCCACACCGCCCGAAAGCTTGTCGTCGACCAGCACCGACCCGTGCACCGGCCATACCGACTCGAGCTGCTCGTAGGCGAAGAGGCGCCGGTCCCGCCTTGCGGCGCGGAATCGCCAGACCAGCGCACCGTCGGAAGCCCGCAGACAGTAGACGAATCCGTTTCGCGTCCCGAACAGGCACAGGCCGCCCGACAGGGTTGGCGGTGAATCGATCCGGCCGTCGGCTATGAACGTCCAGGCCGGCTTGCCGTCCCCTGCCGACAGGGCGTGCAGGGCATGGCGGTCCCTCTCGGCCACAACGACCATACCGCCCGCCGCGACCGGCGCAGTGATGGGCGGGGAGAGCTTTCTTGTCCAGGTGACGTTCGGCCTGGCCGGCGCGGGCAGGTCCTGGTAGCCGCTTCGGCGGACGTCTCGGCGGTATGTCGGCCATCCGGTCTTTGAGGAACTGGACTCGAGATTCGAGATTTCAGCATAGGCCGGCCCCTTCTCAAGTGGCATCGGGCCTTTCCCCTCGCTGGATCGCGGAGAAAGGGCATTTAATCCGATCAGTAGCACCTCGGGACTGCATGCGCAGGAATGGTGCGGCGCGTAGATAAGGCCGTTGGCGGGCATGATGCCGTACTGGCAGCTTCCCCGCACCCCGGAGGAGTTTCTGCAGGTCCCGTTGGTGGGATCGACGAACTGGATGCCGCCGCGGCCCATCAGGATCCATCGAACGGTCGCCTTGTTCCGGTAACAGCGATGGTGCCCCCAACCCTTTTGGGGGGGTAACGTGACAATGACCTTGCCGGTTTTCAGGTCGCGCCCCTGTGTGAAGCCGGGGTCGATGCCACGGCGCATGCTGCCAACCCACACCACGCCGTTAATCACGAAAACGTCCTGTGGGACGCTGTAATTCTCGAAGTAGGGCGCGCGCCAGAGCTCCTTGCCACGATCGAGAGAGAATGCGACCATCTCCGCGTCCTGCTTGTTCTGCTGGCCGCCGCTGGAGATCAGCCACTTGCTGCCCCGACCCGGCGGGGAGTTGTCCGCATTGTCGCTTGCCGTGCGGTCGATCGTCAGCACGACGCCGTCATGGATGACCAGGGTGGGCGTGGACCAGGAGAGCCGGCTCCTCGCGACCGGGCACTCGCTGCGCCACAGCTCTTTTCCTTCGACAGCATTCAGACAGACCACGTGCGAGACGGTCTGAAAGCAGATTCTCCCGTTGTCGACCGCCATGGTCGTGGGCATGACCTCGCCGGAAGCCTTGAATTCCTGTTTCCAGAGCAACTTGCCGGTCCCGGTTTCTATCGCGACGATCCGTTGGGTTCCATACATGGAAATCGCTCCCTTTGGAAAGCGGCGCCAGATCACCAGCGTCGGGGAGCTGCGGAGGATTGCTTGATTCATCCACTTCTTCCGCTCGTTGTGTTGCGCCGTCGTCATGTCGTCAGCGAGAACATAAAGCGCCGCGCCTGTCAGAAGCAGCTCGCGCGCGCCACTGGTGCCGGCGAGGGTCGCCAGCTGCTTTCCTGTCGCGGCATCGAGGACCGTAACCGACTCTCCGTAACCGAGGGAGACGTAGAGCCGGTCTCCCGTTGCTACCATGCGCCGGCCGATCTCGGGTGGGCCGCTGCGAAAACCACGAAGGTGGGCTTCCCAGTTCGTTATCGGCTTCTTCCATAGCAGCACGCCGCTGAAGGCGTCCCTGGCCACCAGCTTCCATTGGGGCGGCAGGTAGACCGAGCTGATGGGGCCTTCATCGATGATGTAGAAAACCCGTCCGCCGGCGGTGACCATGGCGCTCATGCTGGCGAAGTGTTCGTGGCTTCTGGCATACTTGGGGCCGCAGGTCCAACGCAGGCCCTGCGGCGGACCGACCAGCGTGTCATTCGATACGGCATTGTTGGAGGCGTCGTAGAGGTAGTGGGTCCACTCGTCCAGTTCCGCGGGCCAATCCTTGCGGGTGATCTCAACCTTTGACTTGCGAATGTCCGCGATGACGCCCCTGGGACAGAGCGCCCTGATCATCTCGTCGACCGGGATCCGGGTATGTCCGGTCACGACGATCATGTTGACGAGGCTGTCCACGTAGGGAAGCTCTGCGCCCCGCAGCCGGGAGACGGTGACGGGGCCGTAGAGGTTCTTCTGACGGATATGTTCCCGCGCGGCGGCGACCTTTCCCGGATCGCCGTCCAGGCCGTGGACCAGGTAGGGACCGGCCCCCCGCAGGTCCGCCAGGAGTGCCGGGTCATCGCATCCGATCACCACGACCAGTCCCCCCTTGATACCTGAAGCTTCAACGAGCGCTTTTGCGGAATCCGGCGCTGCTCCAGGAGACCCTGAGTCGACCCGACTGCCATACGTCGAGAGGGCGAGGACCGCCAAGAGGGCCGAGCCTGCAGTGAGTTGCCAACGAATGGGACGTTGAGTCATGATCCACCTCTTGAGAAGGTCCGGGGACAGGCTGCTTTTCTGGCGGTTTCCTCGGGCGGCCGCGGGGCGGAGGGTGCTTTCCAGGCCCAGCTTCGCGAGCATGCGGCGGACCCAGCGCGGCCGGCGGTGCGGTTCAGCACGTGACACGCCAGCACGCCGGTCTCGCTTCGTCCCGTTCTCGGCATGCCGCTCACCCTACCGCCGACCGTCGCCTCCCGCAACGAGAGAGCATAACCTGTCCCTTTCTTCTACTTGTCGTGGACGAACTCAATGTAGTGCCGTGCGTGGCGGTTGCAGCGATTCAGCATCGGGGGATGCTCGCAGTCCATCCGCCGCAGTTCGGCCTGGGCGGCACCCTCACCCGTGGGGCCAAGGCCCTCCTCGTCGGAGAACTTCTTGACCCACTCGCGGACGCTGGCCGGGTCGACCCCCAGGCTCCTGGCCGCCTGAGGGGGGCTGTACCCTTGTTCGTTGACCAGCTTGACCGCCGAGATCTTGAACTCCCGCGTGAACTTCCGACGTGCCATGGGGACGCTCCTTCCTGAGGGTCCTATCCTACCCTCTCGGCGCGCCCACCGTTCGTGGGGAACCCCACCCCGTCGATTCCCCAATGCCTTCCGATGATCTCCGAACGGCATCCGGCCCTTCCCCGGGCTGCCCTGCAACTTGCCATCCGCCCTATCCCTTCTTCCCCCCGGCGCGTGGCTTCTTCTTGCGTCCCCGTCCCTGGCGCTCGCGGGCCTTCATCTCCGTGGCGTTGCCCTCGTCGCCCTGCTGCTTCATCCAGGCCTCCAGCTTCCTGCGGAGCGAGGCCTTCAGCTCGGCGTGCTTCGCCTCGCCGGCGAGGTTGTTCAGCTCGAAGGGGTCCTTGCGCAGGTCGTAGAGCTCCTCCGCGGGGCGGTGCTCGTACATGCCCACGATCTTCGCCGCGTGCTTGTCGGTCTTGGCCTTCGCCACCCACGAGCTCCAGTACTTCCCCGAGTCCCGCTCGATCAGGACGTTGTGGAAGGCCGTCTCGTGGTTGGGGTTCCAGATGTACTTGTGCGTCTCGGTGCGGATGGAGCGGACGGGGTAGCACTCGCTGCCGGCGATGATGCCCCGCGTGGTGTGGGCGCCGTAGACGACGTCGTTGTGCTTGTCGGTCTTGCCCAGCAGGACGTTCAAGAAGCTGCGGCCGTCGAAGCCGCGGCGGCTGGCGGCGTCGGGGCGGCCGGTGTCGATGCCTTTCGGGGCGCCGCCGGCGGCCTCGATCAGCGTCGGGACCACGTCGACGTACTGCACCATGGCGCGGGCCACCGACCCCGCCTTGACGCGTGCCGGCCAGCGGATCACCAGCGCCACGTGCAGGCCGACGTCGTAGCACGTCCACTTGCCGTGCGGCATCTGCGCGCCCTGCTCGCTGGTGTAGAGGAAGATCGTGTTGTCCTCGGCGCCGGCGTCGCGAAGCAGCGCCGTGCACTCGCCGACCTCGCGGTCGAAGTCGGTGATCTCGGCGTAGTACTTGCACAGCGCCCGGCGCGTCTCGGGCGTGTCCACGAGGTAGGGCGGCAGCGTGAGCTTTTCGGGATCGTACGCGCTGGCGTCACCGGCCGACCACGGCAGGTGCGGGCTGTGCGAGCAGTACACCAGGCAGAACGGCTGCTCGCGGTCCCGCGTGACGAACGCGGCCATGGCCTTCTTGGCGACGGACTCGAACGGGAACGACTCCGGCGGGCCGAAGTGCTTCTTGCCGAGAAGCCCCACGCGGTAGCCTAGCGCCTTGAGGTGATGCACGATGCTCTTCGTGCCGGGGTAGACCTTGCTGTGGTTGGGATACGCGCCGTTGCGGACGGGGAAGAGGCCGGTGTAGAGCTGCTGGCGCGTCGGGGCGCACATGGCCGTGGCGGTGAAGGCCCGCGTGAAGCGCATGCCCCCGGCGGCGAGCGCATCGATGTTCGGCGTCTTGACGTCGCTGTGGCCGTAGCAGCCGTTGTCCCGCCAGGTCTGGTCGTCGGCGATGATCAGCAGGATGTTGGGCTTGCGGCGTCCACGTGCAGCCCTTCGGTCGGCCGCCGCGCCCTGGGCTTTGCCGGCCCACAGGCCTTGCGTCGCCGTCGCCGCAGCGCCGAGGCCCACGGCACGAAGGAATTCCCGCCTGGTGTCACTGTCTCGGCGCATCTCTCGTTCTCCATCCGGCCGCCCCTTCGCTCGTACGCCTGCCCATTATCCCGACCGCCGGGCCCCGCGGCAAGGTAGAGCGGTGCTCACCCTCTTCGAAACCGAAACAGAGACACGAAAATGCCTCTACCGGTCATAACCCGGCCGGGTGGTTGGAAACTGCGACCCGGGGGTTATGACCAGCGCGACATTCCAGAGGGAGGCGGTCCGGGCGTGAGAGAGCGTGCTCTTGCATTCTGCGGGAGGCGGCTCAGAATGTCGGGCCCTTGTGAATGTTGGACTTGCGATCAGCGTGCAGGAGTGGCGCGGGCGCCATTTGCTACCAGCTCACGACCGGATCAGCGGGTGATCCCGCCGTTCATATGGGGATCGGACGGGGTGTGCGATGCGGCGTGGACGTGGGGGCCTGAGGCCACCGACCGGCCTAGCGACCGTCGCTCTTTCGCTTTCGCAGCGATCTGTAAACGTCATCCAGAGCGTAGCGCAATACCCAGGCCTTCTTCCTCGGGCTGTGGTCCTTGCGGACGGCGGCCAGGGCCTTACGCAGGCGTTCCCGGGCCGTCTCATCGAGGGCGTCGGCATGGCCGGTCAGAAGCGACTGCGCCGTTACCTCATAGACCGCGGCGCAGGCCTCAACCTTGTGCGAGTTGAACAGCGGCACACCGCGCTCGATAGCCAACTCAATGACGCTCATAGCCTTGCGGGCCGGCGTCGGTTCGGGCAGGTCCGGCAGCAAAACCTGGTCGATCACATGGATCACGCCGTTGGTGGCCTTGATGTCCGCCAGCAGTACCTTTGCCTCCTCAACCCTGGCAGGTCCCGCGGCGCGGACCTGAACGCTATCTCCCTGCAACGTGGTAAGGGACTGGCTTGTTAGCACAAGTCGCCGGGGCAGCACGTGGTGCTTGAGGATGGCGGCAAGGCGCTGGCGGTTGGGCGATCGGAGCAGGTCCTCGACCGTACCGGGCGGCAAGGCCGAGAACGCCTCATCCGTAGGCGCGAAAACGGTCAGCGTGGCATCCGGTGCCTTAAGTGCCTCCACCAGACCTGCGGCCTTTGCTGCGGCCAGAAGGGTCTTGAACTGCCCGGCCACGGCGGCGGTCTCGACGACATCCTTCGGCAGCAATACCCGATCGATCACGTGGATCAGGCCGTTGGTGGCGAGAACATCCGCCTTCACGACACTGGCGAGGTCGACCTTCACGCCTTCGGAGGTGGTGGCGAACAGGAGGTCTGTGCCTTGCACAGTGGTGGCGTGCGTTTTGCCGGAGACGTCAGCGGCAGCCAGTCGTCCTGGCACGACGTGCAGCGTCAGAATGCTTGCCAGCTTCTGCTTGTTCTCGGGCTTCAGTAGCGACTCCAGCGTGCCCTTGGGCAGCTTGGCGAAGGCGGCGTCCGTCGGCGCAA
>CAZXOC010000122.1:0-20228 GCA_964642165.1 uncultured Planctomycetaceae bacterium | reverse complement strand
CGCGGTGCGAGGGACCGAAGCGCCGCTGCGCCGTCTTGACGGCCAGGGCCTCCAGCTCCTTGCGCAGCTCGACCTGTTTCTCGCCGGGCGCGACCCGCTGGAGTGTCTGCCCCACGACCAGGGCCTCGCCGTAGCTGCCCTTGTCCTTCAGGGCCTTGTAGCGCTCCCGGAGCCGGACGGCCTGGTCCCGCTGGCGCTGCTGGAGCTTGCCGAGCTGCTCGGTCGTCTCGCGCAGCAGGACCGTCTGCTTCCGGGCGTCGGCGCCCTGGCGGACGAGCTGCTCGCCGAGCGACTGGGCGGCCTCGTACTGCACCTGGGCCTCCCCCGCGCGCCCGGCGCGGAGGGCCTCCCGGGCCTGCTCGAGGCGCTCCTGCTGCTGCTCGACCAGCGCGACGTTCAGGCCGGAGATCTCCCGCTTGACCTGGTGGCCGAGGGCCTTCTCCTGGCGACTGGCCGCGGCGAGGTCGCCCTGCACCATGCGGATGTTGGCCAGCAGGCGCCGCGCGTTGGGCGAATCGGGGCTCTTGGGGAACAGCGTCAGGACCTTCTGGAGGGACTCGCCGGCCTTGTCGTACTGCCCGCGGTCGTAGAAGTCCTTCCCGGCGCGATAGTAGTTGCGGGCCAGGAGCACTTGCTCGCCGCCGAGCTTCTCGCCCCGCGGCGTCGGCTGGGCCGGCTGCGTGGTGGGCGCCGCCGGCGGCGGCTTCTCCAGGGCAGGCTCGGGCTTCGCGTCGGGCTCGCCCTTCGCTTCGGGCTTCTCCTTGGGAGGCGCCGCCGGGGCGGCCCGGACGGTCGGGCGGTCCTTGAGCTGGTAGCCTTCGGCCAGTTCAGCGCGGCCGTAGGTCAGGCTCACCACGGCCGTCTCGCTCGAATAGCGGTCCACGCGGCGCAGCGGCCCGGCCCAGGCGCGGACGTCCAGGGCCTCGGGCACGTAGAGCTCGCACCAGCCGTAGGCGATGGGCAGGTCGATCCGCGGCAGCGGCACGGGGACCTCGCCTTCGCGCAGGAGTCCGCCGCCGCGGTAGAGCACCAGCACCTGCACGGGGAAGCTCACCAGCCCCTTGAGCGACGCCTTCGAGCGGACCAGGGGCAGGAGGCAGGCGTCGGCGTGCCCGGCGACGGGCGTGACGGGGCGCGGCTTGTCGTTCACCCGCGCCAGCAGCACGCGCGCGCCGGGCGGCAGGTCCAGCCGCAGGAACTGGCGCGTGCGGTTGCGGATCTCGTAGTCCACCTTGCACAGCGCCGAACCGTCCGGGCGGAAGAGCACCTGGTAGTGCGCCAGGTCGGCGATCGACTCCCGCAGGGCGAACTCGCCGAGGTTGATCACGTCGACGGCGGCCTCGAAGCGGCGCGAGGTGATCGCGTAGGCCAGCACCGGCTTGCCGGACAGGATCGCCCGCGCCGCCGCGGGCAGGTCGCCGGGGTGCATCTCGCGCAGCCCGCTGGTGGAATGGGCCACCACCTCGCTGCCGCCGGCGGTGTTGGTGACGACGAACGTCCCGCCGGCCCAGTGGGCGTCGGCGATCTCCGGGCGGGCGAAGCGCTGAACGCCGCCGGCACCGAGCGGCAGCTCGTAGCTGACGTCCAGGCGCGTGCGCCCGGCGATTCGGCCGCGCAGGAAGACCGCCACGGCGCCGGGCGCGGGCTGGGCCTCGCGAACGTCGGGGCCGGTGACGGAGACACGTGCGGCGGCCGCGGGCAGGCGAAGGACCAGGCGGTCCGTTTTGCCGCCCAGGATCCGCGCGCCGATGCGCGCGGCGACCTGCTGGCGCCCGGCGTCGAGGTTCCACGCCACCTCGCCGTCGAGCTGGTACCTCGCCGGGCGCGGCGGCAGCGCCACCGGGCGGGCGTAGGCGACCTCGAGCTTCGTCCGCGGCGGGACGGCCAGCTCGCCGTGCGTGCCCTTGCCCTTCTCCCCGCGGAGGCGCATCGGCGCCCCGCGGAGCGTCACGTCCCAATTCGTGGGCGCATCGAACCGCAGCGACGTGCGGAGGGTCCGGATGATGTCGAGGGCGAGCCGGTGGCCGTACGCGTCGCCGCGCTTCAGCGGCACGCGGGCGGCAACGACGCACGGCCCGGCCGCGCCGGGCGTGAAGCACAGCCAGCCCTTCCGAACGGCGGGTCGCGCCGGTCGGCCGTTGACGGTGATCTGCTGCCAGGCGAGCCCGGCCGTCAACGCGCGGACGTTGCGCGCCTGCCGCGGCTGGAAGACGCGCAGCCGCAATGTCGCGGCCAGCACGGGCGTGTCGTTGGCATCGAGCGTCAGCCGGTAGCGGGCGCCCTCGGCGACCCACGCCACCGGCGCGGGGTGCGCGGGCTCGGGCGCGCCGAGCTGCGAGCGCACGTAGTTCCGGTAGACGGCGATGGGGATGCGGAAGTGGACGTCCTCCAGCAGGCGGCTGCGCTGCTGCAGCGCGCGGATCACGGCCTCCCGGTCGGCCAGCTCACCCGCAGGCAGAGCGCCCGACCAAGCCAAAACCGTCCCGAGCAGGGCTATCGCCGTGTGTCGCACGTGCCCCTACACGCCTGTGCAAGACCCGAACCGGACTTCACTTGGTCTCTACTCCTATTTGACTCCGGCGCGCAGGAAGGTTCCCGGAAAACGGAAAAACCGCTGCCCGGCCGCAAGCGCCTTCCCGATGTACATGTCCGTTGCGGCGGGGTTTCCTTCGCGCCGATCGGCGCCGGGCCGGCCAACGCCCCGCGGGCACCCGCGGGTCCGCCCTGTCTGCCGCCGACGGCGGCGGGTAGGATACGCGCCGGATGGCGCGGGGCAGAAGACGCATGAAGGTGCTCGCACTGGAACCGTACTACGGCGGCAGCCACCAGGCCTTCCTCGACGGCTGGTCGAGCCGGAGCCGGCACGAATGGACGGTCCTGTCGCTGGCGCCGCACAACTGGAAGTGGCGGATGCGGCACGGCCCGATCACGCTGGGCGAGGAGGCGGCCCGGCGCGCCCGCCGCGGCGAAGGCTGGGACGTGATCCTCTGCTCGGACATGCTGGACCTGGCGGGCTTCCGGGGGCTGGCGGGCGCGGCGGCGCGGTCCCTGCCGGCCGTGGCGTACTTCCACGAGAACCAGTTGACCTATCCCGTCCGGCGGGACGAGCCGCGCGACCGGCACTTCGCCTTCACGAACCTGACGACGGCCCTGGCGGCCGAGGCCGTGTGGTTCAACTCCCACTTCCACCGGCGAGCCTTCCTCGGGGCCGTCCGGCAGCTCCTGCGGCGGATGCCCGACCATCAGCCGCTCGACGCCGTCGACCGGATCGAGGCGAGCAGCGCCGTCCACCCGCCGGGGATCGATGCCTTTCCGCGGCGCCCGGCCCGCCGGCCCGGGCCGCTTCGCATCCTCTGGGCCGCCCGGTGGGAGTACGACAAGGGGCCCGAGACGTTCTTCGAGGCCGTCGAACGCCTCGACCGCCAAGGCGCGGACTTCCGCCTCAGCGTCCTGGGCCAGCAGTTCCGCGACGTGCCGGGCGTCTTCGCCGAGGCGCGGCGGCGCCTGGCGGACCGGATCGACCGCTGGGGCTACGCGCCCGGCCGGGACGCCTACGCCGCGGCGCTCGGCGAGGCCGACGTGTTCGTCTCGACGGCCGAGCACGAGTTCTTCGGCATCAGCGCCGTCGAGGCCATCGCCGCCGGGGCACTGCCCGTCCTGCCGGAGCGGCTGGCCTACCCGGAGATCCTCGCCGAGATCGGGGCCGAGTCGCCCGAGGCCTTCCTCTACGACGGCACGCCGGCGGGCCTGGCGCGTCGCCTGGCGGCCCTGGCCGGGCGGGTGGCGCCGCCGGGGCTGTGGCACGGCGCCAAGCCCCTGGCCGACGCGGCGCAGCGGCGCTTCGGCTGGTCCCGCCGAGCCGACGCGATGGACGGGGCCCTGGACGAGGTTGCCCGGTGCGGCGGGGCCGGGCCCGCGGAATGACGCGCCGGTCCGGTTGAGCCCGCGCCCGGGCAGCCGCGGCGGATGGAGACGCGGCCGGCCCCGCACCCACGACTCCCGGGACCGGCCGGCACAAAAAGACCGTTGTCCGCCGCCGCGGACGGATCAGGCGGAGCTGACGACGACGGCCGAGAAGCTGTTCTGGAACTGCGTCATGTTGAGCGTCAGCAGCCCGTCGCTGTAGTCGCCGTCGTAGGTCCTCCCGTCGTACCCCCAGGGGTTGTAGACGGTGACCATGGCGTCGGCGCCCGAGCCCTCGATCGACTGGATCATGTAGGCGTGCGAGCCGACGATCGGCGAGGAGGCGCTGCTGTAGCTACCGGTGGTGGTGGCGTGGCCGTCGCGGAGGGCGGCGGCGATGAAGTTCGCCAGGTCCGCCGCCGAGCCGCCCGACCAGCGCGTGGTGGTGGTCTGGTTGGTGACCTCGCGGTAGACGGTGCTCATCCAGCCGCCGCTGATGGAGTCGTAGGAGTTCTGCCCGTAGCGGAAATGGCAGTATGCCTTCTCGACCAGGGGCACCCAGATCTCGCCATCGGGGCTGAGCTTGGCGTAGGTGAGGTTCGTGCCGGAGTAGACCGGCAGATCGGCGTCGAGGCGGAGATAGTGCTCCTGGCCGTTGCGGAAGAACCGCACGGCGAAGGTCCCGTCGCCGAGGGCGGTGACCATCTGGCGGATGACGTTCGGGTCGGTGTCGGCCATGCTCGCCAACGCCGCCAGGTAGTAGCAGTCGCCCACCGAGCCCTGGCGAACGTCGGTGTACTCCGGCCCGTCGGCGAAGAGCGGCCTGCCGGCGAAGTTCGCCCACGTCCGCCCGTAGGTGTTGAGCGCCGGGTCGCGGAAGTTCTGCCCCGCGACCTCGCTCGAGACGTAGTCCGCCGACGCGGGGTTCGACGTGTACGGCTGGTAGAACTCGGCCACGCGGTGGACGCTCTTGGCGTTCTGCTCAGCCGAGCTGGCGTCCTGGAGCGCGTCGGCGGTGTCCACCCAGAAGCTGTCGAGGCCGTCCTGGCCGCGGACCACGTCGTTGCCGCCGCCGATGGTGACCAGCAGGTCGTTGCCGAGCCCGCCGAAGACGGACGAGGCGCCCTGGCCGTTCTCGTAGACCGTGTCGTCGCCGTCGCCGGCATAGATCACCGACAGGGCGGTGATGGAGTAGTCCGTGCGGACGACGTCGTCGCCGCCGAAGCCGTAGATCCAGATGCTGCTGAACTGCCCGAGGAAGTTCTGCGTGCCGGACGAGCTGGTCAGCGTGGTGGCCATGCCGGCGTAGGACAGCGTGATCGCGTCGCTGCCGTCCGTGCCCGCGATCACCAGGCGATCCACGCCGCCCTCGGAGATCACCTCGCCGGTGATGGCCGCGCCCGGAGACGGACCGTCGGGGGGATCCGGCGTGGGATCGGGATCCGGCGTCGGGTCCGGGATGACCTCCGGCGTGATCCCGACGGCCAGGATGTATCGACCCATCGTCTGGCTCAGGCTCGCCGCGCCGAGGTAGTAGGTCTGGCCCGCGACGACGTCGAGCGTGACCGTGACGGTCGCGCCGCCCTGGTCGTCCCGGGCGAGCTCCTGGCCCTGGGCGTCGGCGGCCCAGAGCGCCCCGCTCAGGCCGCTGCCGTCGTCGTACGGCGTCATCTCGACGGTCATCTCGCCGGTGCGCGTGGCGACGACCTTCAGGACGTCCACGTCGTCGCCGTAGTTGATCGTGCGGACGGTGCGCCCGGAGCCGCCGGTCCACAGCCGCAGCAGCCCGGCGTGGTCGATGTCGTTGCCCATATCGTCCCGAGGGCGGCTTTCGAGGGTGAGCTCGTAGTCGCCGGCGGTCTCGCGGGCGCCGGAGGCCCGGACGTAGAGGGTCTGGCCGGCGCGCACGCGGAGGCGGATCTGGCTCTCCGTGCTTCCAGAGGTGTTGACGCTGCGCCGGATGCGCTGGCCCTGGGCATTGTACACCTCCAGGAAGCAGTCCAGCCCGCTGTCCGCGTCGGTCGTCATCGTCACGCAGAAGGTCCCGGCGGCGGTGGCCGTGAACCGGTAGGCCTCCGACCCGCCGGTGGAGAGCGACCCGTTGACCGTCGTCGAGCCCGCGGAGGGAACGGCCACCTGCTCGGCGTCCACGAACTCCTGCGCGAGCGTCGGGGCGATGTGAACCGAGTACCTGCCGCGCGTCTCGTCCGCGCCGGCGATCTGCATGTGATAGCGCCCGCCCTGGACGATGTCGGCGTCGAGCGTCAGGCGGCCGTCCTCTCCGGCCTGCCCGGAGGCGACCACGCCCCCCTGGTCGTCCAGGATCGACAGCGTGCCGGACAACGGGCTTGCCGGGTCGTAGGGTCCCAGGCGAAAGGTCATCCGCCCGGTCTTGGCGGCGACGAACTCGCGGAAGTCCTCGTCCCCGGCGTAGTTGACCACGCCGCGGACGTAGCCGGCCCCGCCCGGACGGAGACGCAGGAAGCGGGCCTCCTGTGGCGAGTTGCCGCAGTCGTCCGCCGGGTCGCTGGCGAAGCTGACCTGGAAGTCCCCGGCGGTTTCTCCGCGGTTGGCGGCGAGCAGGTAGAACGTCTTGCCGGAGCGCATGTAGCGTCGCAGCCGGCTGTCCAGGGTGTCGCGCTCGGCGTTGTTGTTCCGGGCGATCAGCCGACGGTTGTTGTTGTACAGCTCGAGGTAGGGGTCCACCCCCCCGGCGGCGGCGCCCATGTCGATGCGCATTCTGCCTCGCGCCTTGGACGTGAAGCAGTACATCGTCTGGTCTCCGGCAGAGGCGAGAGTTCCGTTGGTGGACACCGTGCCGTCGGCGACGACGTCGACAACGACGGCGGAGGCGAACAACTCCTCCAGCACGGGCGAGGCGTCCAGAAGGAACCGAGGCTCCAGCGGCTCAACCCGGGGCTCGTACGAATCCTCCATACACACGGCGAAGCTCCTCAGTCAGCGACCCGATCGTCGCACCCCCAAAACGCAAGATTCTTTCAGTAAGTCAGTTAGAGAACAGATGGCGGCGCAATGACCGCCGGGGCGTCTCGGAGACGCGTGGAAGTGAACTGGACGGACTCGGCCCTCCAAACGGCCTGTCCAGCGATACCCAAGGGAAACCTAGGATTCGCGGGGGATGGAGGCAAAACCCTTGCGCGGTTTGGGCCGGGACGGCGGCGCGGGGAGCGCGCCGCGGCAAGGGAGTGGGGCACGGAGGGTTAGCTCGTCAGACGGGACCGCCGGGAGCGCGGCACGGGCGGGGGCGAGGGACGCCGCGCGGCGGGTCAGTCCTTGGGGATCTCGATGTGGTACTTCCGGATGCGGTAGCGGATGTTGTCGCGGGTGATGCCCAGGGCCTTGGCCGCCCGGGTCTGGTTCCAGTCGTTCTCCCGCAGGGCCTTGACGATCATGCCCTTCTCGGAGGCGGCCAGCGCCGATCCGCCCTCCACCGGCGGCTGGATCCCGCCGGTCAGCTCGCGCGGCAGGTGCTCGGGGGCGATCGGCTCGGGCTGCGGCCAGGCCCCGTCCATCCGGCAGCACAGCAGGGACGCCCGCTCCAGGATGTTCTGCAACTCCCGTATGTTCCCCGGGTAATCGTACTGGCACAGGGCGGACATCGCCTCGGGCGAGACGATGGGCACCGGCATCTTCATCTCCGAGGCCACGTGCCGGACAAAGTGATCCACCAACAGCGGGATGTCTTCTCGCCGGTCGCGCAGGGGGGGGATCTCGATCGGGAAGACGTTCAGCCGGTAGTAGAGGTCCTCCCGGAACCGATGGTGGGTCATCTCCTCGGCCAGCACGCGGTTGGTCGCCGCGATGATCCGCACATCACAGCCGATGGTCTGCGTGCCGCCGATCCGGACGATCTCCTTCTCCTGGAGGACGCGAAGCAGCTTCGCCTGGATGCTCGGGGTGACTTCGGCGATCTCGTCGAGGAACAGCGTGCCGCCTTCGGCCAGCTCGAAGCGTCCGACCTTCTGCTCGACCGCGCCGGTAAAGGCCCCGGCCTCGTGGCCGAACAGCTCGCTCTCCAGCAGCGTCTCCGGGAGGGCGGCGCAGTTGATGGCCACGAACGCCTTGTCCGTCCGGTCGGACTGGCTGTGGATCATCCGGGCGGCCAGCTCCTTGCCCGTGCCCGTCTCGCCCAGCAGCAGGACGGTCGCCGACGACCGCGCCACCCGGGCGACGAGGCCCTTGACGTGCTCCATCGCCAGGGAGATGCCCACGACCTCCCCGGGCATCTGGTACGTCTCCTTCAGTTGGCTGTTCTCCCGCTGAATCCGGTCGTAGAGCTGGGCGTTGGCCAGGGCGATGGCCGCCAGGTTGGCGAAGACCTTGCACAACGCGAGGTCCTGCTCGCCGAACTGGTCCGCCTGGACGGGGTTGAGCACCTCCACGACGCCCAGCGCCCGCCCCTTGTTGACCAGCGGGGCCGCAATCACGCTGCGGGTGTGGAAGGCCACCAGCTCGTCGATCTCCGCGTAGTGGGCCTTCTCCTTGGTGACGTCGTTGACGATCTCGGCCTCGCCGCTGGTGAGCACCTTGCCGGAGATCCCGGCCGAACGGTCGAACGTCACGCCGATGAGCTGATCGGAGCGGTCGCCCACGGCCGCACGGAACACCTGCTTGTCGCGGGCGGTGTCGAGCACGATGACGCTGGCGGCCTCGGCGCGCATGACGGAGGCGGCCGCCCCCGCGATCGCCCCGAAGGTGTCATCCAGTCCCCGGGCGGAGTTGATCGCCGCAGAGGCATCCACCAGGGCCGACAGGCCCTCCGGCGAGAGGTGTCTGGTGAGCACCATGGCCCGTGCCCTTCCCGGAAGGAGCGCAACGTGCGCCAGAGTATGCCCCGAAGCGAGAGAGCTCGTCAAGGGGATTCGCCGGCCGCGGCGGGCGACGTTTCCGGGGCCGCTCTCCACGCCTCCTCGCGTCATATGTCCCTGTTGGTGTTTTTGCTTGTGTCCCCTCCTGAATTCGGCGATACTGGTAGTGGGTTGGCTTTTCCGAAGGACGATCCCCGGCCGGGTCGAGACAAGGTCACCGGGAGGACGCTCATGAAACCCATGGTGAGCTTGGCGCTTGCCATTATGCTGTCGGCTTGCCCGTCGTGGGCGCAGCAGCGAATCGAGGCGATCACACGTCCGAGCAAGGACGCGGTCCTGTCGTTCGTGCGCCCGGGGCGGGTGGCCAAGGTGCTCGTCAAGGAGGGCGAGGCCGTCAAGGCCGGCCAGGAGCTGATCCGCCTGGACGACGAGGCGGAGCGGATCCAACTGGAGCAGCTCAAGGCCCAGGCCGAGGACACGACCCGCGTCAAGGCGGCGGAGGCCCAACTGGCCCAGCGGAAGGTGGACCTGCTGAAGACGGAGTGGGCCCTGCGTCGCGGGGCCGCGACGGAGATGGAGGTCCAGCACGCCAAGCTCGACGTGACGATTTCCGAGCTGTCGCTGGAGCTGTCGCAGTTCGAGCACAAGCAGGCGCAGCGGAAGTACCGGGAGGCGAAGGTCCAGGTCGATCGGATGCGGCTGCTGAGCCCCATCGACGGCAAGGTGGAGCGCGTGCTGGTCGAGCCGGGCGAGTCGGCCGACGCGCTGGAGAAGATCCTCCAGGTGGTGAAGATCGACCCGCTGTGGATCGACGTGGCGGTCCCGCTGGCCGACGCCCGGCGCCTGAAGCGAGGCAAGGCCAACGCGGAGGTGGAGTTCGAGGGCGACGGCACCGCCCGCCCGGCGCCGGTGCCGGGCGACATCATTCACATCGCCACGGTGGCCGACGCCGGCAGCGGGACCTTGACGGTGCGCGTCGAGGTGGCCAACCGCGCCCAGCGCCCCGCCGGCGAGCACGTCTACGTCAGCTTCCCTGCCGTCCGCACCGCGATGCGCCCCAAGCGCTGACCGCGCGAGATCGAGCTAGCACCCCATGCCTATCGACGCAGCGCGAGTTTCCGAGCAGCCGGCCGATCGGGAACGGCCCACCATGGTCGAGATGGTCGAGCGGCTCAGCCGCTTCGACGGCCCGCCGGAGCAGTTCCTGGTCAACCTGCTGGCGGTGCAGTGCCACCTGGCGGCCGCCGAAGGCGGCGCGATCCTCCGCGTCAACCCCGACCGGAGCACCGAGATCCTCGCCGTCTATCCCCCGCCCGCGCCGGGCTCCACGGCGCCGGTCTGGCTGGCCCAGTCGGCCGAGTCCGCCCCCCAGGCGGTCACAGGCGGCAAGACGGCCGTCCGCCCGCTGCACGGCCCGGACGACCTGTACGGTCAGCCCGCCGGCAAGCACCTGGTCCTGCTGCCCCTCCGCGGCGGCAGCGGCGTGCTGGGCCTGGCGACGTTCGTGGTGGCCACCCAGGACCGCGACACCCTCGCCGCGGCGCAGCAGCGCCTGGAGCTGACCGTCAGCCTGCTGAGCCTCTACGAGATGCGCCTGACGCTCCAGCAGCGCCAGGGCGACCTGATGCGCCTCCGCACGGCCATGGAAACCACCGCCGCCGTCAACGACCAGGACCGCTTCACCGGCGCGGCGATGGCCTTCTGCAACGAGGCCGCCGCCCGCTGGGACTGCGAGCGCGCGTCCCTCGGCTTCCTCAAGGGACGCTACGTCCATCTCAAGGGCATGAGCCACACGGAGAAGTTCAGCCGCAAGATGAAGCTCGTCCAGGACATCGAGTCCGCCATGGAGGAGGCGCTCGACCAGGACGTCGAGGTGCTGCATCCCTCCTCGGAGCAGGCCACCTTCGTCAACCGCGCCGCGGGCGAGCTGTCCAAGAGGCACGGCCCGTCCGCCGTCCTGAGCGTGCCCCTTCGCCGCGCCGACGAGGTGGCGGCGGTGCTGACCCTCGAGCGGTCCCAGGACGACCCGTTCGCCTTCGACGAGGTCGAGGGCCTGCGCCTGGTCTGCGACCTGGTCACCCCCCGGCTGGTGAACCTCCACGAGCACGACCGCTGGTTCGGTGCCCGCGCCGCGGCGACGGTCCGCAAGGGCCTCGGCGTCCTGCTGGGGCCCAAGCACACGTGGATCAAGCTGGCCGCCCTCGGCGTCTGCGCCGCCATCATCTTCCTCGTCTTCATCAAGGGCCAGTTCCGCGCCGAGGCGCCGTTCGTCCTCGAAGCGACCATCCAGAAGGTCGTCCCCGCCCCCTTCGAGGGCTACCTCAAGCACGTCTACGTCCGACCCGGGGACCAGGTGATCGGCACCCACGCCGAGGAGCCCTCCTGGCGGCTGGAGGCCGACAGCATCCTCGACTGGCCGGAGTTCCTCCGCGAGCTCCACGCGCAGGGACAGGCCCGGCAGGCCTCCGTCGGCGGGCGGGTCTGGGGGATGCTGAGCGCCGAGGCGCGCCAACACATCACGGCCGCCGCGGCGGAGGCCCCGGCCGACCCGGACAAGCCCACCCGCCACGCCGTCCTGCGCGCGCTGAACGACGTCCTCGCCAAGCCGGACTTCCACGACCGCGACGTCTGGCCGGACTTCCAGCAGACCGACCGCCAGAAGGACCTGCTGGACGGCCTGGAGAACGGCCGGCTCCGAGGCGAGCGGCTGGTGGAGCTGAACCGGATGCTGCTCGTGGCGGCGTACCCCGGGCAGATCGCCCCCGGGCCGACCGTCCTCGGCACGCTGGAGACGGTGGAGCTTCGCCTGGAGCTGAAGGCCTCCGAGGCCCAACGCCACGGCTACCTGAAGCAGGTGGCGGCCGCCATGCGCGAGGACAAACGGTCCGACGCCCAGATCGCCCAGGCCCAGGCGGACGAGGTCCTGTGGCGCATCCGGCAGTTGGAGCGGCGGATCGCCCAGTCGGCGCTGGTGGCGCCGATCGACGGGTACGTGGTCTCGGGCGACCTTCGCCGGCAGCTCGGCGCGCCGGTCAAGACCGGGGACGGGCTATTCGAGGTCGCCGAGCTGACGGAGCTTCGCGCCGAGCTGAGCGTGCCCGAGGACCTGATCGCCGACGTGCAGACGGCCAAGGCCCGCGCCGACCGCGAGGGCCTCCCCCTCGCCGGCGAGATCGCCACGACCGCCCGACCGGACGAGCACATCCCCTTCGAGGTCGAGCGCATCAACCCCGTCGCCGAGGTGATCGAGCAGACGAACGTCTTCAAGGTCCGGGTGCGGCTGCTGCGCATGCCGAGCATCTTCCGCCCGGGCATGGAAGGCGTCGGCAAGATCAACATCGACCGGCGGAGCTACGGGTACATCTTCACCCGCCGGTTCATCAACTGGATCCGGATGAAGCTGTGGATATAGCCCCCGCTTGGCCCCGCGCAGGGAGCGCGCCCCGTGCCGGTTGACCGCCCCACATTCAGCGAGTCGTGGTACCGCGTCGCGGAGCTGCGCCCGCACCTGCGATCCATCGTCCAGGTCCACCGCCAGTACTACCGCGGGCGGATGTGGCACGTGCTCCAGGACCCGGCGAGCAACCAGTTCTTCCGCCTGAACGAGGCGGCGTACCAGTTCGTGGCGCTGCTGGACAGCCGCCGGACCGTCGCCCAGGTCTGGCGCGTCTGCTCGGACCAGCTCGGCGACAGCGCCCCCACCCAGGGCGAGGCCATCCAACTGCTCGGGCAGCTCTACACGTCCAACCTGCTTCACGCCGACCTGCCCCCCGACGCCGAGGGGCTCTTCAAACGCCACCAGAAACGCGTCCGCCGCGAGGTCAAGGGCTACCTGATGAACCTGCTGTTCATCCGGATCCCGCTGATCGACCCGGACCACTTCCTCAACGCGACGGTCTCGATGATCTCGTGGCTGTTCTCGTGGGTCGGCTTCGCGCTGTGGATGGGGCTGATCGGCACGGGGCTGTACTTCGTCATCGGGAACTGGTCGGACCTGTACAACCGCGCCGACAAGGTCCTGGACCTCGAGAACCTCCCGCTGCTGTACCTGAGCTTCATCCTGATCAAGGTCGTCCACGAGTTCGGCCACGGGTACATGTGCAAGACCTTCGGGCGCCGGACGGGCACCGGCGGCGAGGTCCACACGATGGGCGTGATGTTCCTCGTCTTCACGCCCCTGCCCTACGTGGACGCCTCCAGCGCGTGGGCCTTCCGGTCCCGGCGACAGCGGATCCTCGTCTCCTGCGGCGGGATGATCATCGAGCTGGCCCTGGCGGCCGTCTGCGCCATCGTCTGGGCGAACGTCCGCGCCGGCACGCTGCGAACGATCTGCTACAACGCCATGTTCGTCGCCAGCGTCTCGACCCTCCTGTTCAACGCCAACCCCCTGCTCCGCTACGACGGCTACTACATCCTCTCCGACCTGCTCGAGATCCCCAACCTCTCCCAGCGCTCCAAGCAGTTCATCTACTACCTGGTCAAGAAGTACGTCTGGAACGTCCGCCAGGCGCGCAACCCCGCCCACACCGGCGGCGAGAAGGCGTGGTTCGTCTTCTACGGCATCGCCTCGACCTGCTACCGCGTGTTCATCTGCGTGCGGATCCTGCTGTTCGTGGCCGACAAGCTGTTCATGCTCGGTGCGCTGCTGGGGGCGCTGGCGTTCGTGGCGTGGGTGCTCGTGCCGCTGGGCAAGTTCGTCCACTACCTGGCCACCAGCGGCGAGCTCGCCCGCGTGCGCTTCCGCGCGATCGGCACGACCGTCCTGACGCTCGGGCTGATCGCCGGGACCATCGCCCTGTACCCCGCGCCCGACCGCTTCCGGCTCGAGGGCGTCGTCGAGCCGACCCGACTGGAAGTGGTCCACGCCGCCACGGACGGCTTCGTCACCGCCGCGCTGCCGTCCTGCCGAATGGTGCGCCCCGACGGCGAACCCCTCGTCTCCGCCGAGAATCCCGACCTCCCCGCACAGCTCGGGCAGTTTCTCGCCCAGCGGCAGCGCCTCGTCGCCCAGCGACGGCAGGCCAGGACGCAGGACCAGACGGCCGTACAGATCATCACCGAACAGCTCGCCGCCCTCGACGAGCGCATCGAGGACCTCCGCCAGCGCGAGAAACGCCTCCGCATCCACGCGGGCTTCGCCGGGCAGTGGATCTCGCCGCACGTCGACCGCGCCGTCGGCGGCTATCTCCGCCGAGGGGACCAGATCGGCCTGGTCGCCAGCCGCGACGTCTTCATTCGCGCCCCGGCCGGGCAGGACATCGTGGACCTGCTCCTGGAGGGCCCGAAGGAGCAGTACGTGCTGTCCGTCCCCGCCGCACGCATCGAGCTCATGCGGCGGGACTTCGACGCCGCGCGCGACGCGAACCAGCGGCTCGCCGGCGTGCTGGCCTCCCTGGAGCACCCCGACCAGCCCATCCACTTCCTCGTCGAGCGGATCGAGGCGGACGAGCCGTCGGAAGGCCAAGGCGACCGGCGCGCCGAGGGCGCGGCGGCCCCGGCGACGCGACCGGTCCCTCCCGCGCGCGGGCAGGGCGCCGTCGGCGCCGCGCCGCGGGCCGGGCCGTCGACCACCCCGGCCCCGGCGACACAGCCCGCTTCCCTGCCCGGCGGCGAGGGCTCAGCCGGCGGGCGGCTCGTGGACGTCCACGTCCGCCTGCGGAAAACGGGGCGAGCGCCGCTGCCGCCGATTTCCGGCCTGGCGGAGGTGCGCGTCGGGCGGCAGTACCTCGGGGCCGTCCGCCTGCGCCGCAAGGTCCGCTGGCGGGAGGTGGAGCTGCGGATCAAGGGCCGCCCCGACCCGCTGATGACCGGCACGATCGTCCGCATCATCGAGGCGGGCAAGGAGCAGCTTCCCTCGGCCGCGCTGGGCTACCCCGGCGGCGGGTCGGTCCAGACCGACCCGAAGGACCCCAAGGGCGTCAAGGCCGCCGAGCGGTTCTTCGAGATCCAGATCGTTCCCCACCCGGTCGACGACCCCGACGACCCCCAGAACCCCTGGCAGGGCAAGGTGCCGCTGCTCAGCGGGCAGCGCGTCGTGGTCCGCATCGCCATGCCCGAGCGCCCGCTGGTCTACCAGTGGTACCGCGCCCTGATTCAGCTCGTCCAGCGGAGGTTCCGCGTCTGACGTGTCGGACATCCCCTCCACAACCTGGCGAATGCTCGCCCACCGCCACCGCAGCGAGGAGCTGCCCAAGGGACTCGACGGCATGTGGGACGCCGCGGCGGGCATCGTCGGCAAGCTCGCGCCGCGACGCACCCGCTTCCTCCGCATGGCCAAGGAGGTCCTCCGCCACGAGAAGCACTACGCCGAGCTCACCGACGCCCGCCTGAAGGAGGCCGCCGGCGGCTTCCGCGAGGTCTTCCTCCGCGGGCGCGAGACCCGCGAGCAGCTCTACCGCGCGTTCGCGATGGTCCGCGAGGTCGCCGCACGCCAGATCGGCGAGAAGCACTTCCCCGTGCAGGTCGCCGGGGCGCTGGCCCTGGACGCCGGCTCCGTCGCCGAGATGGCCACCGGCGAGGGCAAGACGCTCACCGCGACGCTCCCGGCGACGATCAACGGCTGGCGCGGGCGCGGGTGCCACGTCATCACCGTCAACGACTACCTCGCCAAGCGCGACGCCGAGTGGATGGGGCAAATCTACAACTTCTGCGGGCTGAACGTCGCCCACGTCGAGCAGAAGATGCCCCCGCCCGACCGCCGGCGGGCCTACCGCGCGGACATCACCTACTGCACCAACAAGGAGGTCACCGCCGACTTCCTCCGCGACCGCCTGGCCCTCGGGGCGCTGCGGGGCCTGCCCATGGCGCTGCTGACCAAGATCGCCATGGGCGCCGGGACGGGCACGGACCGCATGGTGATGCGCGGCCTGCACTACGCGATCGTCGACGAGGCGGACTCGGTGCTCATCGACGAGGCCGTCACGCCGCTGATCATCTCCGGCAGCGCCCCGAACGCCGAGCAGGTGGAGGCCTTCATCCAGGCGGCCGACATCGCCGGGCAGTTCGTCGTCGGGCGCGACTACCGCGTCAACCGCCGCTACCGCGAGGTGGACCTGACCAACGCGGGCAAGCGGAAGCTCGCCGACCTCTCCGGCGCGCTCGGCGGCGTCTGGGCGGGCAAGCGCCGGCGCGAGGAGCTGGTCGTCCAGGCCCTGACCGCCCGCGAGATGTTCCTCCTGGAGAAGCAGTACATCATCGACGACGGCAAGGTCGTCATCGTCGACGAGTTCACCGGGCGCCTCATGCCCGACCGGACCTGGCGCGACGGGCTCCACCAGGCCATCGAGGCCAAGGAGGAGCTCGACGTCAACCCCCCCAAGGACACCTACGCCCGCGTCAGCTTCCAGCGGTTCTTCCGCCTCTACCACCGGCTCAGCGGCATGACCGGCACCGCCGCCGAGGCGTGGCGCGAGTTCTGGCAGATCTACCACCTGCCCGTCGTGGTCATCCCCACCAACCGCCCGTGCATCCGCAAGCACCCCCTCGACCGCATCTACGCCACCCAGGACGCCAAGTGGAAGGCCATCGTCGCCGAGATCCGGCGAATCCACGAGACGGGGCGACCCATCCTCGTCGGCACGCGAAGCGTCCGCGCCAGCGAGCGCCTCAGCCGCCTGCTCCAGGCCGAGGAACTCGAGCACGCCGTCCTCAACGCCGTCCGCCACGCCGAGGAGGCCCAGATCGTCGCCGGCGCGGGCCAGCCCGGCCGCATCACCGTCGCGACGAACATGGCCGGTCGCGGCACGGACATCAAGCTGGGGCGCGGCGTCGCCGACCGCGGCGGGCTGCGCGTCCTCGCCACCGAGCGCCACGAGGCCGGACGCATCGACCGACAGCTCTACGGCCGCTCCGCGCGACAGGGCGATCCCGGCACCGCCGGCGCCATCGTCTGCCTCGAGGACGAGCTGGTCCACCGCTACTCGCCGCACGTGACCAAGACGCTCGCCAAGCGCTTCGGGTCCACCGAGCGCGAGATCTCGTCCCGGCTGACGCGCCGGCTCTTCGACGCCTCGCAGCGCAAGGCCGAACGCCTCGCCCTGCGCCAGCGCAAGGGCGTCCTCCGCACCGACGACTGGCTCGACGAGTACCTCGGCTTCGCCGGCAGCGAGAGCTGAGCGCGTTCGGGCACCCGCCTCCCCCCCGCCGGCAGCGGGCCAGGCACTCCCCGTCGAGCAGAAAAGGCACCCGCTCGTCCCGCGGTCCGTGATAGAGTTGCCGCGGCGGCCGACGTCGGGCACGGACGGGGCCGCCGTTCGTCCCTGACCTGGATTCGTGCCGGGAGCGGCGGAATGAGACATGTCTTTCGAGCGGTTGTGCCGGGGGCGGTCCTGTTCCTGGCGTCGGGCGTTGCGGATTCAGCGGCCTCGGGACCGCGCCCGGAGTGGCGGCATTCCGGTACCCTCTACATCCTCACCACGCCGGAGGGCGCGAACCTCCCCGCCTCGGCGACGGAGAAGGGCTTTCCCCTGCTGGTCCGGCTGCATAGGGACTTCTTCGATTTCAGCCAGGCGAGGCCCAAGGGTCAGGACATTCGCTTCTTCACGAGCACAGGCACCGCCCTGCCCTACCAGATCGAGCGGTGGGACGTCGCCAACGGGACCGCCTGCATCTGGGTGAGGATCCCCACGATCCAGGGCAATGCGCGGCAGGAGATCAAGGTGCGCTGGGGGAACCGCGACGCGGCGAGCGAGTCCGACGGCAAGGCGGTCTTCAACGGATCCAACGGCTACCTGGGCGTCTGGCACATGAGCGATCCGGTGCGAGATGAGGTGGGCACGGTCCGCTCGTCCGATAAGGGCACGTCGCCGACGGCAGGTGTGGTCGGCGAGGCGAGGCACTTCCCCGGGGGCAAGGGCATCTTCTGCGGGGACGACATCACGACATTCCCCACCGGCTCGGCGCCGCACAGCTCCCAAGCGTGGTTCCGGGCCGAGAAGCCCAATTCCAGGATCCTCAGTTGGGGCAAGGAGTATCGGCAGGGCAAAGTGCAGATGTGGTACCGCGGCCCGGCTCACATACGGATGGACTGCTACTTCTCGGACGCCGACGTCTCCGGCAGCCCGTCGATCCCAATGAACCAATGGGCCCACGTGGTCCACACGTACAGGAAGGGCGAGTCGCGAGTGTACGTCAATGGAGTCCTCGACGGCACGGCGAAGTCCAGGGCCGCGACGTTGGCGATCGAGAGCCCGGCGAGAATGTGGATCGGCGGCTGGTACAACCGCTACGACTTCGTAGGCGATATCGACGAGGTGCGCATCTCCGGCGTGACCCGCTCGGCCGACTGGATCAAGCTGGAGTACCAGAACCAGAAGCCCTTGCAGACCCTCGTGGGGCCGCTGGTTCAGCCGGGCCGCACACTGTCGGTCTCTCCCGCCCGCCTGACTGTGCTGGAGGGCAAGACCGCCGCGCTCACCGCCACGGTCGGCGGTGCGCAGAAGGTCTACTGGGTCCTGAAACGCGACGGCAAGGAAACGCTGGCGGCCGTGGACCGGACCACCTTCACGCTCGACGCCGGGCGGGTCACCGGGGATGCCTCGCTCACCGTCCGGCTGAAGGCGATCTACCCGGACGGCGTCCGGACGCGGGACATCCCCGTGACGATCCGGGAAGCCCTCCCCGAACCGGTCGTCACGCTCAAGGCGCCGGCGAGATGGGACGGGCGGGAGACGATCGAGGTCCGCCCCGCCGTGGCCAACGCCGACGCGCTGCGGGCCAAGGGCGTCGGCGCCCTGGAGTACGCGTGGGACGTTTCGGGCATGGCCGTCATCAAGAAAGTCGCCCCGGGGAAACTCACGCTCACGAGGGCGCTGAACAGCGGCCCACTGACCGTCACGCTGGCGGTCCGCAACGGCGGGGCGCCCGCATCCGCCTCCGCCACGATCCGGGTGACCGAGCCCGCCACGGACAAGTGGGTGCATCGCAAGCCCGCGAAGGACGAGATGCCGCAGGACCATCAGTTCTACGCGCGGGACGACGCGAATCTTGGAACGCTCCACTGCAACGGAACGCTGGCCGAGGCGGCGGATTCCGTGTTCCTGAGGGTGTACTCCGGCGACAAGCTGTACAAGGAGGTGGCCCGCAACCTGTCCGGCGGCAAGGCCTACGCATTGTCCGCGAAGCTCAAGCCGGGGCTCGTCAAGTACCGGGTCGAGTTCGGCACGCGACGCGGGACGCGCGAGAAGGTCCTGCACAAGGTCGGCAACATCGTCTGCGGCGACGCCTACCTCATCGACGGGCAGTCCAACGCGGAGGCCAACGACTACGGGAAGGCGGTCCACCCCTACACGAGCGACTGGGTGCGGAGCTACGGCACGATGTCGCGCGACCCGCGCGGGGCCCGGCGGAAACTGTGGGGCAACGCGGTGTCCTACGACAAGCGCGGGGGGAAGCTCCAGATCGGCTACTGGGGCATCGAGCTTGCCAAGCACCTTGTGGAGAACCACAAGATCCCGGTCTTCATCATCAACGGCGCTGTCGGGGGTACGCGGATCGACATGCACCAGCGAAACGCGAAGGACCCCGAGGACGTGCGGACGATCTACGGCCGGCTGTTGTGGCGCATCCGGCAGGCCCGGCTGACCCACGGCATCCGCGGCGTGCTCTGGCACCAGGGCGAGAACGACCAGGGCGCGGACGGCCCCACCGGCCGCTTCGGCTGGGAGACGTACCGGCAGTACTTCGTGGAGATGGCCGCCGCCTGGAAAGAGGACTACCCCAACATCCGGAACTACTACGTCTTCCAGATCTGGCCGAGATCGTGCAGCATGGGCGTCAACGGGTCCGACAACATGCTCCGGGAGGTGCAGCGCACGCTGTCGCGCGACTTCTGCAACCTGAGCGTCATGTCCACGCTGGGCATCCGGCCGCCGGGCCCGGCCCACTACCCGCCGGAAGGCTACGCGCAGATCGCGCGCCTCATCGCCCCCCTGGTGGAGCGGGACCACTACGGGAAGGTGTTCGGCGGGTCCATCACGGCGGCCGATCTGAGGGCGGCCTACTACGGCGGCGACAGGAGAGACCGGATCGCCCTCGAGTTCGACCAGGAGGTCGTCTGGAAGCCCTCCCTGGCGAGCCAGTTCTACCTGGACGGCAAGGCGGGCGCGGTGGCCTCGGGAGCCGTCTCCGGGAACGTCCTGACGCTCACGCTGAAGGGGGCCGCCTCCGCGAAGAGGATCACCTATCTGGACAGCAGGCGGTGGAGCCAGGAGAACCTGCTCGTCGGGACCAACGGCATCGCGGCGCTGACGTTCTGCGACGTGCCGATCCTCTCCCGACCCCTCCGGCAGGTGGAGTGATTCCGACACAAGGGGCACTCGCGCATCCCCCGGCCCGCGGGAAGACCGTTGTCAACGCCAGGGGCGAATCGCAGCGGAGCGACCGCGATCTCCCCTGGCTCGACGAGTACCTCGGCTTCGCCGGCAGCGAGAGCTGAAGCCCTCGCCGATTGCGGATCGGCGATCCGCAGGAAGCTTGAGCCCCCCTGCCGCCCCCCCC
>CAZXOC010000121.1:0-20380 GCA_964642165.1 uncultured Planctomycetaceae bacterium | reverse complement strand
CGGCGACGGCGTAGGTCGCCGGCAGGGCGGCGAGGCGCCGGACGTGCCTTCGGGTCGCCCGGCCTTCCCGCCAGACCCAGGTGATCGCCGGCGGCGGGGTGTCGGGGCCGTCGGACGGGCCGGGGTGGACAGTGACGCGGTTGCGCCCGGGCAGCAGGTACGGGCGGGCGAACATGTTGTGCTGGAAGACCGCCCGGACGCCCAAGCCGGACAGGCCCGCCCTCGCCGCCTCGCCCGCCGTGCCGCAGTCGAACCGCAGCCACACGTCCCGCCGGGCGACGATGCGACGGTGAAGCTCCACCGTGGCGCCGATGCGCCCAACGCCGGCTCCCGCCTCGGCGGCGTCCCAGACGCTCGTCCACCTGCGGCCGTCGGCGGACAGGCGGATGCGGCTGACGTCGCCGGCGGCGGCGCGGTGGAAGGTCGCTGTCACCACAGCACTTGTGTAGACGTGGGGCGTGCGCATCCGGCAGACCAGCGAGGCGAGCGTCCCGGGCCGGCGGACGCGAAGGGCCGGGCCCCCGCGCCGGCGGGCGGCGAGGGCGAACGTGCTGCGCTCGAAGGCCCCCGTGGCGGCGGCTCGGGCCAGGTCCGGGCGGTAGACGTGCCGACCGTTGGCCGCGTAGCGACACGTCCGCACGCCCCGGATCTGCTTGGCGTACGGCCGCCAGTACGGGTAGTTGGCGAGGTCGCCCCTCTCGGCCTCAATGCCGCAGAAGTGGTGCGGCGGCAGCTCGCCGGGGGGCACGACGTTGGCCCGGGGCCTTTGGCCGGGCTTCAGGGCCTTGCAGTTGACCTCTCCGGGGAGCGAGTCCCACAGGAAGACGACCTTCTCACCGCGTCGGAGCGTCAGGTCGCCATCGTAGCGCGGCGGATCGGGCCGGGCCCAGGGCCACGGTTCGGCCTCGGCGGCCAGGGCGGCGACGTAACTCACGTCGTCGCCGAGGTCTCGGCAGCGGGCGATGAGCTGGGGATCGTGCCGGCAGAAGCGCTCGGCGTCGTCGCGGAGGACGTGGCGGCAGGGCGCGAAGGTCGCGGGGGCCCGGCGGTCCCGGGCGGCGGCCGTCAGCAGTGCCGGGTCGGCGGCGATCTCCGGCAGCGAGGCGACCGTCCCGCCCCGCCGCCGGCGGACGTACGCCCCGATCAGCGGGTCGAACCAGTGCAGGCGCCCTGCGTAGCTCGCATGGGCGGTGGTGTGGCCGGGCATCGACCAGATCTCGCCCGCGATCCCCGCCGCTTGCCAGAGGCTCACCAGGACGATCATCTGCTGCGAGCAGAAGCTGTAGCCGTACGTGTTCAGCAGGCGCAGCGCGTCGAGGTCGTCGCCGGCGGCTCGCTCGCTGCGCTGGGGGTAGTGGAACATCAGCCGGCGCGTGAAGCGATACAGGGCGATCGCCTTGTCTCGATCGCTCATGCGTTTGCCGCACACGCCCTCGACGATGGACTCGAGGCGGTGGCAGTCGATCGACCTGTCCGTGGTCACGCGAATGGCGGCGTCCTCGCACCGGGGCACGGCGCCCGGGGGCATTGTCGGCGGCGGGGCGCCTCGGTGCAACACGCCCGGGCGCCGAGCCGGGCCCGCCAGAGCGGGGCGCGGACTTGAATCAGGGCCCGGCGGGGAGTAGGCTTCGCGCTGGATGGAGTCGCTGGCCCCACGGCCGACGCGTCGGCTTCGTCTGCGGGGGCCGATGGCGAGGCCGGCGGGGCAGGCACGCTGCGTGCCGTCGCTGCCGGGCGGGCGAACAGCAGTGGACAGAGGACCCGTGTACCGCCACAGGAAGATCCGCTTCATCGAGCCGGGCGGGCGCCCGGGGCGACCGTTCAACGCGTGGATCCGGCGCTGGCCCCTCCTGGGGCCGGTCCTGCTGGCCACCGTCCTGGACCGCCGGGGGTACGACGCCGCCGTGCACAACGAGAGCCTCTCGGGCTCGATCCTCGACGACCCGGAGGCGCTGGAGGACGTTTGCACGGCCGACGTCGTGGGCATCAGCATCATGACGCCGACGGCCCACCGGGGCTACCAGATCGCCGACCGGATCCGGCGCCTCGCCCCGCAGGTCACGATCGTCTTCGGCGGCGTCCACGCGACGTTTCTGCCGGAGGAGGCCCTCGCCCACGGAGACATGGTCGTCCGCGGCGAAGGGGAGGGCGTCATCGAGACGATCGCCTCCGGCGCCGTGCGGGAGGGCATCGTCCGGGCCGACCCGGTCGATCCCCTCGACGTGCTGCCGACGCCGGACTTCCGCCTGATGCGGGACTTCGACCGCCTGGTCCGCCTGAACGGGTCGCGCGAGCTGTACCAGGTGCCGCTGATGAGCTCGCGCGGCTGCCCGTACGCGTGCCGGTACTGCTCCGTCAGCCGGATGTTCGGTCGCCGCGTGCGGCGCCTGTCGGTGGAGAACGTCCTGCGGGACCTGCGGCACTACCTCGACCAGGGCTTCCGGCGCTTCTTCTTCTACGACGACAACTTCACGAGCGACCGGCGCTGGGCGACGGAGCTGCTGGAGCGGATGCGCCCGCTGCGAGTGAGCTTCAACGCCCAGGTGCGGGCGGACTTCCACTGGGCCGACCCGCACCGCGAGCACCTGGACCGGCGGCTGCTGGCGAGCATGCGGCGCGCCGGGGGCGACGTGCTCTACATCGGCTACGAGACCGTCGACGACGCGACGGCCCGGCGGTGGGGCAAGGGCTATCGCGGGCGCGGGCCTCTGCGCGAGCGACTGCACGCCGACACGCAGATCCTCCACGACAACGGCTTCTGGATCCACGGCATGTTCATCCTGGGCCCGCAGCACACCCAGCGGGGCGCCGACGGCATCGTCGACTTCGCCCGCCGCAGCGGCATCGAGAGCATCCAGGTCAGCATCCTCACGCCCCTGCCCGGCACGCCGTTCATGGAACAGGTCCGCCCGTACCTGCTGTTCACCGATTACCCCGGCGACTGGGACTACTACGACGGGACGCACTGCGTCTACGGGCACGGCCGACTCGGCATCGAGGGGCTTCAGCGCGCGGTGCTGAACGTTCACCGCCGCTTCTACGGCTGGACCGGCTGGAGCCTGCGGCGCATCCGGGGCCTGCTGGAGCAGCGCCTCCCGGCCTGGAGCAAGCTCACCAGCCTCTGGGCCAACGGCCGCATCGCCCGCACCATGCTGCGCCAGTGGCGCCGGGAGATGCGGGAGTTCCTGAAGCTGGTCCCGGCCAGGGCCGCCGGCCGACTCCCCCAGCCGACATGAGGGCGCCATGCCGCCGCGGGAGCAGAAGCGCATCGGCCTGATCGGGATCGGCCTGGTCGGCACGGCGCTGGCGGAGAACCTGCTGGCGGCCGGGTTCGACGTGGCCGGCTTCGACGTGGTCCCGGCGAGGTGCCGCAAGCTGGAGGAGCTGGGCGGCACGGCGGCCTCGGGGCCGAGAGACGCCGCCGAGGGGCGGCGGGCGGTCGTTCTCTCCCTGATGACCTCCCAGATCGTCCGCGAGGTGGTCGTCGGCCCCGGCGGCGTGCTGGAGGCCGAGCCGCCCCCGCGCTTCTTGATCGACACCACCACCGGCGACCCGGAGATGACGGTGCGGCTCGCCGGCGAGTTGGCCGAGCGGGGCATTGCCTACCTCGACGCGACGATCTCCGGCTCCAGCGCGGAGATCCGCCGGCGCGACGGCGTGTTCCTGGTCGGCGGTGACGCCGAGGCCGTCGAGGCCTGCCGGGACGTCCTGGAGGCCGTTGCGAGGAAGCACATCCACGTCGGTCCCGCCGGCAACGGCGCGAAGTGCAAGCTCGCGGTCAACCTCGTGATGGGGCTGAACCGCGTGGCCCTGGCCGAGGGGCTCGTCTTCGGCGAGGCGCTGGGGCTGGGCCTCCGGAGGCTCTTCGCCGTGCTCAACGAGACCTACGCCTACTCCCGCGTGATGGACATCAAGGGCCCGAAGATGCTCGCGGGCGACTTTCAGCCGGGCGGGCGGCTGGCCCAGCACCGGAAGGACGTGGAGACGATCCTGGACTACGCCGCCAGGCTGGGCCTGGAGCTGCCGCTCTCCCAGGCGCATCGGGAGATCCTTGCCTCGGCCATCGCCGCCGGCGACGGCGACCTCGATAATGCTGCCGTCATCCGGGAGTTGCGCCGCCGCGCGGGGCGCGCCACCCGCCCGCCGCAGGGGAGCTGACCGCCGACGTGCCGCCGGGGGCGTCCCGCAAGCCGCCCGATCGCCGCGAAAAAAAAACCGAAAAAACGTGCTGCCGGTGACATACGGGTGTCACCCGGCTCGGGTATGGCTTGGGTGATTCTCCCGAACGGCATAGGGGCCGCCCTGGGCGGACGACGGACCAGGAGGCCCACGGACATGGGGTCCGGGACTCGACGGTCCGCGGCGGCGCGTGAGGGACGCCGCCATGATGCACCGGAGGTGGTCCTTCGACAGGAGATCCGTGCGGGCGGAGCGTGCCGTCGGCCGCGCCTGCGCAGCAGGGCCGGCAGAGATGCCGCGTGCGCCGTCGAAGGCGCCGACAGCCAGCGACACGACGGGGTGCTAGGCGCCGTTGGGCTCCGGCATGTGGCAGAAGCCGGGGGTCGAGCAGAGCCGTACTTTGGCCGGCAGCCCTGCTGGGGTCGGGGCGGCCGCCCGGCGCGCAAGCGCAAAGCAGCGTGCTGGGCCGGCCGCCCCCACAGGGGGCGCCTTGGCCAACGCCCGGTCGGCTACTTGAGGATCTCCACGATCGGCGGGGCCTGGAAGGCGGCGTGGCGGAGGTTCATTTCCTCGCGCGGGGGCATGGTGCGTTCGGCCGCCCAGATACGGTAGCGCAGCGACAGCACCTCGCCCTTGGGGATCGTGGTCTTGAAGAACGCTCCGAAGCGCCCGTACTGGCGGTACGCCGAGTACACCGTGCCCTTCGGGTTGGACCTGTGGTTCAGGTGCTGGATGCTGTAGCGCCGGCCGCGAAGGTGGTAGGACTGGGCGGCCCAGGGCAGGTCCTTGTTGGCGTTGAGCCGCTGGCTGGCCGTCTTGATGCCGTCGGCGTGGAACTCGTAGCGGGTCTTGAGGTCGGCCTTGGCCTTGTCGGCCGTCTGCTTGCCCCCGGCCGCGCCCACCTGGACGGCCACGTCGTTGTGCGGGCGGTACTGGAAGCCGCCGTGCTCCGGGTTGGCGTCGAGCGTCACGTCGCCGGCGACGGCCGTCAGCTTCGCGCGGAACTCCATCAGCATGATCGCCGAGGCCGGCCGGCGGAAGCACGTCGTCTCTCGCTGCTCGGAGACGATCACCTTGCCGTCCTTGTCGACCCACTCGACGAGCGCCGTCGCTCGGGCCAGCACCGGCCCGGCCGCCATCGACAGGAACTTGCGGTGCACCTGGGCCGACCCGCCGCCCATGGACCAGAAGTTGTAGTTTTTGCGCCCGCAGGTCGTCTTGCCCCAGCCGATGTGGATGCCGCGGTGGTGGGGGTCGTGCCCGTGGGCGTCCTTGGTGATGACGTCCTTGCCGGCGGCGTCGAAGACGTGGTGGTAGGGCTTGTAGGTCTCGAAGGCCTTGTCCTTCGTGGAGCGGTCGAACTCGTACAGGTAGCGGGTGACGAGCTTCCCGCCGAAGCGGAGGTCCAGGTGCTTGCCCGGCGTGTCCTCGAAGGCGAAGACGTCCTTGCCGGCGTGGGGCGTGCCGGACAGCGCCGCCGTCCACCGGCTCGTGCCGACCTTCGCCTCCGGCAGGACCCACCACAGCCGCGCCTGCCCGTCGCGGCGGACGATCTGCCCGGGCAGCGCCTCGCCGCCCGCGGACGTCACCGTCACACCGATCTTCTCGGGCGGCAGCTTGGCCAGGTCGCTCGGCAGGGCGATCTCCGCGCAAACGGGCACGGCCTTCCCGCCGTCGGCGGTGACCTTCACGCGCAGTCGGATCTCGGCCGCGCCCGCCACGCCAACCGCGACGGCTGCGGCAACCACACCGATGAAACGTTGCATTGTCTTGCTCCGTGGCCTCGAGGCCGGTCTGTATCCATGTCGACGGCGCACAACGTCCCGGTCAGGCCGGGGTCGCCATCTCCTCTTCCTGCCGGCGTCGCGACACGAGCCTTCCAGTCCGCGGCGGCGCGGTCCGTGAGGCCCGGCGACACACGCGCTGACTATCCTGTACCGCAGACGCCGGGGGAGCTTCAAGCTTCGGCACGAGGGAATCTCTGGCCGGCTTCCCGCCGAGCACCCGCGCCGCTCGCGTCGCGCTCGCCGAAGCGTCTTGTGGGCGGGGCGGGCGCCTGGTACAGTGCCCGCGGGCGCTGCCCGGTGCCTCGCCGCAGGAGGGCCCCCGAGGCGGCCGGGCCACCCGGCGAGACGGGACGTGGGAGAGCGCGATGAGCCGACATGGTCTGGCTGTCCTCCTGCTTTGCGGCGTTGCGGTGTTCCTTGCGGGCTGCGGCGCCGCCGGGTCGGGCGTCCACGTCCGGGTCGAGAACCTCACCGTCACGCCGTCGACCGGGCCGGTCATGCACGTGGCCGTGCACAACAGGAGCAACCGGACGTTCCGCGGCACGGTCCGGGTGACGCCCCCCGACGGCTGGAAGCTCAACAGGACCCGGCAGGGCGTCACGATCCCGCCCGAGCAGGTCGTCCGCGTGTCGTTCGCCATCGAGCGAGGCGTCGACTCGCCCGACAATCGCTATCCCGTCGAGGTCGTGGTGACGGGCGGCGACCAGCGCCAAGCCCGGCGGCAGGAGATCGTCTGTGCCAGCGCGCCGTACTTCAAGCCCACGATCGACGGCAAGCTCGACGACTGGGCCGACGCCATCCCCGTCACGTTCACCACCGCCGGGAGGAGGACGACGATCCACACGTACTGGAGCCGTCGCCGCTTCTCCCTGCTCGTCGCGGTCGAGGAGGACGCGCTGAAGCGCATGCCGGCCGACTGGGACGGCCAGGAGGTCGACGCCGTCCAGTTCGCCGTCTCCCCGCGCGACGCCGTGACGCCCCGGCGCGGTTCCGGCAAGGCCCGGCGCTGCGAGTTCCTCCTGCTCCCGGCGCGGCAGGCCGCGCGGTGCCTCGCACTGGTCCGTCCCGGCGACGTACTGTCGAGGGCGACGTCGACGGCGCTGGACGGCCGCGACGTCCCCGGCGCGCAGGTCGCCGTCGTCCGCGAGGGCGGCGTGACGTACTACGAGTGCGCCGTGCCCTTCCAGGCCCTGCCGCAGATCCGCCCGGAGCCCGGGCGCGAGTTCTGCTTCTCGCTCCTGGTGCACGACCCGGACGGAACGGGTCTGCGGGACTGGGGCGAGGCGGCCGGGCTGTGGGACTGGCAGCGCAACGCCAATGCCTGGTTCCGTTGGCGCGGCGCGCAGTGGCCGGCAAGCCCCCCCTTCGACAACAAGATCGAGTGGGGCTTCTGCAGCTCCAAGCACTGACCGGAAACGCCCCAGCGGGAAGGAGGCCCCAACGTGAAACGCAGACAGGCAGGCACGTGCGGGTACCGGAGCGGCGCCGTCCTGGCGGCCGCCGTGGCGGCGTGCGCGGTGGCCGGGTGCGAGTCGCCCTCGGAGACAGGCCGCGGGAAGCCGGTGGCCCTGGCGCCGCCGACGCGCGACATCGTCTTCCGGACGGGCGTTTGCGACAAGGCCGACCCGTTCGAGTCGGGCAGGACGGCCGCCCGGGCCGCCAAGAACCAACTGGGCGCCTCGCCCGTCAAGGCGGTCCTCGTCTCGGAGTGCTACGAGGACAAGGACCGCAAGGCCAAGGTGCTCGCCGGCGTGCAGTCGGTCTTCCCGAAGCGGATCGTCTACGGCGGGGCGACGTACGGCTCGTTCACGCAGGCCGGCGTCGCCGTCGCGGAGTCCGTCGCGGTGCTGGCCGTCGCGGGCAGGGACATCGACGTCGCCGCCGCCCTGGTCAGGGACATGGGCGCCAAGGGGCTGACGCTCGACGAGCACAGGGCGGAGCTGGAGGGCAAGCTCCACGCCGCGGGGGCGGCCCTGGCGAGGAAGCTGGCGGGCACGCAGCGCGCTCGTCTGATGATCGTCGTCGCCGACGCCCACTCCCCGAAGAACGGCGCCCTGGTGGCGGGCGTTCGCGGCGTCGTGGGGCGGAACTTCCCCATCACCGGCGGCTGCGTCAACAAGAACGCGGGGCAGACGTTCGTGTACTTCCGCGGGCAGATGCTGCCCGACAGCGCGGTGGGGCTGATGCTGTCGGGCGACTTCCAGGTGGCCCTGGCCGGACGCCAGGCGAAGGACAACGCCCGGGTCATCGCGACGGCGCGCCAGGCCGCCGGCGAGGCCCTGGCCGAACTCGTGAAGCACAACGCCCGCCCCGCGGCGGCGATCGCCTTCGACTGCGCCGGGCGCAAGGGCAAGCTCGACGACGTCAGCGACGAGCTGGCCGCCATGCAGGAGGCGCTCGGGCGCGAGCTGCCGCTGTTCGGAACGTACAACGCCGGCGAGATCGGCCCGGCGGACCTCGCCGACCGCCAGCCGGACGTGCTCAGCTCGGGCGTCGGCTGGCACGTGATGTTCACCGTCCTGGGCTGGTAGAGCCGCCCCCGACGCGGCGGCAAAGGGAGCGAACATGAGCGAGCCATTCGGGTACTGCTTGAACACCGGCACGATTCGCGGGCACAAGCTGGGGATCGTCCAGGAAGTGGAGCTGGCCGCGGCGGCCGGCTACGACGCCATCGAGCCATGGATCGACGAGATCCAGTCCTACCGGCAGGGCGGCGGGTCGCTGCGAGACCTGCGCCGGCGCATCGCCGATGCCGGGCTGAAGGTGCCCAGCGCGATCGGCTTCGCCCGCTGGCTGGCCGACCAGCGCTCCCGGCGCGCCCGGGGCCTCGAAGAGGCCCGGCGCGACATGGAGCTGGTCCGCCGGATCGGCGGGACGGGCATCGCGGCGCCCCCGGCCGGGATGATCAAGCGAAAGGGCCTCAGCCCCTTCGTGGCGGCCGAGCGGTACCGCGCGCTGCTGGACGTCGGGCGCCGCGCCGGCGTCGTGCCGATCCTGGAGCTGTGGGGCTTCTCGACGTGCCTCAGCCGCCTGGGCGAGGTGGCGATGGCGGCCATCGAGGCCGGGCGCGACGACGCCTGCCTCCTCCTGGACGTCTACCACATCTACAAGGGCGGCAGCGACTTCGCCGGGCTCAAGGCCTTCCCCGGGCACGCCGTCCGCGTGCTGCACATGAACGACTACCCCGCCCGCCCGTCGCGGCGGAGGATCACCGACGCCCACCGCGTCTACCCCGGCGAGGGCATCGCGCCGCTTCGCCAGGTCCTCCGCGACCTGCACGCCACGGGCTTTCGCGGCTGGCTGAGCCTGGAGCTGTTCAACCGGGAGTACTACAAGCAGCCCGCGCCGAAGGTGGCGCGGACCGGGCTGGCGAAGATGAAGGCCGCCGTGCGGAAGGCGATCAGGCCGTAGGCCCGCGGGCACGGCGCCGCCGCCGTATCGCCAGCAGCAGCGGGCCGAGCAGCAGGACGGCCGACGGCTCGGGCACCGGCGCGGCCGCCCCCCCCGAGAAGCCGAAGCCGCTCCGCAGCATCGCCAGGTCCGCGAAACCCAGCTTGCCGTCGCCGCTGAAGTCGCCGCCGGCCCAGCCCGCCGCGCCTCCGGCTGCGCAGCTCCGCTTCAGCGTGATGTAGTCGCGGTAGTCGACGCAGCCGTCGAGGTCGGCGTCGCCGTAGCGCGTGGCCAGCACGTCGAAGATCATCGTGTCCATGTCCCCCTGGTTCACCGGCCCGTCGCCGCTGAGGTCGTAGCTCGGCTCGGACGAAGGGATGTGATCGCGCAGCAGGTCGATGTCCCTGGCGTTGACGACGCCGTTGCCGTCGAGGTCGCCCAGCCGCGGCAGGACGCGCGTGAAGGAGCCCTCGGCGCGGAACAGCCCGGACCCCGCCGCGCGGGCCGTGATGCCCTCGTACTCGTCGTAGATCTGGTCGGCGAAGTTCACCGGGAGGTCGAGTTGCACCTGGTACGTGCCCACGTCGCCGACGATGACCGGCGGCGAGACGACCAGCGCGCCCACCCCCGCGCTGGTGGCGGCGATGGGGTCGTCGGCGAGGTCGATCGTTACGCTGTCCAGCAGGGCCCCGATACCCATCGTGCCGGTTACCTCGACCGTGCCGCGCTTGATGATGGCCTCGTGGTCGGCGGCGGCGAACTGCCCGTTGGCGACGCCGCCCGGCGGGGCGGGCGTGTCCAGCGTGCCTCCTACGCCGTAGCCGTCCGCGATCAGCTTGCCGGCGAGGACGCCGTAGTTCAGCACGAAGTGGACGTCGCTGAACGTGTATTGCCCGCCGGTGAACTCCAGCCCGCTGACGATCGCCGCGCGCGTCCCGGCGTTGATGTCCACCGTCAGGTTCGCCAGGACGTTCCCGCTGACCGTCGCCGTGTCCGTGTCGTCTTTCGTCATGCCGAGCCCCGTCGCCGACAGCGTCAGCGTCACCCGGTTCACCTCGCCGGAAGGGGCCACGATCCCCAGATCGACCGGGACCGTCTCGCCCGCCGGCGCCGCCGCGTGCAGCGCCGCCAGGCACATGGCCATAGCGCACGCCAAGACATACCTGCCCCTCATGGAAGGCCTCCTTCATCGCGGCCGGCCTGCCGGACCTGTCCTCGGCCCGCAGGCGGCGCGCGGCACCAAGTGTCTCCATCATACCACGAGTGCGCCCTAGCGGCCACCCGCGCCCGGACGTCAGAGATGCCCGGCCGCGCCTGCCGTGCTCACGTGTCCCGCGCGCCGGCGGCGGAGCAGAATCGGCAGGGCCACGGCGAAGCAGCAGATGGCGGCCGGCTCGGGCACGGCCGGGGCCGGCAGGGCACCGTCGGCGGCACGGCCGAAGTTCGCCCTCAGCGCCAGGAAGTCGAGGCGATCCACCCGCCCGCTGTAATCGAGGTCGCCGTCGCTCCAGGTGGCGTCGTCGCGGCCGACGTGCCGCTTGACGGCCAGGTAGTCGAGGTAGCCCACGGCCCCGTCGCGGTCGGCGTCGCCGGGCAGGGGGCGGCTGCGCGGGTCCCAGCCGGTGAAGATCGCCAGGTTCGGCGCCGCGGCGCCGGCGACGTCGCCCCAGTCCACGAGCTTCCACGTGGTGGGGTCGTCGCCCGAGCCGTCGTGGGCGACGAAGACGCCGCGGGGGAACAGGCCGCCGAGGGCCGTGCTGACGACGGCGACGTCGTCGGTGTCGGTGACGCGGTCGATGCCGTTGCCGGCGTCGATGGCGAAGTTCACCACGTGCGCGTTGGGCTGGGAGCTGCCGAAGCTCCGCTCGTAGACGGCGAACTGGTCGCTGCCCTGGCTGGAGGCGATGAGGTAGCCCCGGGCGCCGTCGCCGTAGTAGATGGCCAGCCCTTCGATGTCGTCGTCCAGTGCGGCCCCGGCGGTGGTGTCGACGAGCGCGCGCCCGGCCGACTGGATCACGCCGTCGCGCGTGGCGTAGCGGTAGAGGTCGGTGTCCTCGGAGGCGATGTAGACGACCTCGAGGTCGTGGTCGGCGACGATGCCCTCGACCTCGACGCCGTCGCCGACGATGTCGTCGGACCAGAGCGACGAGCCGGTCACGCCGCCGCCCGCGGGGTCGTAGGTCAGCGAGAGCTGCTCGCAGTGGCCTGCCTTGTCGCTGACGATCACGGAATGCCCGCCCGTGCCGCGGGGGTGGAACACCGACAGGCCGTACGGATAGTCGCCCGACAGCGCCGTCGGGCTGATCGCCCCCACCTGGGTGAGCCCCGCCAGGTCGCCGCCGGCGTCGGCTTCCACGCGGAAGACGTCGACCGTGTCGTCGGTGCGGTTGGCGGCGCAGACGAGGTCCCACGTCTCGTCGCCGGCGCGGAAGCCGTAGGCCACGTCGGCGATGTTGATCTTCTTGCCGGCGGCGAACCAGTTGACGCCCGGCTGCCAACGGGTGCCGGTGGCGCAGCCGCCGTCGAGGCCGAAGGCGTAGATCCCGCCGCTGGCGTCCTCGGACTTGTTGGCGCCGAGGACGACGCTGCGGGCGCGGTCCGTGGGATGGATCCAGACGCAGACGCCGTCGGCCACGTCTCCGTCACCGTACATGGGCGCGGTCTCCACCCGCGGGGCCACGACCGCGGCCGCGGTGCGCGGCGCCGCCCACGCGGCGGCCCAAGCCGAGGCGCAAAGGGCGCACACGAACGTGCCAGGCTTCGGCATCAGGGCGGGCCCTCTCTGGTGCGGCGATACGGCTCCGTTCCCAGGATGGCGCCTCCGGTGCGCGTCGCGGACCGGCCGACGCCGGCCCGGTCCTCCTGAAGGCATTATACCGTTCCCGGCGGGCATCGCGTACCATAAGTGCACGGCGGCCTGCGGGGCCGCCCGGCGCGCCGCCAAGTGCAAGGGGCCGACCATGGCAGCGGACAGGCAGCCGGGGCAGCACGAGCTTGCGGCTGCCTCGTGCCCGAGATGCGGGCAGTGGAACCCGCCGTACACGATGCGGTGCATCCGGTGCGACCGGCCGCTGCACCGGCCGCGGCTGCTGCAGTGGATCACCACCATCGCCCCGGTCGCGCTGCTGATCCTGGCCGTCGCCTATGCCGTCCAGATCCGCGAGAAGCCCGCCACCATCCCCGGCTTCGTCGTCAGTTGCACGGGCGTGGTGCTTCTCGTGGCGCTGCGGTTCGGCCCCCGCTGGGCGTGGGTCGCCGTCCAGGTCCAGTGGCTCTTCGAGATCCTCGTGCTGGGCATCCAGGGGCTGAACAACCACCCCGCCACGGCGGTGGGGGCGGTCTTCCACGGCGTGGCGATCGCCCTGCTGTGGTGCTGCGTCCAGACGCGAGAGGTGCGGGCCTACTGCGGCCTGGGCCCCGTCCGGCGAGCCGGGCGCCACCCCGACGCCGACCTGCTCGACAACCCCGACGCACTGGAACAGGCCGAGGAAGACCTGCACGACGACACGCAGCCGTAGCCCCGTCCGCCGGAGAGGAGAAACGCCATGCCCACGCCTCGACGCCAACACGTGCTCAACGCACTCGATCACGTCCAGCCGGGAAAGGTGCCCGTCGACTTCGGCGGGCACCGGTCCAGCGGGATCATGGCCATCGGCTACCGCCGCCTGCGCGAGCACCTGGACCTGCCGCCCCGGCCGATCCGCGTCTACGACGTGGTGCAGCAGCTCGCGGTCCTCGACGACGACGTGCTCGACCGTTTCGACGTGGACACGATCGAGCTCGGCCGCGGCTTCTGCCGCGACGAAAGCTGGTGGAAGCCCTGGCGCCTGCCGGACGGGACGGAGTGCTTCATTCCGTCGTGGTTCGACGTTCGCCCGGACGGCGACGACTGGCTGCTGCACGGGCCGTCGGGCCGGCCCATCGCCGTGCAGAAGGCGGGCTGCCTGTACTTCGAGCAGATCCATTGGCCGTACCTCGAGGGCATTCCGGACGACCTGTCGGACCTGGCGGAGGTGATGCCCGACGTGATGTGGGCCGTGCCGACCTCGCCGGGACCTGCCGGCGAGACCCCCGACGACCTCGCCGCCGGCGCGAAGGCCCTGCGCGAACGCACCGATCGCGCGATCGTCGGCCTGTTCGGCGGGAACCTGATGGAGTGGTCCCAGTTCCTCTGCCGCATCGACAACCTGCTGCTCCTGCTGGCGGCCGAGCCCCGCAAGGTCCATCGCCTGCTCGACGCCCTGGTCGAGATCCACCTGGCGAGCCTGGAGGCCTGGCTCGGCGTGGTCGGCGAGCACATCGACGTCATCCTCTTCGGCGACGACCTGGGCATGCAGACCGGCCCGCAGATCTCGCCGCGGATGTACCGCGAGTTCTTCCAGCCGCGCCACCGGGCGCTGTGGACCCGCGCGAGGGAGCTGGCGGACGTGAAGGTCATGCTGCACTCCTGCGGGGGCCTCCGCGAGCTGATGGCCGACCTGATCGAGGCGGGCCTGGACGCCACCAACCCGGTCCAGACGAGCTGCGCGGGGATGGACCCGGCCGAGCTGAAGGCCGAGTTCGGCCGGCGGCACTGCTTCTGGGGCGGCGGGTGCGACACGCAGACGGTCCTGCCGAAGGCCGCCCCCGAGGAGGTCCGCCGCCACGTCCTGGAGAGGCTGGAGATCCTCTCGCCGGGCGGGGGGTTCGTCTTCCAGCAGGTGCACAACATCATGTCCGACGTCCCGCCGGAGAACGTCGTGGCCATGTTCGACGCCGTGGCGGAGTTCAACGGTCGCGCCCGGTAGCCGGTCGCCCGCCGCCCCCGCCGCCCCTGCCGGGCGAGGATTCCCCTGCTCCGGCGCGTGACATCGCGTGCGCAGGCGGTAGAATCCCCGTTCATCGTGCCGGTCGATCCGGGAGCGCCCCGGCGACGGCGCAAGGGCCGAGTGTTCGAAGGAAGACAAGCATGGCAAAGAAGTCGCAGGCGAGGAAGAAGGCGTCGGCCCCGGAGGCCGGGCCGATGAAGATCCGCATCGGGACGCTCGTCAACGCCGGGGGCAAGAAAGACACGGCGGGGACCATCCGGCAGATCCTGCCGCACGGGTTCGAGTCGTTCTCGGTGATGTTCTGGCAGAATCTCCAGGGCGCGGACCTGAAGCGGCTGGCCGGCGAGGTCCGCGAGGCGCTCGCCGACAGCGGCGCGGTGGTCAGCTCGCTGGGCATGTTCGGCAACCCGCTGAAGAACGACGAGCTGGGCAAGCTCAACCGCCAGGGCTGGCGCAAGTGCATCGACGCGGCGCGCCTGTTCGGCTGCGACATCGTCGCGGGCTTCGCCGGGCGCGTCGAGGACAAGCCCATCGACGAGTCGATGGGGGCGTTCAAGCGTGTCTTCGGCCCGCTGGCGAGGCGTGCAGCCGACAGGGGCGTGCGGCTGGCGTTCGAGAACTGCGACATGGACGGCGACTGGCGGCGCGGCGGGTGGAACATCGCGCAGAACCCAACCGCGTGGGAGATGATGTTCGACGCCGTGCCGATGGAGAACCTCGGCCTCCAGTGGGAGCCCTGCCACCAGATGGTCAGCCTGATCGACCCGCTGCCGCAGCTCGCCAAGTGGGTGGGCAAGGTCTTCCACGTCCACGGCAAGGACGCGACGATCCGCTGGGACGTCGTCCGCGAGCACGGCGTCCACGGGCCGAAGCGCTTCGCGTGGCACCGCACGCCGGGCTGCGGCGACACGAACGGGGCCGACGTGATCACCCTCCTGCGGCAGGGGGGCTTCGTCGGCAGCATCGACATCGAGGGCTGGCACGACCCGGTCTACCGGCGCGAGCTGGAGATGACGGGGCAGGTGCACGGCCTGAACTACCTCAAGCGCTGCCGCGGCGGCGACTACGTGCCGAACCCGTCGTAGGGCGCCGGAACCGGGGCGGACGAGAGCGTCACGGGCTTCGCCCGGGGGGGGACGAGGTCGCGACCGGTCACTTCGCCCTGCCGCGGGTCTCCACGAGCAGGTTGCGCAGGTACACGTGGAGGCTGCCGTTCCACGGCTTGGCGCAGATGTCCACGTCGCCGTCGCCGTCCACGTCGCCGGCCATGCCCTCGTGGCAGCGCTTGTCCTTGAGGATCACGTGCTCGCGCCAGGCGCCCCCCTTGCCGTCGGCGTTCTCCCAGATGAACCACAGCCGCGCCGCCTTCGGGGTGGAGCCGCCCAGCGGGCCCTCGCCGCTGAAGACGTCCAGGTCGCCGTCGTTGTCGAAGTCGGCGACGGCCAGCGTGTGGAGGTCGCCTTTCTTCGAGGCGATGGTGTGGGTGGTCCACGCGCGCCCCTTGCCGCCGACGTTCTCGAACCACCGGGCCCAGCCGGTGCCCGCCTCGGCGTCGGCCGCCGTCATCACCACGTCGTTGTCGCCGTCCCTGTCGACGTCGACGATCCAGCTCTTGGTGGTGTCCTTGAACCGGCCGCCGCTGCCGCCGTCGATGTGGCCGTGCCAGGTCCACTTCGTGCCCTTGCCGTCGGCGTTCTCGTACCAGCCGGTCGAGCGGACGATGTCGTTGTCGCCGTCGCCGTCGAGGTCGCCGACGCCGCGGGGATCGACGCCGCCGTGGACGGCCGGGCCGACCTTGTGCGCCTTCCACGGTTTGGTCGGGTCGGTGGGGATCTCGTACCAGAACACGCCGGCGCGGTCGCTCATGGCCACCAGGTCGAGCTTGCCGTCGCCGTTCACGTCGGCGGCGACGTTGTCGTGCGTGCCGATCGCGCCGTTCGCGTGCCGCCGGAACTCCTCGCGCCGCGGCCGGTGCGTGTTGCGGTACCACGCCCCGCCGGAGACCTGGTCGATCCAGCCGTCGCCGTCGACGTCGAAGGCCGTCCCGCCCACGTCGGTGGCGGCCTTGCGGCCCAGGAGGTGACGGACCCACTCACCTGGGCGGCGGTACTCGAACCACCAGATGTCGCCGCCGTGGCAGCCGGCCACCCAGTCGAGGTCACCGTCCTTGTCGACGTCGACGAGGGAGGTCTGGCCCATCTTGTCGCCGCATTCGGCGATCTTGTGGTACTCGAACTTCGGGAACTCCCCGGCAGCGGCGCGCAAGCCGAGCAGCCCCATCAGCGCGCACGCGGCGGCAAACGCGGCGCGCGCCTTGCGCGGAGAACGCTGTCTCGTGGATCTGGATGTGCTCATGTTCAGGTCCCCTTGCTTTGCTTCCGGACGGTCGGTGGCGGGGAAGGCGGCGGTTCGTACGGCCGGGCGTACCACGCGGGCATCTTCAGCTTGGCCGAATCGCGCCAGGCGGTGACGTAGAGGCTGGCGGTGAAGCGTACGGCTGCGCGCATGCGTTCGCCCGTGAAGGCCGCGACGGGCGAGTCCTGCTTCAGCGGCGCGGTCAGCTCCGGGAGCTGCTGTTCCAGCTCGTAGACGTGGTCGACGAGCTTGTTGCTGCGGGCGATCTCGTCCAGCACGGCGCGCCGCAGGTCCTTGAACGCGGCGGGCGCTGCGTCCTTCAAGACGGCGCGGCGGTCGACGTCGAGCTTGCCGAGCAGGGCGTCCACCTTGCGGTGGATGCCGGTTCGGGGGGAGGAGTTGTCGCTCTTGGCGCGGCCGTCCCAGTGGATGGTGGTGTGGAGCGGCTGGCAGAGGTCCTGGGCGTAGTGGGACAGGATGCCGGCGTAGAGGAGGCACTTGCTGCGGACGTGGGGGTTGTCGCCGTAGGCGCGGTGCTCGGCGAAGGCGACGGTGAGGCGCTGCGTCCACTCGGTCACCGAGAAGGGACCCAGGCCGACCTTGTCGGGCTTGAGGCCGAGCTTCGCGCAGAGGGCGAGGTACTCGTAGCGCGTCGCCGGCAGCTTGGCGCCCTTCAGCAGCTCGACGTCGAAGTAGTGCTCGGGCGCCTCGGCGCTGTGGAGCGGCTCGGGGCCGATGGGGCGCGTGAAGAGGTCCGGGTCGAGGGAGGCGTGGGCGACCGTCGCGGCGCCGTCGGCGAAGAAGGCCGGCAGCTTCCCGCGGGTCGCCCCGACGGCCAGCGTGGTGGCCACGTGGTGTCCGCGGCCGTGCCACGCCGGCGCGCGGCCGCCCAGGCCCAGCAGGACGCCCAGGGCGCCCAGGAGCGACCATGCACGTGAACTTCTCATGGCGTTCTCCGGTTCGGAAGTCACTTGGCCAACGCTCGGGACATTGTATCGCGCGAGGCCCGGCGGGGGTGTCGGGCGTTTTCCGGCGGCGGGCGCGCCTGCCGGCGGCTATCCTTATCCGGGTGGCGGCGGAACGGAAGCCATTTTGCATCGGCGACGTCCGGGTCGGCTTCCCGGTCGTGTTGGCGGCGCTGGCGGGCTACTCCGACCTGGCGTACCGGCTGATCTGCCGGCGGCTGGGGGCCGAGTACTGCACGACGGAGATGATGCTGGACCGCATGGTGCTGCACCGGGGCAAGCTGCGCGTCCGCCTGCTGCGCCTGACGGACGACGACCACCCCGTCGCGGGGCAGATCGTCGGCAACGACGCGCGCGAGATGGCCGCGGCGGCGAGGGTGCTCGGCGAGATGGGCTTCGACGTGATCGACCTGAACTTCGCCTGCCCCGTCCGCAAGGCCCTGTCCCGGGGGCGAGGGGGCTTCCTGATGAGCCGCCCGGATCTCGCCGTGGAGATCGTGCGGGGCGTCCTGGCCGCCGCGGAGCGGCCCGTGACGCTCAAGCTTCGCCAGAAGTTCCACGCCGCCGACGCCCACGACGCCTTCTGGCAGATCGCCGAGGCCGCCTTCGACGCCGGGGCCGCCGCCATCTGCCTCCACGCCCGAAGCGTCGAGCAGAAGTACCTCGGTCCGGCCGACTGGGCATTCCTCGCCGAGGTCAAGCGCCACTTCCACGACCGGACGATCGTCGGCTCGGGCGACGTGCTGAAGCCCGCCGACGCGCTGGCGATGCTCGAGCAGACGGGTGTGGACGCGGCGACGGTGGCTCGCGGCTGCCTGGGCAACCCGTGGTTCTTCCGGCAGGTGAAGGACCTGGCGGCCGGTCGCGAGCCGTACCGGCCGGGCCTCGCCGAGCAGCGAGAGGTCCTGCGGAAGCACTTCGCCGATTCCTGCGAGCTGTACGGTGCCGTGCGCGGGGCGAAGCACATGCGGAAGTTCGGCATCAAGTACGCCCGCCTGCACCCGCGCCCGAGGGACGTGCGGATGGCCTTCGTAGCCGTCCGCAATCCCCGGCAGTGGCACGAGGTGTTGGCCAAGCACTACGGCGCTCGGTAGAATCTCTCGCGGGACAGCACGATACCGGTTCGCTCGAAAGGAAGCAGACCATGACCAAGCAGAACCTCTTCGCCGCCCTGTTGTGGGCCACGCTGGCCGCGCCCGCCCCGGGCGAGACCAAGGTCGAGTACCTGGCCGTGTTCATGGGCGGAAAGAAGGTCGGGCACGCCAAGCAGACCCGCAAAGTCGAAGGCGCCAAGGTAACCACCACCGACGAGATGACGCTCACCATCTCGCGCATGGGCAGCACCATGACGATCCGAACGGTCGAGGGCGCCGTGGAAACCGCCGCGGGGCGGCCGCTGAGCTTCCGGAGCGTCCAGGACATGGGCATCATGGCCCAGACCATGGAGGGCACGATCCGCGACGACGGGAAGGTCGAGGTGACGATCGCCGTCGGGCAGACGAAGCGCAAGGCGGTCGTGCCCTGGCCGAAGGGCGCCCTGCTGCCGGAAGGCATGCGCCTGCTGTCGAGGAAGATGGGCCTGAAGCAGGGCACGACGTACAAGGCCAGCGTCTTCTCGCCGGCGCTCCAGCAGGCCATGGCCGTGAAGGTGACCGTCGGGCCGAAGGTCGACGTGGTCGTCGGGCCGAAGTCCGACGCCGACCCGCTGGGGCGGGTGATGCGCCTCACGGAAGTCCAGATGGTCATGTCCTCGCCGATGGGCGCGATCACCACCACGAGCTACGTGAACGACGAGTTCGACGCCCTCAAGACCGTCGTGCCGGCGATGGGCATGAAGCTGGAGCTGGTCGCGTGCAGCAAGGCCTTCGCGCTGTCCAAGAGCGAGACGCTGGAACTCTTCGACAAGGTCGTGGTGGCCAGCCCGAGGCCCCTGGCCGGTGCGCGCAAGGCCCGCTCGATCGCGTACGAGATCGAGTCGACCCGCCCGAAGGCCAAGCTGGAGTTCCTCGCCTCGCCGAGCCAGACCATCTCGACGCGCCCCGGCGGGGCGCTGACCGTCACCGTGTCGCCGGCGGCGGCGCCCAAGGGCGCGGCCATGCCGTACCGGGGCTCGGACGCGGCGGCCAACAAGGCGCTGAAGCCCACCCGCTTCCTGTCGTCGGACGCCAACGCGGTGGCCGGGCTGGCCAAGACCGCCGTCGGCGATGCCACCGACGCCGCCGACGCCGCCCGGCGCATCGAGGCCTACGTCGGCAAGTACATCCGCACGAAGAACCTGTCGGTCGGCTACGCGACCGCCCTGGAGGTGGCCAAGACCCGCCAGGGCGACTGCACGGAGCACGCGGTCCTGGCCGCCGCGATGTGCCGCGCCGCCGGCATCCCCGCCCAGGTCGTTACCGGCCTGGCCTACGTCAAGCAGCTCGGCGCCAAGCGCGACGTGTTCGTGCCCCACGCGTGGTTCCGCGCCTTCGTCGGCGGCACGTGGGTGGACTACGACGCGGCGCTCGGCGGCTTCGACGCCGGGCACGTGGCCTTCATCGCCGGGGACGGCGAGCCGGCCGAGTTCTTCGGCGTCCTCGGCACGCTGGGGAACTTCCGGATCACGAAGGTCACGGTGAAGCGCTGAGACACCCGCCCGCGGCGGATAAGCACGTCTTTTCGGCCGTATTAGCAGCCCCCGGTGCCGCGCCGCTTGCCGGGCGCGCTACGGTCTGGTAGCGTGCGGCCGCCCGGTTGAGCGGTGAGATTGCGCGCGGGAGTCCCGGCGGCTCGCCGCGGCGGGAACGACCCGATGCCACGAAGGGACGACCTCCATACCGTCATGATGATCGGCTCCGGGCCCATCGTCATCGGCCAGGGCTGCGAGTTCGACTACTCCGGCACGCAGGCGTGCAAG
>CAZXOC010000120.1:0-20425 GCA_964642165.1 uncultured Planctomycetaceae bacterium | reverse complement strand
AGACGCGGACTTTCCACCAGCAGCGCATCCGGGACTTCAACGGCCTGCCTTCATATACCAGATGAATGGTCCGGTCCGATTCGACTTTGCCGCTGTCCCAGAGGTCGCCCTCATCAGAGGTCAGCCTCTCTTGAGTGCCGGCCACCAGCACACGATATGCCGTCTGTTTCTGACCACGCTCGCCGGATTGTAGAATCCAGTTGAGCCGGGGCTTAACCACATCAATGCCCCGCGGATTGACGCGATACTCACAGCGCAGCTTCTTCACGCTAACGCCACTGCCTGCCATAGCCGCGTACTCGCCCAGAGCCAACAGCATGCACGCCGCTGAAACTATGGCCAAGCGTTTCATCACGACCTCTTTATATGCTGAATTCACTATCAGTTTAGCCGGGGCTCCCCGGATGGCCTCCGGCCCATCCCGGCGCGCCGGGATCGTGGGCCTTCCCGATGATTCTATCACGGTCCCGGCGATCGACAAACTCCGCTTCGGATCTCTGGAGGGCGCATCGGGTCGCTGCCGGGTCGCGGTGCTCCCCCGAATACCCTCAACACGGGCGTCCACTGTAGATCCGGGCAGGCCGTCCCCGTTGCCTCCACGTCGCGCGGATGTCTCGACGGGTGTCGTCATCATCCCGGCACCATCTCGGGCAGTCGCAGCCACCGAATCCGCGCCAGAATCGCCCGGAACAGTTGCTTGGGCACGGCCACTTCCGCCATCTGGAGGGGCACGTATCGGGCGCGCGTGACGACCTTTGCCCCGATCTTGACGAGCCCTTCGACTCGCTCCCTTCGGGTCTGAGCCTCAGGGTCGAAGACAGGGCCGTGAGCAACGTCGAACGGCTCCTCCCATAGTCCAGACGTACGTCGGGACCAGCGACCAGTACCGCGGCAGCTACGCGGCCGTTGCCGGTGACCTTCCCGGTGCTCACCGGTGACCAACTTGGTGCCATACGGCAGTCCGAGCATGTCATTGAGTGTCGCGGGTGGCGGGGATTGGCCCTTCGCCAGGGGGCGGCTTGCCGGTTCGGACCTGCCGGCTGGCGACCGAGCCGCCCCGAAGGCGGCCCCGAGGCGCCACGGCAGGGACGGCGTCCGGCGCGCCGCACGGTGCGACCCCCGGAGCGTTCCGGCCGGTTCCAGTAGGGTAGGGCATGGCTGCGCGGCCGGTCCGGCCGAGCGGGTGGTGACTCAAGGAGAACGGGCGATGCGACGCGGCGTCACGCGACGGGGGTTCCTGCGCGGCACGGCGGGGATGGGCATGGGGCTGGCGGTGCTCCCGAAGGCCTCGTCGGCCCGGACGTACCGGGCGAACGAAGCGGCGCGGATCGCCCTGGTCGGCGCGGCGGGACGGGGGCTGTGGTTCGCGGGCCTCCTGCCTCGGACGAAGGGCATGGACCTCGTCGCCCTCTGCGACGTGGACGAATACAAGGCCAAGGGCGTCTTCGAGAAGTTCGCGAAGCTGCCCAGGTTTCACGACTTCCGCGTCATGCTGGACCGGATGGACCAGGGCATCGACGGCGTGATCGTCGCGACGCCCGACAACACGCACGCGGTGGTCTCGGCCGCGGCGGTCCGGCACGGCAAGGCCGTCTACACCGAGAAGCCCCTCACGCACGACGTGCACGAGTCGCACGTGCTCCGCAAGCTGGCCCGGGAGCACAAGGTGGCCACGCAGATGGGCAACCAGGGGACCTCCAGCCGCGCGTTCCGCCGCGCGCTGGAGCTGATCCGCGCCGGCGTGCTGGGCGAGATCCGGGAGGTGTACGTCTGGTGCATGGGCGGCGGGGGCGGCCGGCCCCGGGTGAACCGGACCGACGTGCCCTGCCCCAAGACGCTGCACTGGGACCTGTGGCTGGGCCCGGCGAAGTACCGGGCGTACCACCCCATGTGGATGCGATGGCAGGGATGGCGGGACCTGGGCACGAGCTCGCTGGGCGGGTGGGCGAGCCATTCGGCCAACCTGGCGTTCATGGCGCTGAAGGTGCACACGCTGTGGCACCGGAAGGCGGCCGAGAAACCGCGGATCCGCTTCCGCGGCGGCGCCTCGGAGATCAACACCGAGCGCTGGCCGAGGTGGTGGACCTGCCGCTGGGACGTCCCCGCACGCGAGGGCCTCCCCGCCGTGCCCATCCACTGGCTCACCACCTCCGCCCCCGCGATCGAGCAGATGCGGGAGAAGATGAAGGCCGTCAAGATGAAGTTCAACGAGCACGGCCTGCCGGGATACGAGGGCTCGTATCACACGGGCTGCTTCCTGATCGGCACGAAGGGCTCGCTGGTGTCCAACAGCCACAACACCCGCTTCGTCCTGCTGCCGGAGGAGAGGTGGAAGGGCTTCGAGGGCCCGCCCGAGACGCTTCCCCGCGGCATCGGGCACGAGAGGGAGTGGGTCCGCGCCCTGAAGGGCGGCCCGGCGGCGTGGTCCCACTACGACTACTCCGGCCCGCTGAACGAGTTCCTCCAGTTGGGCAACCTCGCCAGCGTCGTGCCCGACGAGGACCTGGAATACGACCCGCTGGCCTGCAGGATCGTCAACAACGACAAGGCCGACGCGCTGCTGCGCCGCACCTACCGCAAGGGCTGGACGCTGTAGGGACGACCCCGAGCCCCGCGAGGGGCGTTGTCGGCACCCGCGCGCAGGCAGACGAGGCGAAAGGACACCCCGATGATGCGCTCGTGCATGGCGTTGCTGATCGCACTGGCGGCCGTCGGCTCGGCCGTCGGACAGGACATTCCCATCCCGAAGCACCGGGCCCGGCAGATCGAGGCCGCCGCGCCCGCCCGGCCGCGCGTCAAGCCCCGCAAGCCCCGCCGCGTGCTCATCTTCAACACGCCCGGGCATCTCCTGGCCAAAGACCCCCACAAGGGCTACTGCACGCCCTACGGGTGCCACGCCATGAAGACCCTCGGCACCAAGACGGGCGCGTACGAGCCCGTCTCCAGCGACGACGTCGCCGTCTTCCTGCCCGAGAGCCTCAAGCGGTTCGACGCCGTCATCCTCAACAACGCCGCCGGGGATTGGATCACCCCCTCCGACGAGGCGATGGGCAAGCTCAAGTCCCGCGGCGACAGGAAGGCCGTTGAGGCGCTGCTCCGCAAGAGCATCCTGGAGTGGGTCCACCGCGGCGGGGGCGTCGTGGCGTACCACTTCGCCATGGGCGCCAACCGCAACTGGCCGGAGTTCGGCGTGCTGTTGGGCGGGCGCATTGCGGGCCATCCCTGGAACGAGGACGTCGGCATCCAGGTCGAGGAGCCGACCCACCCGCTGGTGGCGGCCTTCGGCGGCAAGGGCTTCCGCCTCCACGAGGAGATCTTCCAGTACCGCGAGCCGTTCGACCGCGCCAAGTGCCGCGTCCTGCTGTCGCTGGACAACGACGTCACGAACATGAACATCAAGAACTACCGGCTCCGCGAGGACCGCGACTTCGCCCTGGCGTGGGTCAAGACCGTCGGCAAGGGGCGAGTGTTCTACACGGCGCTGGGCCACCACACCGAGCTGTACTGGAACCCGCAGGTGCTGCGGTTCTACCTGGACGGCATCCAGTTCGCCACCGGCGACCTGGACGCCCCGACCAAGCCCCGGCCGGCCGGCGCGTGCAAGCCCTCACGGGCGCCCAAGCCCGCCGCCAAGCCGGCGGCCAAGCCGAAGGCCGCTCTCGCGCCGGGGCCTCGCGCCCTTGCGCGGGCGTCCGGGCAACCGCCGCTCACAGGATCGCCGTGACGCAACGGGACGCTCTCCTCATCGCCTCGCCTTTCTTCTGTCGATACGGTGTCTGCACTGCCCGTGGCAGCGGCGACGGTGTCCGCAAGCCGCTCGGGCGGGTATACTTGCCTCCGGCCCCGCCCGGCGCCGTGCCGGCGGGCGGAGGAGGCGGACGAGATGACCCGGAACGCCGCGCAGGGAGCTTGGCCGCGCTGCTGTCGTCTGGGGGTGGGCCTGTGTCTTCTCAGTGCCTGGGGCTGCGCGCCGCCCGGCGCCCAGCCGCCGCGCACCATGGCGTGGGTGGGCGTCTCCCCGGACGGCCGCTCCTTCGTCCTGGAAGGGACCGACCGGCGGTTCGTGCCCTGGGGCTTCAACTACGACCACGACGAGGACGGCCGCCTCCTCGAGGACTACTGGCAGGGCGAGTGGCCCAAGGTTGAGCAGGACTTCCGCGAGATGCGCCGGCTCGGCGCGAACGTCGTTCGCGTTCACCTCCAGTTGGGGAAGTTCATGGCCGGGCCGTCCCGCCCGAACGCCGCGGCTCTGGATCGGCTCGGGCGGCTGGTGCGCCTGGCGGAGGCCGAAGGGCTCTACCTCGACCTGACGGGCCTGGGCTGCTACCACAAGAAGGACGTCCCGGCCTGGTACGACCGGCTGGCGGAGCGGGAGCGATGGGACGTCCAGGCGCGGTTCTGGGCGGCGATCGCCCGGCGGTGTGCGGGCTCGGCGGCCGTGTTCTGCTACGACCTCATGAACGAGCCGGTCGTCCCGGGCGGCACGAAGAAGCGCAGCGACTGGCTGGGGCCGGCCTTCGCCGGCAAGCACTTCGTCCAGTTCATCGCGCTGGAGCGGGGCGATCGCTCGCGCCCGGCGGTCGCCGCTGGATGGATCCGCCACCTGACGGCGGCGATCCGCAAGCACGACCGCCGGCACCTGGTCACGGTCGGCCTCGTGCCGTGGAGCCTGGACCGCCCGGGCCTGACGTCCGGCTTCGTGCCGGAGGCGATCGCCGGCGAGCTGGACTTCCTCTGCGTGCACCTCTACCCGGAGAGGGGGAAGCTCGACGAGGCGCTGACCACGCTGCAGGGCTTCGCGGTCGGCAAGCCCGTCGTCGTCGAGGAGACCTTCCCGCTGCGGTGCGGCGCGGCGGAGCTGGGCGAGTTCCTCGACCGGTCGCGCGAGCACGCCTGCGGGTGGATCGGCTTCTACTGGGGCAAGACGCCGCGGGAGCTTCGCGCGTCGGGCACGATCGGCGACGCCATGATGCTGGGCTGGCTGGAGCTGTTCCAGAAAGCCGCCCCGCCCGCACCGGGCGACTGACCGCCTTCCCTCGCGCGCGGGCGGATCACGCGTCGTGGCCGGCCAGGAAGGCGTCGACCTGCTCGGCGGTGGGCAGGGGGGGCATCGCTCCGGCGGCGGTGCACGTCAGGGCGCCGACGGCGTTGGCGCGGCGAAGGATGCGCGTCAGCTCGTCGCCGGCCAGCCGCTCCGGCGACGTGCCCTCGCGCCAGTGGGCCAGCAGCTCGACGATCAGGCAAGCCATGAAGCCGTCGCCCGCCCCGAGCGTGTCGGCCACGTCGATCGCGAACGGGTCGAGGTGGCCCCCGGCGGCGGGTGTGGCGAAGGTCGCGCCGTCCGCGCCCTCGCTGCGGACGACGAGCTGCACGCCCGATTCCAGCAGTACGGCGGCGCCGGCGTCGAAGTCGTCCGTGCCGAAGACGAACGCCCACTCCTCGTCGGCGACCTTCGCGACGGTCGTGCCCTCGAAGCCCTCGAAGATCCGCGCCCGCGCCGCGTCGCCGTCCGCCCAGAGCGAGGGGCGCCAGTTGAGGTCGTAGGTGATCAGCGCGCCGCCCTCGGCCGCCAGGCGGCGGGCCTTGTCCGTCGCGGCGCGGGGGGACTCGTCGATGCGGCTGATGGAGCCGAAGTGCAGGACCTCCGCCGAGGCGACGTAGCCCGCGTCGATGTGCTCCGGCGCGAGCATCATGTCGGCGCCGGGGTTGCGGTAGAAGGTGATGTCCTTTCGCCCGTCGGAGCGGCTGGCGACGAACGCCAGCGTCGTGCGGACGCCGTCGATCTTGGCGAGGTGGGACGTGTCGACGCCCTCGCCGGCGACGACGCCCTCGAGGAAGTGCCCGAAGGGCTCGTCGCCGACGGCGCCGACGAACCCGGCCGTCAGGCCCAGGCGCACGACGCCGACGGCCACGTTCGCCGGTGCCCCGCCCGGCGCCTTGACGAAGGTCCGCGCCTCGGCGAGCGAGACGTCCGCCTCGCCGGCACAGAAGTCGATCAGCAGCTCGCCCAGACAGATCACGTTCGGCATCGATCGGTTCCTTTCCCGGGGCGGGCGCATCCGGACGGCGACCCGGAGCGGCGGCGGTCCGCTTCGCTCACCTTCTGCGGCGGCCCTGTCGCCTTGCCGTGCGCCGGATGACACCGTTAGGCAGGCGGATGGCATTGGTGCCTTGCTCTTTGGCGGCCTCCAGGACCAGGTAGAACTGCACCAGGCGATTGGGGAAGATCCATTCTCCCTGGAACTCGCCGCGATGGAGGGCGTGCAGCTTCTTCATCCGCTGGAGGAAGTTGCCCAGCTTGCGCCTTTCCTCGTCGCTCAGTCCCTTGGCCAGGTCTGCTCGGGCAAACCGAAGGTCGGAACGGAGGTCCCCGAGCTTGCGGATGATGGAGTGGTAGTCGGAGCTGCGAACGGCCCTTCGGATGTGCTCGAAGTACTTGCCGCCCACCACGTCCGCGGCCTCGACGAGTCCACGCATGGCGTCATCGAGGTCGACGACGCTATCGTCGTCCAACCAGAAGACCGCTTCTCCCAGTTCGTGCATGAGCTTGGGCAGCCCGCCGGAGTAGTGGACCAGCGGCTCCAGAGCGTCCTCGTGGATCTCCATGTTCGCCGACCGGAACGCAGTCCGGAAGAACGCGCCGACCTCCTGTTCGTCCAGGGGGCTTACCTCCACGATGTCGAAGATCCGCTCGACCGGCCTCTGGTTCGCCACGATCTCGAGGCGCCTCTCGGGGACGCCGACCAATGCCAAGAGGAGAGGCAGTTCCTCCCCGCTCGTGGCGATCTCGTCGACGAGGCTCTTCAGCAGGGCCGCAAACCCCGGATCGCCCGCCAGCCCGTTGAGATCGTCCAGATAGAGCGCGATGCCGCGATACTCGTCGGACAGGTCGTGCCAGATCTGGCGAAGGAACGGCAGGAAGTTCTGGGCGATCTCCGGCGCGTCCCTGCGGAGCGCCTCCATGTTCAGGCGCACGCCGAAGAGCTCGACGCTCTGGCAGTACTTGCCGAGGTAGTCCCTGACCTTCTCGAGGATCTTGCTTCTGTGGGCGTGCTGAATGATGCGCGAGACGACCTGCTGCACCATGCCATCGACACTCGTGACTCCCCCAAGGAAGACGTGGAACCCGATGAGGTCCTTGTCCTCCTCGGCCACGAAGCGCACGTAGGAGACCAGCGAGCTCTTCCCGATGCCGTATTCGCCCGTGACGAAGAGGTTCTCCTGCTTCCCCGCGGTTGTCTGCCTGACCGCGCGAAGGACGCGCTTGATCTGGCTGTCCCGCCCCACGAACATCTCCGGCGGTACGGGACGACCGGGGCAGAACGGGCTCCGTCCCTTCTCTATCGGAGTGCCAGCAGCCATCTCTGCGTCTCCCACGACGGGGCCGAATGACAACGCGGAAGCCAAGGGCGTAAGATAGGCTCTCCCCCTACAGGTTTTCCAGGATGTGTCCCAGCTTGTCCTTCTTGGTGCGGAGGTAGTCGCGGTTGTGCTCGTGGGGGGGGATCTCGATCGCCACGCGTTCGATGATCCGCAGGCCGAAACCCTCCAGCCCGTGGATCTTTCGCGGGTTGTTCGTCATCACCCGGAGCTGGCGCAGGCCCAGGTCGCGGAGAATCTGGTTGCCGATGCCGTAGTCGCGCCGGTCGGCCTCGAAGCCCAGGTGCAGGTTCGCCTCGACGGTGTCCAGGCCCTGCTCGATCTGGAGCTTGTAGGCCCGCAGCTTGTTGACCAGCCCGATGCCGCGCCCCTCCTGGCGGACGTAGACGACGGCGCCCTTTCCGGCCTGGGCGACGCGGCGCAGGGCCGTCTGAAGCTGCGGCCCGCAGTCGCAGCGCTTCGAGCCGAACACGTCGCCGGTGAGGCACTCGCTGTGGACGCGGACGAGCACGGGCTCCTCGTGGAGGACGGGCTTGCCGTGGGCGTCGAGCTCGCCCACCCCGCCGCAGCACAGGGCGATGTGCGGCTCGGGGTCCACCACGGACGTGTAGGCGATGAGGCGGAACGCGCCGGCCTCCAGCTCGACGTCCACCTCGACGGCGCGCTCGATGAGCCTCTCGCTCCGCAGCCGGTAGCGGATCACGTCGGCGACGGAGCACATCTTCAGGCCGTGCGCGCCGCAGAAGCGCCCGAGGTCGTCGCGGCGGGCCATCGAGCCGTCGTCGTTCATGATCTCGCAGATGACGGCGATGGGCTTGAGGCCGGCCAGTCGGCAGAGGTCGACGGCCCCCTCCGTTTGCCCGGCGCGGACGAGGGCCCCGCCCTGGCGGGCGCGAAGCGGGAAGATGTGCCCCGGGCGAACCAGGTCCGCCGGCTTCGCCGCGCGGTCGGCCAGGACCTGGATCGTCCGCGCCCGGTCGGCCGCCGAGATGCCCGTCGTCACGCCCGCCCCCGCGTCCACCGACACGGTGAACGCCGTGCCGTGGAGGGCCTCGTTCTCCGTCGTCTGCGGATGCAGGGCCAGCTCGTCGGCGCGGTCGTTCGTCATCGGCACGCAGATCAGCCCGCGGGCGAACCTGGCCATGAAGTTGACGGCCTCGGGGGTGGCCTTCTCGGCGGCGCAGACCAAATCGCCCTCGTTCTCGCGGGACTCGTCGTCCACCAGGACGATCATCCGCCCGGCGCGGAGCTCTTTGAGAATGTCTTCGATCCTGTCGATCACGTTCGCACGTCCTGTTGCGGGCCGCTTGGGGCGTCCCGCCGCCACACGGTACAACGGGCGCGGCGGCGAGTTCCTTAGGCCAGTACGCCATTATACCGCGAAGGCTTCCCCCTGCCAGCCATCGGTCGCAGGCGCCGGGGCCGGGCACCTACAGGGGGGCGGAGGCGCCCCCCGCGTCGCCGCCGGAGCCGCGCCCGGCCGATTGGAAGACCTGGTAGGCGTAGCCGGCCAGCGTGATGGCGGCCAGGGCGATCACCAGCACGCCGCCGCGCCAGAGGATCTCCTGGGCGGCGGAGGGCGGCAGCTCGGGCGTGGCCAGCGGGACGGCGATCAGCAGGGAGATGCACAGCGTGGTCAGCTTGCCCATGACGCTGGGGGGGATGTCGATCCGCCCGGTGAGCCACTTGGTCACGAGCCCGCCGGTCGCCCAACTGACGTCCTTGGCGAGCATGCCGATGGCGAACCAGGTGGGGAGGCGCACGGGGAAGGGGCTCTTGTCCGAGAACGCCAGGAACAGGCACATCGTGTTGAAGAAGAGCTTGTCGGCGATGGGGTCGAGATAGAAGCCGAACCCGCTGGTCGCGCGGAGCTTGCGGGCCAGCAGGCCGTCCACCGCGTCGCTGACCGCGGCGACGAGGAACAGCACGCGAAGGAACCACCGCCCGAGCTGCTCCGGGGCCAGCAGGGGCAGGCCGAGCCAGATCAGCCCCGCCGCCACGATCCGCAAGGCGGTCACGAGGTTGGGCAGGTACTGGAGCAGCACGTGCCCCGAGCCGCCGGCGGCGCTGTCGATTTCGTCCGACTGCATGGCGATATGGTCACGCAAACCCGAGGAGTCTGCAACGCCCAACCGCCGGCCGGGTCCTCCCGCGGCGCCTGCGACCGCCCGAAGGGACGTACGGCGGGGCCCGGATGAGGGTGTCGTGTTCCGGCCGCGAAACCCCTACCGGCTGCGGGCCTCGGACCGTTTCAGGTCGAGGTAGAACAGCCAGGCCCCCATCAGCAGGATCGCTCCCAGCGGCAGGGCGGCCAGGACGAAGAACTTCCCGTACTCGGCGAGGCCCGTGCCCTCGGCGGCGATGCTGTCGGGGTCGTCGCTGGGCCCGCCCATCAGCATGACCAGCGTCAGCGCGCTGATGCCGATGAGGATCATCCCGACGGCGATCAGCAGCGGGATCATCATCCGCTTGTAGGCCTGGGAGTGCGATCGGCGGACGTTGGCCTGGAGGCGCGTGGCGCGCTGCGGCTGAATGGTCGGCATCGCGGCACTGGACGCGGCGGCGACCTCGCCGATCTCGGCCTCGTCCGGGGTGCCGGCGGCCGCCGCGAGGTCGCCGAGGGCCTCGTTGTCCGGCGTGTCGGTCTCGTCGGACATGGTCTGGAGGAACTCGTCCACGGCGGGCTCCCGCTCGCCTTCCGAGAGGAGCATCAGCCCGCTGGAGGGCCCGGGCGAGGCATCGACCTCCGCCGGCGTCTCGTCGGCGGGCTGCTCGCCGGTGGCCATCGCCTCCAGGGCGTCGATGTTGTTCTTGTGCTTCTCGTCCGGTGCAGTCATGTATGTCCTTTCCGGTCCACCATACAATGATATACAAGAAGCGCGGTATAATCATCGTCCAAACCGACCCGTCCGTTTAACTCTCGCAAGGCGAAGCGAGGTGTGCCATGACCGTTCGACAGCCGGTCCGCGCAGGGCAGTTCTACGATGGATCGCCGGAGGCCTGCCGCCGTCACGCCGAGCGGCTCGTCGACGCCGCGGAGGTCCCCGCCGACCTGCCCGAGCCGCTCTACGGCGGGCTCGTCCCGCACGCCGGGTGGGTCTTCTCCGGCGCGATCGCCGCCCGGACGCTCAAGGCCCTGCTGGCCGGCGGCGGCCGGCAGACCGCCGTCCTGTTCGGCGCCGACCACACCGGCACGGTCCGCCGCGGCGAGGTCTACCACGCCGGCGCCTGGCGGACGCCGCTCGGGGAGGCGGCCATCGACGAGGACCTCGCCGCGGCCGTGCTCGCCGCCGGCGACTCCTGCCGCGCCAACCCCGACGCCCACGCCATGGAGCATTCGCTCGAGGTCCAGGTGCCGCTCCTCCAGGTGCTCGCGCCGGAGCTGCGGATCCTGCCCGTGGCCGTGCCGCCGACGGACCTGGCCGTCGAGGTCGGGCAGGCTGTCGCCCGGGCCGTCGGCGATCGCGCGGGGGAGGTCTGCCTCATCGGCAGCACCGACCTGTCGCACCACGGCGGGCACTTCCCCGCCCCGGGCGGGCACGGCGAGGTCGGCGAGAAATGGACCCGCGCCAACGACCGCCGCATGATCGACCTCGTCGAGGCCATGGACGCCGGCGCGGTGGTCTCCGAGGCCGCCGAACGCCACAACGCCTGCGGCGCCGGTGCCGTCGCCGCCACCGTGGCCGCCTGCAAGGCCCTCGGCGCCGAGAAGGGCACCTGCCTGGCGTACAGCAACAGCTACACCATCATCCGCGAGAAGTACCCCTACGAGCTGGACGACACGACCGTCGGCTACGCCGCCGTCGTCTTCGCATAGCAGGCCATTCGAGGCGGGAGGCGGCTCAGAACAACTCGGCCACGATGGCGCCCACCTGCTCCAGGAACGTGCGGTCGGCTTGCGTAAACGCCGCCAGGGCGTGGGAGTCGATGTCCAGCTCGGCGACGAGCCGGCCGTCGCGGACGACGGGCACGACGATCTCGCTGCGGACCTCGCTGCTGCACGCCAGGTAGTTGGACTCCTTGGCGACGTCCTGGACGATGAAGGTCTCGCGCCGCTCGGCGGCCTGGCCGCAGATGCCCTGCCCGTAGGCGATGCGAACGTGCTGCGTGGGCGCCCCGGCGGACGGGCCGAGGGTGAGCATGCCGGCGCGATCGTCGGCGAGGTAGAAACCCACCCAGTCGTAGTGGGCGACCCGCGTGCGGAGCAGGTCGCAGACGGTTCTCAGGGCGCCGCTGCGGTCGTCGGCTTCGGCGACGATCTCATCGACCACCATGATCAGCTCACCGTAATCGGCCGTCTCGTCCATCCTGCGATCTCCAGCTTCCCTCCTCGCCCGGCGGGGGGGCTCATCCTTTCGGCATGGGCTTCATGCGGGCGGGCGTCGGCGGGGCCGCGTAGCCCTTGCCCGTCACCTCGAACTCCAGCTCCCGGAGGAAGCGGGCATTCTCGGGCTTGCTCCGGAAGCGCCGGCCGACCTCGGCGTGGATCGGCTTGCCCCCGGCAGCGGCGGGGCCATGGACGTACTTGCCGAGAAGCCACCCGCGCGCGACCGGCCCGCCCTGCCAGGCGTGGTCGGCGCGGGCGAGCCGCTCGTCCTGGCGCGCGCCGGTGTAGAGGAAGCGGCGGATCTTCGCATCGAACGGCGCCAGAGCGGGGCAGATGTACGCGCCCGACTGCTGCCCGCGCGAGCGGTCCACGCGGTACCACTTCGGGCTGGCGAAGTCGCCGTTCCAGCACATCTCCATCTGCGTCTTGACGAAGCGGTCGATGTCCGCCCGGTCGAAGACGACGCCGTGGTGATAGAGCGCCACGGCCTGCGAGAGGCTGAGGGCGTAGTAGCCGGCGCGGTGTTCGCGGCCGATCCAGTGCTTCCACTTGCCGGCGTCGTCGACGTGGACGTCCCACGCGCCGGCGGGGTCCCAGTAGTTCCACTCGTAATGCCCGTCGCGGAGGGTCAGGCAGCGTTTGAACCGCACCCCGAGCCGGACGGCCCGCCGCATGTAGTCGTCCTTGCCGGTGACGCGGTGCAGGGCGAGCAGGGCGCGGCCGATGATGGCGTGCTTGTTGTGCGGCTGCGTGAGGCTGGCCTTCACGTCGCGCAGGTGCGCGTGCGTGCGGTAGACCGCCCCGCCCCGGCCGAGGTCCACGAAGCGCCCGCGGGCGTCCCACTTCTTGACGAGGTGGTTGGCCGCCAGGTCGAGGTACTCGTCCCGCTGCGTGGCGTACTTGGCGGCGAGCGCCGGATCGGCCGCCGTGACCTCCAGGAACTCCGCCAGCGCCGCGACGACGTGGAAGCCGCTGATAATCACGTCCACCTTCCGGTCCGGATGCTTCGGGTCGCGGAACAGCCCCAGCGCCTTGCCGTACCAGCCGAGATAGCCGTCCGACCCCTTCGTCATGGCGGATCGCATGTTCGCGAAGACCTGCACGAAGGCGTCGAGGTGCTTCGCGTCGCCCGTCAGGCGGTAGGCGATCAGCGGCATCTCGAACTGCGGGCAGACCAGCCAGCAGATCCCCTCGGCCTGCTCGGCGGCGAGCTTCCGGCAGTACGCGGCGCCGAGGCGCCGCGGGACGTTCGCCGAGTGCTGGAGGAACTTCGCCACGATCCGTTTGTCCTTGGGGTCTGAGATCGCCACCGGCTCGGCGGCCCGGGCGAAAGGACCCCACGCCGCCAGGGCAGCGAACGTGACCATCAGACTGCGCATCGCCTTGCTCCTGTGGGGGCTGCGGCTTGCTCGCGAGGCTACGCGTCCCCGAACGTCCCGTACTCGCGGCACGCCTCGAACAGCGCGTCGATGTTCTCCAGGGGCACCTCCGGCTCCAGGACGTGCGTCGGGGCGATGATCAGCCCGCCCCGGCGGCCGTACTTGTCGATCACCTCCCGCACGCGCGCCCGCACGTCGTCGGGCGTGCCCCACGGCATCGTGGACTGCGTGCCGATGCACCCGTCGAACGTCAACCGGTCGCCGTAGCGGCGGCGGAGCTCGTCCGTGTCGAGGCACTCCGGCTGGACCGGGTTGAGGATGTCCAGCCCGGCGTCGATCATCTCGCCGACGACGGCCGTCACGTTGCCGTCGCTGTGGTACTTGATCGCCGTCTCGGGGCGGATCTCCTTCACCGTCCGCCAGAGCTTCGCCCAGCGGGAGTGGATCAGCCGCCGCCACGTGTCGGGGGAGAACATGAGGGCGTTCTGGTTGGCGACGTCGTCGCCGCAGAAGACCACGTCGGCCCCGGCCTTCGCGGCGGCGGTCGCGAAGATCAGGTTCTGCCGGAAGATCCGCTCGAGGAGGCCCTCGGCCCAAGCGGGGCGCTCGATGGTGTCGAGGAGGAACGGCTCGTAGCCGCGGATCTGCCAGGCGGTCTCGTACATGTGCCCGGCGAACGCGACGGCGACGCGCCCGTCGGCGTGGGCCTCGGCGACCTCGCCTTCCAGGTGCGAGAAGTCCCAGTCGCTCATGTCGTCGATGGGGTAGGTCTCGATCTCGGCGAGGCTCGCCGCGTCGCGGAGCGGCGAGACGTAGCCCCAGAAGTGATAGAGCCCGCTGGGCACCTGGGCGACGCCGTGGGCGTCGATCGTCGTGCCTTCGGGCAGGTCGTCGCCGGCCCAGTACCGCGAGAAGTCCAGCGGGGGCAGGCCCTCCGGGCGGCGGCGCGTCAGGGGCTTCTGCCGCCAGAAGCCGTAGTGGGCGGCGATGTCCTCCGTGCCGACGTGCTCGACGACGCGCCGCCGGAGGTCCGGCGTGAAGCCGCCGTGGTACAGCACCCGCCACGGGCGCCGGTGGGCGACGGTCGCCCGGAAGGCATCGAGATCGCTGGCCATGCTTTACCCTCACCGCTCGGTGCCTTATACATACCCCGGCGGCCGTCGGCACGCCAGTGGACCGGGCCGCTCCCCGCCGGATGCCGGCAGGCCCGAAACGGATGCCTCGCGCCGGAGCAACCGCATGAAACTGGCCATCATCGGATCGTACGGGCACGTGGGGTACGTGCTGAACGCCCTGGAGGCCCTGCGCGACGTGAGGCTCCTCGCCGCGGCGCGGTGGGGCGCCGACGACGCGCTGGGGTTCGTCGGCCGCCACGCCGCCGCGCCCGCCGACCTGCCCGTCTACGACGACTACCGGCGGATGCTGGACGAGGTCGCCCCCGACGTCGTCGGCGTGTTCATGCCGCTGTACCGCAACGCCGAGGCGTCCATCGCCGCGGCCGAGCACGGCGCCCACGTCGTCAGCGAAAAGCCCCTGGCAACGACGCTCGAGGACCTGTCGGCCCTGCGCCGGGCCGTCGCGGCGGCGGGCGTGCGGATCAACGCACTGCTGGCCATGCGCGGGCAGGGCGCCTACCAGGCGGTGCGGCAGGTGGTGGCCGACGGGCGCATCGGCGAGCCGGTCCTGGCCTACGGGCAGAAGTCCTACCCCTTCGCGCGGCGCGACGAGTACTACAAGCTGCGAGGCACCTACGGCGGGTCGATCCCCTGGTCGGCCATCCACGCCATCGACTTCGTGAGCTACTGCACCGGCAAGGACTACGCCCGCGTCGCGGCGATGCACTCCAACGCCGCCCACCCCACGCACCCGGGCATGGAGGACGCCGGGGGCATCCTGCTGGACTTCGTCGGCCGGGGACACGCGCTGATCAGCTTCGACTATCTGCGGCCGTGGTCCGACGACGTCGCCGACGGCCGAAGCTGGGGCGACGAGCGCCTGCGGATCGCCGGCACGGAGGGCCTCGTGCAGCTCGCGCCGGACCTGGCCCGGGTGGAGCTGACGACGGCGACGTCCGTGGAGGACGTCGAGCTGCCGGAGAGGCGCGACGTCTTTGGCGACTTCGTCGCCTGGATCCGCGGCGAGGGCGACGCCCTGATCACCCCGGGGGAGTCCTTCCGCGCGACGGAGGTGGCACTCCAGGCCCGCGAGGCCGCCGACAGCGGGCAAGTGCTGGAGCTGTAGAGGCCGCCTGGCGGCCCCCTGCCGGCGGGGCGCTCCGGCCCGGGCGGGGTGCAACGCCCTTGCCTGGCGGCGGCGTGTCGGCATATACTCTGGTACGAATCACAGCGGCCTTGGGCGGGGCCCCGCGCGCCGCCCCGCAGAGGAGCAGCGATCCATGAAGACATACGAGGGCAAGCTGGTCGCCCCGCCGGATGCGAAGTTCGCCGTCGTGGTCAGCCGGTTCAACGAGTTCATCACCAGCAAGCTGCTCGGCGGCGCGCTGGACGCCCTGAAGCGGCACCACGTGCCGGCCGACCAGATCGACGTGGTCTGGTCGCCCGGCAGCTTCGAGGTCCCGCTGTTGGCGAAGCGCATGGCGGCCAGCGGGCAGTACGCCGCGGTCGTGTGCGTCGGGGCCGTCATCCGGGGCGGGACCGACCATCACCAGTACATCGCCGCCGAGGCCGCCAAGGGCGTCGCCCAGGCCTCCCTCCAGACCGGCGTGCCGTGCATCTTCGGCATCCTGACCTGCGAGACGGTCGAGCAGGCCGTCGACCGCGCCGGCGCCAAGGCCGGAAACAAGGGCGCCGAGGCCGCCGCCGCCGCCATCGAAATGGTCAACCTGCTCGGGCAACTGCCTGGCGGGCAGAGCTGACCCAGAGACCCATCGTGCACTCCCGACACCGGGCAAGACGCCTGGCCCTCCAGGGGCTCTGCTGCCTGGACGCCCAGGGGCCCGCCGGCGCCGAGCTCGTCCACGAGTTCATCGCCGACAGCAGGGAGACCCCCGAGACGCTCCGCGCCGCCCGGGGGCTGCTCGACGAGGCCTACGCCGACCGCGAGGCCTGCGACGACCTGCTCGCCCGCCACGCGCGCCACTGGGAGCTCCGCCGCCTCGCCCTGGTCGACCGCAACATCCTCCGCCTGGGCAGCCACGAACTGCGCCTCGACCGCGTGCCGACCAAGGTCCTCATCACCGAGGCCATCCGCCTCGCGCGGGAGTTCTCGACGGCAGAAAGCCCCCGCTTCATCAACGGCATCCTCGACGCCGTCGCCAGGGAGGTCCGCCAACAGGCCCGCCCCGCCACCGAAGAGAAGGCAGACGAGGACCTGCCCGCCCCCGAGGTGGGGTCCCCGGGCTAGACCCGGCGAATCGCCACGAGACAGCACGAGGCCGATCGGGAACAGCAGGAGCCGACCGGGCGCCTCCCGCCCCGCGGTTTCCCGGCGGGGATCGGAATCGGCCCTTCGCCGCAGCGGCTCCATCCTCTATCCTGTGCATCCCCGGGTCCCGGCAACCAGGAGAACGGAAAGACAAGATGGCGTTGTTTCGCAAGGCACTGGAGAAGCTCAGCCGCGGGCTGAGCCGGACGCGGCAGCGATTCGTCCACTCGCTCAAGACGCTCCTGACCGGGCGGGCGCTCGACGCGAGCGTGATGGACGACCTGGAGGCGATGCTCATCCAGGCGGACATCGGCGTGGCCACGGCGGCGCGGATCCGCGGAGACCTCGAAGCCGCCGCCGAGCAAGGGCAGATCGACCGCGGCGACGACGTGATCGAGTTCCTCAAGGGCGAGCTGAAGCAGTACTGGCCGGAGTCCGACCGGGCGGTGCACTTCGCCCCCGAGCCGCCGACGGTCGTCCTGGTGGCGGGGATCAACGGGTCCGGCAAGACCACGTCGGTGGCGAAGCTCGCCTGGCAGTTCCAGGTCGCCGGCAAGAAGGTCTGCCTGGCCGCGGCGGACACGTTCCGGGCCGCGGCCGTCGAGCAGCTCACCATCTGGGCCGACCGCATCGGCTGCGACATCGTCAAGGGAAGCGGCACGGACCCCGGCGCGGTGGTCTTCGACGCCTGCGACGCCGCCAAGGCGCGCGGGGCGGACGTGCTGCTGGTGGACACGGCCGGGCGGCTCCACACGCAGGACCACCTGATGCGCGAGCTGACGAAGATCCGCGACGTCGTCTCGCGCAAGATCGAGGGCGCCCCGCACGAGGTGCTGCTGGTGCTCGACGCCACGACGGGGCAGAACGCCATCAACCAGGCCAGGGCCTTCGCCGAGGCCATCGACGTGACGGGCATCTTCCTGGCCAAGCTGGACGGCACGGCCAAGGGCGGCATCGTCGTGGCCATCCGCAACGACGTGAACCTGCCGGTGAAGTTCATCGGCATCGGCGAGACGTACGAGGACGTCGAGCCGTTCGACCCGGAGCGCTTCGTCGAGGCCCTGTTCGCCTAGGGGCCGCCCATTGCGGCCGCCCTGCGCCGCGGGGCAATGGCCTTCGCGGTGAACAATCCCGCCGCCGGGGGCGTCTATCAGGGCGAGTCGGAATGTCCCGTGCCTCTTCGGCTTTGGGGGTCACCTGCGACCCGCCGGCGGCCTCTCGCCGGGCTGCGGCGGCGAGTTTTGGCGGGCTTCTGCGGCGAAAGGTTTTGACACCGGCCGGGGCGCTACCTAGTGTACGCAGGGCGACGTGCCCTGCTCGCGTTCGCTGCCCGAACCTGGATCGGTGACGTACGTTCGTATCAGCACAAGGAGAATCGGCATGACGCAAGCTCCGCCCCCCGCACAGGCGCCGCCCCCGGCGCAGGCCCAACCCGCCGTCGCCAAGCCGCATCGCGGCACCATGGTCCTCGTCTTCGGCATCCTCGGCTTCGTGTGCTGCATCATCTTCGGCATCCTCGCCTGGGCCATGGGCGGCAAGGACCTGAAGGAGATGCAGGCCGGCGTTATGGATCGCTCCGGCGAGGGCATGACCAAGGTCGGCAAGATCCTCGGCATGATCGCGACGATCCTGTGGATCATCGCCATCGTCATCCAGCTCATCGTGCTGATCGCCGGCGGCGGGATGATGCTCTGGGGCGCCAGCCAGGGCTGAGAACCCTCGCCTCGTAGGGCGACGGGCGCCGAGGCCGATCAGTTTGCCGGCGGCAGGCGGCCTCCGGGACCGGTTTACTCCCGTGCCCGTCTGTCGGTGTTCGGCCGTGTCGAACGGCCCGGAGAGCACCGGCTTCGCCCGCGGATCGCGCCGGGGGTTGCGGCTGGGAGGCCCGCTCCGCGGCGGCACGGGTGCGCCGCGGACAGGCGGGATGGCTCTGCCGGGCCCGGCTGGCAAACGAGTGGGCTCGATGTCGGAATCTGCCAAGCAATGGTACTGCCTAGTCGGTGGGGTCCGATACGGCCCGGTCGCGGACGAGACGTTCCGCGAGTGGATTCGCCTCGGGCGCGTCGGCCCGGCGGACATGGTGTGGGCGGACGGAATGCCTGGGTGGCAGCCGCTGTCGTCCGTCCAGCACACCCTCGGCGTCGGGCTGGGTCCGCCCCGGCCGTCACCTGCACCCCGGGTGCACAGGCCGCACCGCGGCGGGACCGTCCTTGCGCTGGGGATCGTCGGGCTGGTGGTGTGCTGGCCGTGCGGCGCGTTCGCCTGGTCCATGGGCAACGCCGACCTGCGGGACATCCGCGCCGGGCGCATGGATCCCACCGGGGAGGGCATGACGCAGGGCGGGCGCATCTGCGGCATGATCGCCACGATCCTGGGCCTGATCGGCTGCTGCGGGTCGATCGCGTGGTTCCTGCTCGTCGGCGGAATGGCGGGCCTCGGGAGCCGCTGACGCGAAGGGCGGCATGGAGGTAACGCTACGGAAGGCTCGTCGCTGGCCCGGCTGGCCCGCTTGGGCCATGGCTGTCGTTCTGGGCTGGCTCGGCGCGGTGGCGCTGGCGGAATGGCTGGCCCGCCGAGCCGGGACCCATATGTCGCTGTGCATGTTCAAGCGGGTCACGGGATACCCCTGTCCGAGTTGCGGGCTGACCCGGGGGGCCCTCCAGCTGCTTGAGGGGCGGATCGCGACGGCCTGGGCGTACAATCCACTGCTCTTCACCGTTTTCGCGGCCGCCGGGGTGCTGCTGCTGGTCCGTCTGACCTTCGGGCGGACCGTCCACGTGGAGCTGAGCCGGCGCGAGCGGAAGGCGGCGTGGGTCGTCGTCGCGGGGCTGTTCCTGCTGAACTGGGCGTACGTGATCGCCTGCGTCGGGTAACGGGCGCCGAGCCCGGTGGCTCGGTGCCGGGAAGGGCCGGCGGCGGGCCCGCGAGGAGGAGCGGCGGCCGCCGCGGCCCCGCGCAGCGTTTAAGGCGGTGTCTACGCGAGAGGACCGATGGCAAGCATGTCGCCTGCCGGGACCGGAATGACGAAGCAGCGAGCCCTCGGGGTGGGGAAGGGACACCCGGATGCCGCCGGGCCGGACGAGCCCGCGCCGGCGCACTTCGTCCTGCCGCACCGGGGCAGGGCCATCGCCTTTCTCGCCCTCGCCGCCGCCGGGTCGTGTGCCCTGGCCGTTCTGGCCTGGCTGCTGCTGCGAAGCGGCGCCGTGGACTATCGGGCCCCGCTCGGACAGCTCGTGTTCTTCGCCGGGCTGCTCCTGCTGGCGGCGTATGTCGGACTGGGCCTCGCGGCCTGGACGATGGCCTCCCACGACCAGGGCCTGATGGCCGCCGGGCGGATGGACCCCGCCGGCCGGACGCTCACCCGAAGCGGCAAGTGCGTCGCCATGTTCCTGATCGTCGCCACGGCCGTGCTGTTCCTCTCCGTGCTGGTCCTCATCCTGACGGGGATCCAGCCGCTGGAGCTGGCGATCCCGGCCCCGCCGGAATGACCCGCGGGGCGCGAGGCGAGATGAAGGTCCACCTGGTCAAGGTCCCGCGTCTTCCGGGCTGGCCGCTGTCCGCCGTCGGGCTGCTGCTGGCGGGCTTCGCCCTCGTCGGCGCCGGCGCGTGGTGGGCGATGCGGCAGCGCCCGCGGGTGGAGCTGTGCCTCTTCAAGCGGCTGACCGGCTGGCCCTGCCCGACCTGCGGCGCGGCGAGGGGCATGTTCTGCGTGCTTCGCGGCGAGCCGCTGTCGGCCTGGAAGCTCAACCCGCTGCTCTTCACGGTCCTGGCGGCCGCGGCGGCGCTGGCGGCGCTTCGCCTGCTCCTCGCGCGGGCGGTGCGGGTCGAGATGGCGCGGCGGGAGAAGCTCCTGGCGCTCGCTGCCGCGGCGGCGCTGGTCCTGCTCAACTGGGCCTACGTGATCGTGCAGGTGGGCTGAGCGCACGGCCGGGTCGCGGCTCCTGGTAGAATGGGC
>CAZXOC010000119.1:0-20521 GCA_964642165.1 uncultured Planctomycetaceae bacterium | reverse complement strand
GGCTCGGGCAGCGGCAGCGGGTCGGGTTCGGGTTCCGGCAGCGGATCGGGCAGCGGCAGCGGGGCCGGCGCAGGCGGCACGAGCGGCGCGACGGGCGTGCACAGTGGCATGGCCGGCGGCGACCCCAACAGCGGTTCGTCGGACCAGCGCGGCGACGTGAAGGAGCCCACGGGACCGCTGGCGTCGGGCGGCCAGAAGCCCAACCTCCAGTCCATCGGCAAGATCATCAGCGAGGCACGCGAGGACCTGAAGGACGGCAAGGTCGACAAGGACCTCCTCAAGTCGCTGGGCATGACGCGGGACCAGTTCGCCGCCTTCGTGGAGAAGTACGCCCAGCGGATCGGCAAGATCGAGAAGATGAAGGACGAGACCGCCGGGCCGGACGGCACGATCCGCGGCTCGTTCGCCATCCCCGGCAGCGGCCGCACGCAGGCGGGACGCGGGCTGGACGGCAAGGTCGAGAACGTCCGCGGCAGCGAGAAACTCTCGATCGACGAGATCCGCAAGCTCTACGAGCAGCGGGCGAAGAAGGTTTCCCCGGAATACCGCAAGCAGGTGGAGGCCTACTTCCGCGCGATCAGCGAGGGGGCGCCGAAGAAGAAGTGAGCGCCTGCCCGCCGGTCCGCCCCGCGGGGCAGCGCGGAGGCCCCCTGCGGCGCGCGTCTACCGCTGGCCAGCGTGCGCGTGGGCCTGCTCCCACCGGGCCTCGGCGTCGGAGAACAACGCCACGCGCTGCTTCTTGTATTCCTTCGTCGTCCACAGCTCCGCGCGCCGGCCGAGGCCCGTCGTCGCGGCGATCTCCTCGATGGTCGCCCGGCAATCCTCCTGCGAGCGGCCGTGGATCATCGTGTAGAGATTGAACGGCCAGCCGGGGGCGGTCGGGCGCAGGTAGCAGTGGCTGACGGCCGGGGACCGGGCGCACCGCGCGCCGGCCGTGTCCGCCAGCGGCTCGGCGACGGCCCAGGCGACGAGGACGTTGGCGCGGCTTCCGGCCGCTCGGTGGCGCAGCACGGCGGCGTAGCGTCGCATCCAGCCGGCGGCGAGGAAGTCCGCGGCGTGGACCAGGAGCATGTCGGCGTCGAGCCCCGCCCCCTCGGCCAACACGGCGAAGGGGTCGCGTCGGCAGGGCAGGTCCTGCTGGAGCGCGCGGACGGCACGGAGTTGCGGGTCGGTCAGTTGGGGCACGCCCGGGTGCGGCGCGGACACCGGCGTGGCGGCGACCCGCGGAGTCGCGGCCGGGCCGCCGCGCTCCATGTCGAACCGCACGTCGAGTTTGTACCGCCGCACGGTTGGCAGCAGCATCCATCCGTCCGCGCCGCACGTGCCCGCCAGCAGCGCCGCGGTGGCGGACAGGCCGAGCCTGCTCCGCGGCGACGTCGCCAGCGTCAGCCACAGGTTCTCCTCCCGCCGGCGCGCGTAGCAGTGCGACACCCCGGGGTGGGCGGCGGCGGTCTCGCCGGCGCGGTCCAGTCGGTCGGGCGGGACGCGCATCGCCAGGAGGGCCTGCTCGTAGCCCATCGCGACGGCATCGAACACCGCGGAGATCTCGCGGATGACGCCGCCCTCGCCGCGCAGGGCGGAGATGCGGTCCGTCACGGCCCGTTCGTCGCAGCCGAACTCGCGGGCCAGCTCGGCGAACGGCTCTCGCACGAGGGGCAGGGCGATCTGGATGCGGTTCAGCAGGTGGCGGTCGAGCGGGTCCATTCCTGCGCTGCGCGCCGGGGCGGCCTACACGTCCCACATCTCTCGGCCTTGGCGAAGGCCCTTGGGCGCCGAGAAGATCTCGTGGTAGATGATGGCGTCACGGGCCTGGCCGAGGTCCAGCAGGCGGACGTCGATGAGGCCTTTCGTGGCCGCCGCGGCAAGCGCTTCGGGGGCGGGTGCAGTCGCCGGCTTGCGGCGGGGCGTCGTCGCGCGTCGGGCCGACGCAGCGGACGGCAGCTCGGCCGCGCTCGGCCGCGTGAGCTGCGGCTCGGCAGCGACGCCGGTCTCGGGCGGCGACTTCGCGGGCTGAAGAACGGTCGGCTGGGGTTGGGGCTGGGGCCGCGGCGGAGACGGCGGGCGCGCCGCGGGCTCGCCGATGCCCAGGGCCCGTTGCAGGGCCAGGCCGAGCTGCTCGGCGGGGGTGGGCTCGGGCGGCGGGCTCGCCCCGCCGGGCGGCGCGGGGCGGTCCTGGCTCGTCCGGGCCGCCTGGCGGCGCTGCGCGTCGGCAAGCTGAGGCGATTCCGCGCGCTCGCGGCGGATCTCGTCCCACCGTTCCTTCTGCTCCCGGGCCTGCTTCCGCTTGGCGGCCTGCGTGACGATCCTGACGAGCAGGCCGATCAGCAGGATCGCGATCCAGGGCAGGATGTCCCACAGGTCGCTGAACTTGTACCCGTCGCCGTTGGCCAGGATGTACCACGGACCGGTCATGGTGGATCGGGCGGGCTAGCTGTCCTTGGGGGCCTGCGGCCCGCCGCCGATGTTCTCTCTCATTTGCGTATCGGCCTGGATGTTCCTCAGGCGGTAGTAGTCCATGATGCCGAGGTTGCCCCGGCGGAAGCTCTCGGCGATGGCCTGGGGGATCTCCGCCTCGGCGAGGACGACCTTCGCGCGGTTCTCGCGGACCTGGGCCTGCATTTCCTGCTCGCGGGCCATGGCCATGGCGCGGCGTTTCTCGGCCTCGGCCTGGAAGCGGCGCTTGTCGGCCTCGGCCTGGTCGGCCTGGAGCTTGGCGCCGATGTTGTTGCCCACGTCCACGTCGGCGATGTCGATCGAGAGGATCTCGAACGCCGTGCCGGCGTCGAGGCCCTTCTCCAGCACGCGCCGGGAGATCAGGTCGGGGTTCTCCAGCACCCCCTTGTAGGACTCGCTGGAGCCGATGGTCGTGACGATGCCCTCGCCGACGCGGGCGATGATGGTCTCCTCGGTGGCCCCGCCCACGAGGCGGTCGATGTTGGCCCGAACCGTCACGCGGGCCTTGGCCTTCAACTGGATGCCGTCCTTGGCGACCGCGTCGATCGTGCCCTTGCCGCTGCTCGGGTGCGGGCAGTCGATGACCTTCGGGTTGACCGACGTCTGGACCGCGTCGAGGATGTCGCGCCCGGCGAGGTCGATCGCGGTGGCCGTCTTCCACGTCAGCTCGATGTTCGCGCGGTTGGCGGCGATCAGCGCCGTGATCACGTTCGGCACGCGCCCGCCGGCCAGATAGTGGCTCTCCATCTCGCGCGTGGTGACGCTCAGGCCCGCCTGAACGGCGCGGATCTTGCTCAGCACGATCACCCGCGGGTCGACCTTCCGCAGGCTCATGCCGATCAGGTCGAACATGCTCACCCCCGCCTTGGCGAAGAACGCCTGGACCCACAGCTTGACGAACCGCGCGACCAGGGCGATCAGCACCAGCGCGACGACGATGACGATGATCCCGAGGACCCACCAGCCCCACTCGAACTTCTCCTCGTCTGCCAGCATGTTTGCCAGGATGGTCATTCCGGACTCCCTTTCGTGATGTCCCGACCGCAGAAGGGCTCCTTGCCTGCCGATGCGCCTACACCGTTATATGCCTCGGCGCCCCCCGCGACAAGGGACTCGCCGCTCCGCCTCCGCCGCCCCCCCCTCCGGGAGCGCTCAGGACTCGACCTTCCGCACGACGACGTGCGTGCCGGCGGCGCGGATGATCTTGACGGTCTGGCCCTTTTGGATGAGTCCGCTCTCGGCCTGGGCGATGACGCGCCGGCCGTCGACCCGGATCACGCCGCTGGGACGGAGGATGGATTCGGCCACCGTGGTCCGCCCGACGAAGCGGCCGAGGTCGTCGGCCTCCGGCGTGCCCTCGCCGCGCTCGGCCCGCTCGCGCCGGAGCCCCAGGCGCCGGCCCAGCGCCGTCTTGGGGATCACCTTGGCCGCCACGACGGCGTACGTCGGCAGCAGGAGGACGGCGGCGACCGTCGCGAAGAGCCCCAGCGCGCTGTTGATCCGGTAGCAGAGGTACACCGCCCCGCCGACGCAGCCAATCGCCAGCAGCGCCAGGATGCCGAACGTCGGCGTGCAGATCTCCACGATGATCAGCGCCAGGCCCACCAGAAGCAGGACCACGATCAGCAGGACCGTCTCGGCCAGACCCATGCTCGGGCTCTTCCTTCGCTCGGCCGGCGCCGCCGGGCCGAACCGTTATGCGTCCACCGCCGTGACGACCACGCGGTTGCCTTCGTTCTTGACCACCTTGACCCTCGTGCCGGAGGGGAGGAATCCGCCGTCGGCGATGGCGTCGACCAGCTTCTCGCCGAACCGGACCTGCCCGACGGGCCGGCAGATGCCCTCGATGGTGCCGATCTGGCCGACCCGAATGGAGCCGATCCACGCCTCCCGTTCCTTCAGCCCGGGCGACCGCAGGACGGTCGGCGTGAGGATCAGCCGATTCGCCACGGGCATGTCGGGCAGGAACTTCGCCAGCAGCGCCGCGGCCGCAATCGCCGCCAGGAACCCGATGGCGATGGCTGCGATCCCCGCGCGGAAGATGCCCCAGCCGATCTGGGTCGAGGGCAGAGGCAGCTCGTCCGGCGCGTTCGGGACGATGATCGCCAGCAGCGCCACCAGGCAGCAGATCGCCCCCGAGACGCCCATCACGCCGAAGCCGGGCGTGATGAAGATCTCGATCGCCAGCAGGACCAGGCCCACGATGAACAGCGCGATCTCCCACCATTGCGCCAGCCCGGTGAGGTAGCGGCTGCTGAGCAGGACCGCCAGGGCGATCAGCGCCACGGCACCGGGCAGGCCCACGCCCGGCGTGTTCAACTCCACGTAGATGCCCAGGATCAGCACGAACATCAGGATCGCGGTCACCACCGGCGAGGTGAGGAACTCGACCAGCGTTTCGGACCAGGTGTCCTCCAGAACGGTCGGCCGCTCGATCACCGTGTAGTGCGCGGCAAGCTCGTCGAGGTCGGCGAACACCTCCGTCGCGAAGCCGAGATCGAGGGCCTCGCGGGTCGTCATGGTGACCAGTTCCAACGGGCCGTCGATCCTGCGGACGTACTCCCACGGCTCGTCGAGGCGGGGCTTGGCCGCGCCTCGGCCCTCGTCGTCGCTCTTCGGGGCGGCGTAGTTCGGGTGCTTCTCCAGGTTGAGGTATCGCAGTTCGCGCGTCCGGCGGTTGCGGATCAGCCAGATCTCGATGCGGAGCGTGATCATCGCCTCGCAGAGATCCACGTTGTAGCCGTTCCGCTCGGCGAGGTTGCGGACCTGCGATCGCGCGTAGGACTCGATCTTCCCCCGCTCCTCTTTCGGGATGGGCACCAGCGTGCCCTGGGGGCCGATCATGATCGGCATGGCATCGCCGATGCGGGCGCCGGGGGACAGGACGATCTCGTCGCAGGCCAGCGAGATGATCGCCCCCGCACTGATCGCCTCGGGGTGGACGTACGCCACGGTGTAGATGCCGCCCAGGTCGCTGGTGATGACCTGGGCGATCTTGCCCATCGCGTCGCTGCGCCCGCCCGGGGTGTTCATGTCGAAGATGACCAGTTGGGCGCGTTCCTTGTTCCTGCATCGAAGGGCCTTGCGCTTCACCGTGTCGTACGTCGTCATCGTGATCGGCCCGTGGATCGGGATGACGAACGCCCGCTCGATCTTCGAGGGAAGGGGCGGCTTGGGCTCGGGCTTGGGGGCGGGCGGAGCGAACCATCCCTCGGACGTCACGCGCGCCCCGGGCGGGGCGTGCGCGGGTCGGGTCGCCGGCGCCGTGGCTGGCGATGAGGCGGCCGTCGTCGGGGTGCCCGGTGCGGTGGCCGGCGCGGGCGCCGCGCCGCCCGGGCGGTGAAGGAGGACGCCGGCGATGCCCACGGTAAGGGCGAGAGCGACTCGACGCGCGCGGCCCGGCCGCCGTCGGGCACGTCGCGAGGCCGACTTGTCCCCGCAGCGAAGCATGGTACAGGAGATTCTACGGCAGCGGGGGCGCCGGGAGCAAGCCCCGCTCGCCCGGGGACGCCAAATCAGCGGGGTGGGGCTTCGCCCTGTGCGAAACCAGCCGGGCGAGGCGGATCCGGCCGATCCGCCGCGCCCGGTGTGGTCTCGCGGGTTGCGCGCGAGGCGTCTTGCCTCGCGGAGTCTACTTCACCGTGGAGAGCTTGACGGGCTTGCGGCTCTTGGCGCTGAGGCTGACGGCCTCCAGGACGCGCTGTGTCTGGTAGGCGTCCTCGAAGTCTGGGATGGGGACGATCGGCTTCTTGCCGGCCAGCACGCGAAGGATGTCGTAGGCCTGGTTGATGAAGCCGTGCTCGTAACCGATCAGGTGGGCGTCCGGCCACCAGGCGTCGACGTAGGGGTGGTCGCCGCCGTGGGTGCAGATGATGGGCGCCCAGCCCTGGACGGCGCGCGGGGCGGTCGCGTCGTAGTACTCCAGCTCGTTCATCCGCTCGAAGTTGAACCGCAGGGAGCCCTTCGTGCCGTTGATCTCGAAGCCGTTGCGGTTCTGGTTCCCGGTGGCTTGCCGTGCGGCCTCGTAGGTCGCCACGGCCCCGCCGCTGAAGCGCGCGAGGAACAGGACGGCGTCGTCGACGGTGACCTTGCCTTTCTTGCGGGCCTTCTTCAGCCCGGCGGCGATCCCGCCCGCGACGGTGCCGGTCATGAGGGCACGCTCCTTGATGAACGTCTCCATGACCGCCCCGCTGACCTCCGTGATCTCCTCGCCGGTGACGAACCGCGTCATGTCGACGACGTGGGCGGCCAGGTCGCCCAGCGAGCCCGAGCCGGCGAGCTTCTTGTCGAACCGCCACGCCAGCGGGACGTTCTCGTCCGCCCAGTCCTGGAGGTAGATCGCGCGGACGTGGCGAATCTTGCCGATCTTGCCCTGCTTGACGAGCTGGTGGGCCAGTGCCACGGCCGGGCAGCGCCGGTAGTTGTACCACACGAACGTCTTGACCTTGGCCTTCCGGGCGGCCTGGGCCATCTCGCGCGCCCCGCGGAGCGTTGCGGCGATGGGCTTCTCACAGGAGCACGGCTTCCCGGCGGCGATGGCGGCCTTGGCGACGGGCGCGTGCATGAAGTTCGGCGTCACCACGTCCACCAGGTCGATTTCTTCCGACTTCACGAGCGCCTTCCAGTCGGTCGCGGCGCGCTGCCAGCCCCAGTTCTTCGCGAAGACCTTCGGTTTCTCCTGCGGCTGGCCGAAGCTCGTGTGCATCACCGGTTTGAGCGGCACCTTGAAGAACTTGGCGACCTGCCCCCAGGCGTTGGAATGCGTCCGACCCATGAACCCCTGCCCAATGAGCGCGACGTTGAGGGTCCTTCTTTTCGCCATGGCCTATCTCCTTGTGCTTGAATCCGGAAGTCACTTGGCAAGAAACGCCGAGAGTACTATACGAGGCACCCACAGGGCACGCAAGGACGAACGGACTTGACGCGGGACGGCGGAGAGGGTATTGGCTCGCTCGCGATCGACCGCCCCTTCTCGTCGAACGGAAGCCGCCAGAGGACACCGAGGCTCCATGAGCTTCACAGATGCGTTCAACATCATCGCGCTTCTGATCGTCCTGGCCGCCGGGCTCGCCTACCTGAACCACCGCTTCTTCCACCTGCCGCGGACCATCGCCCTGATGCTGATGAGCCTGGCGGTTTCGTTCGTGCTGATCGCCTTGCGCTACGTGCACGAGCCCTTCGTGGACTGGGCCGACCATCTCGTCGACCAGATCCCCTTTGAGAAGCTCCTGCTGGACGGGATGCTGGGCTTCCTGCTGTTCGCCGGCGCGCTGCACGTCAACCTGAGCGACCTGCTGGAGAACAAGTGGTCGGTGGGGACGTTCGCGACGGTGGGCGTGGTCGGCTCGACGTTCGCGGTGGGCGGGTTGGTTTTCGGCCTGTCGAACCTGCTGGGGCTGGAGCTGGCGTTCATCCACTGCCTGCTGTTCGGGGCGCTCATTTCGCCGACCGACCCGATCGCCGTGCTGTCGATCCTCAAGCGGGTGGGCGCCCCCAAGCGCCTGGAGACCCGCATCGCGGGCGAATCGCTGTTCAACGACGGCATCGGCGTGGTCGTCTTCGTGGCGCTGCTGGGCATGGCCAAGTCCGGCGGCGGCGTGGGGCTCGGCGAGATCGCCCGGCTGTTCCTCGTCGAGGCCATCGGCGGCGTCGCCCTGGGCCTGGCGCTGGGGTACGCGGCTTATCGCCTGCTGCGGAGCGTCGACGAGTATCACGTCGAGGCGCTGATCACCCTCGCGCTCGTCGCCGGCGGCTACGCGCTGGCCCACGCCGTCCACACCTCCGGGCCGCTGGCGATGGTCGTCGCGGGGCTGCTGATCGGCAACCGAGGCCGCCGGCTGGCCATGTCGCCGCGGACACGCGAGCACCTGGACACCTTCTGGGAGCTCATGGACGAGATCCTCAACGCCATCCTCTTCGTGCTGATCGGGCTGGAGGTTCTCGTGCTGGCGACGAAGGGCCGGCTGGCGCTGTCGGGCGGGAACCTGCTGGCCGGGGCGATCGCGATCCCGTTGGTGCTGCTGGCCCGGGCGGCGACCGTCGGCGTGCCGGTGGCGATCCTCCAGCGGTTCCGCCCCTTCGCGCGCCATGCCGTGGCGATTCTCACGTGGGGCGGCCTGCGCGGCGGGATCTCCGTGGCGCTGGCGCTGTCCATCGAGCTGCCCGGCGGGGAGGGCGTCCGGCGAGCGATCCTGACGATGACGTACTTCGTCGTGGCCTTCGCCATCATCGTCCAGGGATTGACGATCAAGGGGCTGATCCGAGCGTCCCTGCGAACGGAACGACGTGAGAGGGCCCGGCTTGCATCGGGGCCGGCGCCCCGCAGCGGCACGTGACCGGCGGGAGTGCCGGCGAGAAGAAACCTGGGAAAGGAACGCACGTATGATCATCGGCGTACCTCGTGAAATCAAGGCGGACGAGTATCGTGTGGCGCTGCTGCCGGTCGGCGCCGAGCTGCTCCGGCGGGACGGGCACACCGTGGTCTTCCAGCGCAGCGCCGGGGAGAGCAGCGGCTTCCCGGACGGGGACTATGAGGCCGCCGGGGCCGAGCTGGTCGACTCGCCCGACGACGTCTACGAGCGCTGCGAGCTGGTCCTGAAGGTCAAGGAGCCGCAGCCCGAGGAGATCGACAAGCTCCGCGAAGGGCAGATCGTGTTCTGCTACTTCCACTTCGCCTCGTCGTGCGAGCTGACGGAGGCGTGCCGGAAGGCGGGGATCGTCGCGGTGGGGTACGAAACGCTGGTGGGCACGGACGGGCGCCTGCCCCTGCTGACGCCCATGAGCGAGGTGGCGGGGAAGATGTCGATCCAGGAGGGCGCCAAGTACCTGGAGCGCCCGGCCGGCGGGCGGGGCGTCCTGCTGGGCGGCGTGCCCGGCGTCACCCCCGCGCGCGTGCTGATTCTCGGCGGCGGGGTCGTCGGCACGAACGCCGCACGCGTGGCGGCCGGGCTCGGCGCCAACGTCACCATCATGGACATCAACCTCACGCGCCTTCGCTACCTCGCCGAGGTGATGCCCGCCAACGTGACCACCGTCTACTGCGACCACCACGCGCTGCGCGAGCTGCTGCCCCTGGCGGACCTCGTCATCGGCGCCGTGCTGATTCCGGGCGGGCGCTGCCCCGTCCTGATCACGCGCGACGACCTGAAGACGATGAAGCCCGGATCGGTGATCGTCGACGTCGGCATCGACCAGGGCGGCTGCGTGGAGACCATCCGCCCGACCACGCACCACGACCCGACGTACGTCGTGGAAGGGGTGGTCCACTACGGCGTCACCAACATCCCCGGCGCCGTCAGCCGCACAAGCAGCCAGGCCCTGTGCAACGCCACGCTGCCCTACGCCCGCGAACTTGCGTCGCTGGGCGTCGAGGCCTTCACCCGGGTGGACGAAGGCCACGCGCTGGCCGTCAACGTGCGCGACGGCAGGATCACCAACCCCGCTGTCGCCGAGGCGTTTGACGACCTGCCGTCGGAGTGAGAACGAAGCGACCGAGGAAGAAGGAGCTCGATCGGCGATGTCCGAGAGTCCTGTTCCCCGACACCAGCGCCCGACCCGGCTCGGGCAGTTTCTCTTCGGGGCGCCGTACTACCCGGAGCACTGGAGCGAGGGCGACCGCCGGCTCGACGCGGAGCGCATGGCCGAGGCGGGCGTGAACGTCGTCCGCATGGCCGAGTTCGCGTGGGACCGCATCGAGCCGCGCCCGGGCGAGTTCGACTTCTCGCTGTTCGACGAGACGATCGAGCGCCTCGGCCGGAAGGGCATCAAGGCGATCCTCTGCACGCCCACGGCCACGCCGCCGCGCTGGCTGACCGCCGAGCACCCCGACTGGATGCGCGTGGACGAGCAGGGGCGCCGGATGGACCACGGCACGCGCCAGCACTGCTGCACGAGCAACGAGGGCTTCCGCGCCGAGTCGCGGCGCATCACCGAGGCCCTGGCCGACCATTTCCGGGACGACCCGCACGTGATCGGCTGGCAGACGGACAACGAGCTGAACTGCCACTTCAGCGAGTGCTTCTGCGAGGCCTGCCAGGCGGGCTTCCGCGAGTGGCTCCGCGGGCGGTACGGCACGACCGACGCGCTGAACGCCGCCTGGGGCAGCGCGTTCTGGGCGCTGACCTGCGACGACTTCGGGCACGTTCCGCTTCCCTACCCCCACTCGCGCCCGGCCTACCCGAACCCGACGCACGAGCTGGACTACTACCGCTACCTGAGCGACTCGGTCATCGAGTTCCAGCGCCGGCAGGTGGAGGTCCTGCGAGCGGCCAATCCCCGGTGGTTCCTCATGCACAACGGGCTCTTCCGCCACGTCGACTACTGGCGGTTCACCGAGGACCTGGACTTCCTCGGCGTGGACGTGTACCCGGGCTTCGCGGGCGACGAGCCGGCCGACGCCCTCTGGGCGGCGATGGCCAACGAGCGCTGCCGCGCCGTCAGCGGCGGCTACGTCGTGCCCGAGCAGCAAGGCGGCCCCGGCGGGCAGAAGCCCTACATCCACCCCACGCCGCAGCCGGGGCGGATGCGCCTCTGGGCGTACCAGTCGATCGCTCACGGGGCCGACGGTGTGCTGCATTTCCGCTGGCGGACATGCCGTTTCGGCGCCGAGGAGTCCTGGCACGGCGTCCTCGATCACGACAACGTGCCGCGCCGCCGGTACGAGGAGTTCGCCCGCGAGGGCGCCGAGCTGAAACGGATCGGCGAACGGGTCCTGCACACGGTGCTGGACGTGCAGGCCGGCGTGCTCGTCGACACCGACCAGGACGAGGCCTGCACGACGCTGCATCACGGCCTGCCGCGCTGCGGCGAGCAGGCGCGGGTCGCCTACGGCGAGATGTGGCGGCGCCACCTGCCGTGCGGGCTCATTCACACATCCGACTCCCTCGACGGCGTCAAGCTCCTCGTCCTGCCCTCCATGCCGATGATGGACGAGCCGCTGGCGGGTCGGCTTCGGGCCTTTGTCGAGGGCGGCGGTGTGCTGGTCGTGACGGCGCGGTCGGCCATCCGGGACCGCAACAACCAGGTTGTCCCGGTCACGCCGCCGGGCCTGCTCTCCGAGCTTTGCGGCATGGCGGCGGAGGAGTTTGGCCGCCTGGAGGAAGGGGCGGTGAGTCTCTACGTCGACGAGCCGGCCATCCCCTGTGGGAAGGCGTACGAACTGCTCGCCCTTCGCGGGGCGGAGGCGGCGGGCACCTGGGGCGGCGGGCCGGACGGCGCGCCCTTTGCGGCGGCGGGCCAGCCGGCCGTGACCGTCCACCGCCTCGGCCGGGGCGCCGCCCTCTACGTGGGCACGTTCCTCTCGCAGGTGAACGTCGAGCCGCTGATGGACCTGGCGCTGTCGCACACGGGGATTCAGCCCTTGGCGAGTGCGGCGGATTTCGTGGAGATCACGCGCCGCAGGTCCCCGGGGCGAACGCTGACGTTTCTCCTGAACCACTACCCCAAGATGCAGATCATCGCCGAGCCGCCCGAGGGCACGTACCTGCTGGGGGACCTGGCGCCGCACGGCGAGCTCCATCTGCCCGCCTGGGACGTGGCGATCGTGGAGGAAGAGGCCCGGTAGGCCGGTCCCGCGGCTCGGCATGCGGATCCCCGGCGGGGAGGGGGCCCGCCGGCATTCACAGCGCCATCACCCACGTACAGACCTCGATCGGACGGGCCTCCACGTGCGCGAAGGCGTGCAGCGCCCGCCGGGCGGCGATGCGAAACCCCGCCCGCCGGCAGAAGCGCCCGACCGGCTCGTTGACGCTGAGCGTCTGCGCGTGCACGCCGGCAACCCCCGCCGCCCGCAGCCGGTCCAGGAAGCAGCGCAACAGCCCGGTGGCGCAGCCGCGCCCGCGGGCCTCGGGCAGCAGGTTCACGTGGAGAGTGGCCGGATACTCGCGCACGAGCCCCCGCGAAACGGACCGCTCTCCGCCGGCCAGCGACCTCAGCAGTGAGAGCAGCGCCCTTCGCGAGGCCGCGCTGCCCAGCAGGCGCGCGCGGACCACGCGCACGGCGATCCCGGGCAGGAGGCAAGGCACGTAGCGGGCGACGCGCCGCGCGTCGGGCGTGCCGGTGAGGTACCCGACGAGCGGCCCGCCGCGGCCGCGCTCGACCACCCAACTGCACGTCCGGTCGCGGTCGGTAAAGTAGCGCGTCCAGAACTCAGCCCAGAGCCAGGCGTCGCCGACGTGCCCGGGCGAGGCCCGCCCCATCCACGCCGTCGCGGCGCAGATCTCTCGCACGGCGGGGCGGTCGGATCGACGCAATGGGCGAATGCGGTACGTTGTGCGGCCTCCCCCGATCGCGGTGCAGGGGACAGCGGCGTTTGGGCGGCGCCGCGCTGCGCGTGGGGCCGTTCGCGGCCGGCGATCAGGTGGCCGCCACCAGCTCCTCGCGCCGCCAGGGGCGCAGGACGCCCTTGCTGTCGAGGTAGGCCTCGGCGCGGGTCATCATGCCGGCGTCGTTGGCGTGGCTGTCGAACTGGAGGGTCAGGAACGGCTTGCCGGACGCGCGGCGGACGAAGTGCTTGATGAAGGAGTCCGGCCCGCACTTGAAGTTGGTGATGTAGATGATGTGGAGGTTCTCGTGCCGCCCGACGATCCTCGATGCCGCCAGGATCTTGTGCCCGAGGTTCCAGTACATGTTGGCGTTGATGTCGCGGATGTCCTCGTCTTCGCCGCCGAGGAAGTCGATCGGGATCACGTTGACGCCGTAGTACTCGCGGAGCTTGGGCCCGATGGAGAGGTTCATGCCGGCGTCGTGGACGTTGTAGGGGCGGCCGGCGAGGACGATGCCCATCTCCCCCGTCCCAAGGAGCGTCTCGAGCGCCTTCGCGCCGGCCTCGCGGATCGCCCGGTCGAACTCGTCCTGGGCGCGGAAGCCGGCCTCGACGGCGTCGGCGACGGCGCGCCGGCCGTGGCCCAGCGGCCGGAAGAACGCCGTCAACTCCTTCTGCACGCGCTGGGAGCCTCGGTGGAAGTGAACGGTCGGCGAGAGGAACTTGTCCGCGGAGTCCATCAGCCGCGGCGCCTGCCGGCACACGAACGGAAGCGTCTGGTGCCACGGGCAGAGGTAGCTCTCGGTGTGCGTCCAGCGGGACCGGATGGAAATGATGTTCGGCACGAGCAGGTAATCGACGTCCTTCTTGGCGAGGTCGACGAGGTGGCCGTGGGCGGCGATGATGGGGAAGCACGGCTCGGCGACGACGGTGTCGAGTCCGGCCTGGACGATCCGCTTGTTGGTGGGCTCGCCCACCACGGTGCGGTAGCCGAGACACGCCAGCAGCGTCCGCCAGAACGGCAGCGAGTCGTAGGCGAACATCGTCAGCGGGATGCCGACCGACGGCGCGCCGGCCGGCGCGGGCGGGAGATGGCTGTCGTCCAGCAGCAGCCCCGTCCGCAGGGCCAGCAGGTCCTCGATCACCGGCTTGCGGGTGGCCTTGACCCGCTTGCGGTAGCGGTCGGAACACTTGTCGCCCCAGTAGGTCTTCTCGCCCTCGACGGTGAACTCCTGGATCTGGCAGGCGTTCGAGCAGCCCTTGCAGGTGAACTCGCGAAGGGTGTACTCGACCTTGGACAGGTCGTAGCCGCGGAAACGCGACGGGCGGCGCGGCGCGGCGGCGCCGTCGCTGCGCTGCGTCACCGGGACGTACTCGCCGACGCTCTTGCCTTCTCCGCGCTGCTCGTCCGGCGCGAAGAGCATCTTGTCGCGGGCCAGCAGCGCCGCGCCGATCGCCCCGATCACGCCGTTGTGAGGCGGGACGATGATCTCCTTGCCGCAGACGGCCGCGAAGGCGGCGGCCACCGAGTCGTTGTAGGCCGTCCCGCCCTGGAAGAAGATGCTGTCGCCGATCTTCCGCCCGCGCACGACGCGGTTGATGTAGTTGTAGACCACCGAGTACGCCAGTCCCGCGACCAGGTCCTTCTTCCGGGCGCCGCGCTGGAGGTAGCTGTTGACGTCGCGCTCCATGAAGACGGTGCAGCGCTCGCCCAGGCGGATGGGCGCCTCGCTCGACAGCGCCAGCTCGGCGAACTCGCCCTTGATGGCGATCTCGAGCTCCTCGGCGCGTTCCTCCAGGAAGCTGCCGGTTCCGGCCGCGCAGGCGTCGTTCATCGTGAAGTCCACCACGATGCCTTCCTGGAGGGAGATGTACTTGGAGTCCTGCCCGCCGATCTCGAAGATCGTGTCGGGCACGCGCCCGTCGAGGAGGCGCTGCCCGACGAAGGTCGCGCCGGTCTTGTGAGCGGTGATCTCGTCGTTGATCGTGTCGGCGCCGATCAGCTCGCCGATCAGCTCGCGCCCGCTTCCGGTGGTGCCCGCCCCGCGGAGGACGAGCTTGTCGCCCCATTGGCCCTCGATCTCGCGCAGCGCGTCGGAGACGACCTCGATGGGCCGGCCCTGCGTCTCGGTATAGATCTCGTGGACGACGCGGCCCTCGTCGTCGATGACCACCAGGTTGGTCGAGACGCTGCCGACGTCCACGCCGAGGTAGGCGTCGATCTTCTCGACGCCGTAGGGCATCTCGAACGGCTGGACGCGGTCGCGAAGCAGCACCACGTTGTCCATCGACAGCCGCGGCGCGGTGGGGAACTCCTCGCCGGCCGTGTCGCCCGACGCGCGCAGCTCAGCCAGGTCGCCCAGGTCTACGGCGCGGGGCTCTCTCGACGCGGCCACGGCCGCCCCCACCGCCGGGATGTGCGTGGACGCCGGCGGAAGGCGCAGCTCGCCGGCGCCCAGCTCGAACGCCTCGCGCAGCGAGCGAACGACGGCGGCGTTGGCGGCCAGCCCGCCCAGGAAGATCACCGGCGGCTCGACCGGGTGCGAGCGCACGACGGCCGTGCGAAAGTTCCGCGCCACGGCGTTGCAGAGCCCGCGGAGCACCTCGGCGGGACCGTAGCCCTTCTGCTGGGCGTGGATCATGTCGCTCTTGGCGAAGACGCTGCATCGCCCGGCGATCTGGGCGGGTCGTTCGGCCGACAGGCAGATCTCGCCGATGTCCTCGACGGCGTACTGGAGGCGTCCGGCCTGCTGATCGATGAAGGCCCCGGTGCCGGCGGCGCAGTCGCCGTTGGTGGCGTAATCGACGATGCCGTAGGTGCCGTTGTCGTTGGGGGCGAGGCGCAGGTACTTGGAGGTCTCGCCGCCCATTTCGAAGACGGTGCGCGCCTCGACGCCGGCGGCGGCCAGTCCGGCGGCTATGGCCTTGAACTCGTTGACCTGGGCGGCGCCCAGCTTGCCGGCGACGAGCTTCGCGCCGCTGCCGGTCAGGCACAGTCCGCCCAGGCGATCGGCGCCGACGGCGTCGGCGATCTCCTGGAGCATCCGGGCGGCGGCGGCGACGGGTCGGCCTCGCGTCCGCCGGTACTCGCTGACGAAGAGGCGCCCGGAGGCGTTGGGCTCGGCATCGAGCGCCCGCAGACCGGCTTGGCCCGGCGAGAGGTCCGCCTCGCCGTCGCTGGCCAGGACGGCAGCCGTCACGCTGATCGCCCCCACGTCGATTCCAACATACAAGGCCATGTGCGCTGCTCCGACCGGTCCGCGGGAAGCGGGACTCTCTGTGTCGCGATGTCGTTTCGTCCTGTCCGCGGGAGACCTTTGCGGACATGGCTGCCGGGCCCGGACGCGCGCCTCCCGCGCGGCGCCGTGGGGGGCTGCGTGGCCGCAGGCCCGTGGGCCGTCCGGCCAGGGATCGTCCGGGTCCTCTTGACCGGACATTATGAGAGAATCGGGACAGGGCTTTCAAGCCCAAGTGACCCGTTTCAGTGCCCGCCGCGCCGGCGCAAAAAAGAAGGCCTCCACCTGAGTGCCGGTCGAGACCACGGAACAAGAACCCATTATTCAACGTGGGCAGCTGCCGGCCGCCGAGGCGGCCTGGACGGGGCTTCCCAGTAATGGGGTATCGGTTCTTTTCAACTAGGTCTTCGTATCGAACACGGCAGAGGCTTCTTTTGAACGCGTGGCATTATACCACGCATGTTATCGGTCGCGAAGCCGGAAATCTTGAGCGCACCTGCCGGGCTCGGAAGCGCCCGGCGGCGGCATTGCAGAAGCGAATCGATATGTGTCGAAACGCCTCTCCGCCCGCGCCCGCGGCGACGCGCCGCCTACTGGCGCAGCTTCGCCCGGAGTCGCTCCCGAAGCGCGGAGAGGACCTGCTGAACTTGCTCGTCCACTTCCTCCCCGCGGAGCGTGCGGTCCGCACAGCGGTAGACGAGCGTGACGGTGACGCTCTTGCGCCCGGGCGGGACCGGCTTGCCGCGGTAAGTCGTGACGTACTCCACGGCGTCGCGCAGCGGCTGCTCGACGGCCTCGACGGCCTCGGCGAGCTGCTGCCAGGTGACCGGGTCGTCCACGATGACGGACAGGTCGCGACGGACGGCGGGGAACTTGGGCACGGGCTGGTACGTCCGCGTCAGGTTCGTCGCCGCCGCCAGCGGCTCGAAACGGACCGCCGCCGCCACGACGGGGCGCTCCAGGCCGTAGTGGTGCTGGAGCCTCTCGGCGATACGTCCGATCGTGCCGATCGGCGCGCCGTCGAGCACGACGGCCGCCGCCGTGCCCTCGGCCAGGTGCGCCGCGTCCTCCGGGCGGATCGCCAGCTCCGCCTGCGGAGCGAGGTGGGCGACGACGGCCTCCAACGCCCCGCGCAGGCGCGGCAGCTCGCCCGCGCTGACCATCGCCAGCTCGACGTACTCGTCGGGGAGTTGCCCCCCGGCCGCGCCGGGGAAGCAGCTTGCGATCTCGAACAGGTCCACCTCCGCGTTGCCCACGTTCTGGTTGGTCTTGCAGGCCCGAAGCAGGCTGGGCAGGAGGGTCGGGCGAAGCACGTTGTTGGTCTTGCGATTGAGCTTGTCCACGCCGACGGTGCGCTCGATGCCGAACAGGTCGGCCTCGGCCTGGTTGATGAACGTGAAGGTGATCGCCTCGTCGAAGCCGCAGGCGGCCAGTGCCTCGCCGGCGAGGCGGCGGATGCGCGTCGAGACGTCTTCCGGCGAGACGGGGTGCGTGACCTCGTCGGCGACGGGGATCTCGTCGTAGCCTGCCATCCGCGCGACTTCCTCGATGAGGTCCGCCTCGCGGGTCAGGTCGGCGCGCCAGGGGGGGATGGTGCAGACGACGCGGTCGGCCTGGGGCTCGGGGGCCAGGTGGAGTCGGCCGAGGATGCGGCTCTGGCGCTGGGGGGGGATTTCCAGGCCCAGCAGGGCGCTGCACCGCGCGTAGCGCATGGTCACCTTTCGGGGCTCGAAGGGGTTCGCCCAGACGTCGACGACGCCCTCCGCCAGTTCGCCGCCGCCCAGCTCCAGGATGAGCTGGCAGGCCCGCAGCGACGCCTTGTCCACGCCCACCGGGTCCACGCCGCGCTCGAAGCGGTAGTTGCTCTCGCTCATGAGCTGGAGCTTCCGCGACGTGTGGCGGATGGACAGCGGGTCGAACTGCGCCGCCTCGATCAGCACGTTGGTGGTCTGCTCCGTGACCTCGGTGTTCAGCCCGCCCATCACGCCGGCGATGGCCACCGGACGCTGCGCGTCGGCGATGATCAGCATCGAGTCGTCCAGCTCGCACTTCGTCTCGTCGATGCTCACGAGCATCTCCCCGTTCCTCGCGCGCCGGACGACGATGCGGTTCTCCCGGAGCTTGTCGTAGTCGAAGCTGTGCAGTGGCTGGGAGTGCTCCATCAGGATGTAGTTCGTCACGTCCACGACGTTGTTGATGCCGCGCAGTCCGACCGCCTCCAGCCGCTCCACCATCCACGCCGGGCTCGGGCCGACCTTCACGCCCCGCAGCACGCGCGCGGTGTAGCGGGGGCAGAGGTCCGGGTCGAGCACCTTCACGGCGGTGAGGTCTTCGGCCTTGCCGCTCGTGGGCAGCTCGCCGATCTGCGGCGGCCGGAACTCCGCGTCCAGGATGGCCGCCACCTCCCGCGCCACGCCGATGTGCCCCAGGCAGTCGCCGCGGTTGCTGGTCACCTCCAGGTCCAGGACGATGTCGGCCTCGCTCTCGAGGACCTCCTCGACGGGCAGGCCGATCTGCTTCAGGAGCCGCTCCAGCTCGGGCACGCGGACCTTCGCCACGTCCGGCACGTAGTCCGACAGCCAGTTCAGCGAGATCTTCATGAATTCACCTGCTGCGTTCTGCCCCGGAGGGCAAGGGGCACATCGTATCGGACATGCCGCACGCGTCAAAGCTTTTGCCCGGCCGCGTCAGTCCGCGTAGAACGCGTAGAGGTTCGTTCGGTCGCAAGGCCCCCACGTTTGCTTGAGCGTGTACCGGACCCCTTCGACGGCGCGCCCGACGGGCAGGCGGATCAGGCGCTGATGGCTGGCGTCGACGTCGTGGAGCGTCTGCCACCGGCCGCCGGCCAGCACGTCCACGCAGAAGGCCTTCGGCATCTCCTCCGGCGGGCGAGTGAGCTGGGAGCCGGGCGGCAGGTGGTAGCTCATCTGCGGGTCCTTGTTCAGGGCGCTGTCCACGATGAGCGTGACCTGCTCGACGCGGGCCGGTTCGGCGAAGGCCATCGCCACCCAGTCCCCGGCCTGGTGGCGCCAGGCGTGCGGGTCGTCGCCGACCGGGCGGTTCGTACCGTCGCGAAGCGGCTCGGGATCGCCCTGCGACGCCTCCAGCCGCGCCGACGTCGTCACCGGGCCGAAGCGCTGCGGCACCCACGGCACGTAGCAGTCGTCGCGAAGCAGCATCTGCTGAAGCTCGTCCGCGCGGTCCAAGACGCCGGCCGGGTCGGCGCCGCGCCCGATCGCCAGCGCCGCGGCCGTGCCGACCGCCTGGCCCATCGAGCAGCCCGTGCCCATCACCCGCGTGGAGCTCATGGCCATGTGGGTGGCGGAGTGGCATCGTCCGGCGAACATCAGGTTGGCGACGTCGCGATGGATCAGGCAGCGGTACGGGATGCCGTAGGGCGAGGGGGCCTCGTGGAACACGGCCGAGGGCTTCGTCGAGCCGCGCTTCGGGCCCCAGAAGCCCACCGGCGGGTGGTCGTCGATGGCCCAGCCGCCGTAGGCGACGCGGTCGTCGAAGCGTCCCCCGGCGAGGATGTCGTTCTGCGTCAGGACGTGGGCGCCGACGTAGCGCCGGCTCTCGCGTTTGGCGGGGAGGAACTGCATCCAGTCGAGCGCCCAGTTGGCCGCCGCCTCGGCGTGCGCCGGGCAGCGGTTCTTGACGTGGTCCCACACGCCGTAGGAGATCCTCAGCAGCTCGTCGCGGATCTCCTCGGTGTCGCGGATGGCGTCGTGCTCGCCGCCGAGCTCGACCCACCAGTAGCCCATGCCCCAGTGCGCGTGCCCGCCGGCGCCGTAGGGGATCTCGTCACAGCTCTCGAAGCGGTAGGCCCAGGCGGGGGGCTCGAACGGCTGCGGCGTGTCGTACCGCCGCGTCTGGAACAGGATGCTCATGCCCATGGTGAGGCGATCGGCCTCCGGCGGCGCGCCGGGCTCGTCGTGCTCGCCGCGGGCCTCGCGACCGACGCGATGGGCCGCGCCCGTCAGCGGGGCCAGCACGCCGTCGCCGGAGCAGTCCGCGAAGATCCGCGCCTGAACGGTGTGCCGCGTCTGGGTGGTGAGCTGCCAGCCCGTGACGCTCCGAATGCGCCCGCCACTTGCCTCCGCGTCGAGGCAGGTGCAGTTCAGCAGCAGCGTCAGGCCGTCCTGGTACCGGCACGTCTCGTACAGGATCGTGTCCCAGATGCTGAAGACGCGGTTGGGGTTGCGGTAGAGGTTCTCCAGGCGGAGCTCCTCGAGCAGACCCGTCTCGCGGAGGTTCGGCAGGCGGTTGTGGCGGTCGGCGCCGCAGATGTGGACGCGGCACTCGCTGGAGGCGTTCCCGCCGAGCACGGGGCGGTCCTGCATGAGCAGGACCTTCGCGCCGTGCCGCGCCGCGGCGACGGCGGCCGTCAGCCCGGCCATGCCCCCGCCCACCACGCAGAAGTCCACGTCATGCGTTTCCACGGGGAACTCGACGTCTGGGCCCGTCATGGGGTGTCCTCTCCGCCCTTGCGTCGGCGGCGAGCCCCGCCCCGCGACCGCGCCGTGCCTCGCCGACCGGCCCCCTACCGTCCCTCGCTACTCGCGGGCTT
>CAZXOC010000118.1:10178-20621 GCA_964642165.1 uncultured Planctomycetaceae bacterium | reverse complement strand
TCCCCGCCATTCTGACGCTGTTCGAGAAGGGCGCGGAAGGCTGACCGGCGCGGGCTACGCCCCAGCCACCGTGACGATCACGCGGCGCGTCCGCGGGCCGTCGAACTCGCAGAAGAAGATCGACTGCCACGTGCCCAGCGTCATGCGCCCGCCGACGACGGGCACGGTGGTGCTGCAGCCGACCAGCGAGCTCTTGACGTGGGCGGCGGAGTTGCCCTCCCCGTGCCGGTAGAAGCCCTGGCGCCAGGGCACGGCGATGTCCAGGGCGCCCAGGACGTCGTGGATGACGTCGGGGTCGGCGTTCTCGTTGATGGTCACGCCGGCCGTGGTGTGCGGCACGTAGACGGTGACCGTGCCGTCGCGGATGCCGGACTCGGAGACGGCCTCCTGCACGCGTGCGGTGACGTCCACGAACTGGTCGCGGCTGGCCGTGCGTACCTCGAATCTCGTCGTGTTCATGGCGCCATGGATACACCAAGGCCTCGGCGTGTGCAACCGGCGGGCGCGAGACGGGCGCGCAGCGGATGGGGAGGGCGTTCGCAGGGACGGGCGCCGGGGTCTACTTCGCCGGCGGCTTCGACGCCGTGGCGACGGGTTTGGGCTTCGCCTTCGGCGCCGGCTGCGTCGCCGCCGGCTTGGCGGGCGCGGGCTTGGGCGGAGGCGTGGCCGCCGGGTGCGTCGTCGCCGGCTTGGCGGGCGCGGGCTTGGGCGGAGGCGCCGGCTTCGCTGGGGCCTTGGCCGGCGGCGCGGCCGCCGGCTGTGTCGCCGCCGGCTTGGCGGGCGGCGCGGCCGCCGGCTGCGTCGCCGCCGGCTTGGCGGGCGGCGCGGGCGCCGGCTTCGTCGTCGCCGGCGGCCCGACGGGCTTGACGGGCAAGGCAGGCTTCGGCGCGACGGACGCCGGGGCCGGCCACCGCAGCGCCACCGGCTTGGGGCGGGCCTTCGGCCGGTTCGACCGCACCAGCCGCGGCGTCACGAAGAAGTACAGGTCGTTGACGTTGTTCTGGCTGCGGTGGCTCTTGAAGAACCACTCCAGCAGGGGCACATCGCCGAACAGCGGCATCTTGCGCTCGCGCGTGATCGTGCGGATCATCCGCAGCCCGCCGATGACCAGCGTCGCGCCGTCCTCGACGTCCACGAACGTCTCGGCCTCGCGGGCCTGCACGATGGGGTTGATCAGCCCCTGGCCGCGCTCCTTCTGCGTCATGCTGCTCAGCTCGCTGAAGCCGGCGATGGCCGAGACCGTCGTCACCACGTGCAGCTTGACGCTGTCGGAGCCGATGACCTGCGGCGTGATGTAGAGCTGCACGCCGATGGGCTTGTAGGTGGTCTTCTCCGTGACGAGGTTGTTGTTGGACAGCCGCGCCGACTGGATGGGCAGCTCCTCCCCGGCGAGCATGTAGGCCGTCTTGCCCGCCGTCACCGTCATGCGCGGTGCGGCCACCGTCCGGATCAGCCCCGTGTCGGCCAGCAACTGGAGCGTCGCGTCCACCTTGATGCCGCAGCCCTCAAAGACCTGAAGCAGCCGCACGATCCCGCCCTGGAAGCCGGCCGCCGTGCCGATGGACTCGACGAAGTCGACCGGGTTGAACGTGCCGACGACGGACTGGGTGTTGTCGCTGGCGATGTGTTCCAGGAGGGTCTTGGCGCCGATCTGGAAGTCGAAGTCGTGGGCGACCTCGAAGATCTTGGCGGTGATCTCCACCTGGCGCGACGGCACGTCGATGCCAGCCAGCAGGGCCAGCACGGACGCCCGCACGGACGGGTCGCACGTGATGATGAGCGTGTTGTCCTCCGGCAGCGGCACGACCGTGCCCTTGCCGGCAAGCTGCGCCGTGACCACCTGCACCAGGGCGGCGAGGTTGTTCGGCGTCAGGGTGATGCTGCGCCGGTCGGTGCCGCCCGTCCGGGTGGACTTGACCCCCACGCCGCCGTAGTGGCGCAGGCGGTAGAACATCTGGATCTTGCCGTCCGGCAGCTTCGTCGTGGGCACGTCCAGGGCGAGCTTCAGGGCGTCCCCGACGACGTCCGGCGGCGACTCGACGGGCCTCGAGGCGGCCGACCGCTTCGCCATGAACAGCGCCCGCGCCTCGGCCAGTCGCTCCCAGATCGGGCGCGGGGAGATCTTCTCCAGGATCTGCCAGTCGTGCTCGGTCAGGACCTCCAGGCTCGCCCCGTGCGCGGCCGCATCGCGAGAGGGACTGCCCGAGAAGATGATGGGCTCCTTGGGGGACTGCGACCAGCGCCCGAGCTTGGTGTACTCGCGGATGCTCTCGCTGCAGCCGGCCAGCGCGAACAGGCCAACCGCCAGCAGCCGGATCCCTAACTGTCGGGCGCTGAACGACGCAGTCGCTATCGGCGCCTTGGTGCCCATTCTAGTACTGCCTTCCACCCATCGCGCGGACGTCTGGGCCACGACGGGGAATCGGCATTTCCCAGCTACCTCAGCCTGAAACTTACCCTCGACCAGAAAGTTCCCTTGATTCAGCAAAACACACAAGGCCTCTAGGCGAACCGGTTGCGCACGGCCACAGCGGCAGCGTACTGTTCTATCGGCCATCGCCTTGGCCGGCGTGCAGCGGAAGTGCCTGCACCTCCCGCGGGGCCCCAAGCTGCCGCGCCACCGGGCGCCCGGAGCGATCGAGGGCGCTTCCCACGGGCGGCGGCTGCCTCGGGGCCCGGCCTCCTCGTCGGGCCACTCCTTTATCATAGGCGTCTGCGACGCCCGAGGAGAGGGCCTTTACCCGACCCGGCCGCTGTGGCATAATCGCCCTTTGCCGATCCGGTTGCGGCAGGAAGGAACCCCGGATGACCATCATCGAGCCTCACATCCACATGTATTCCCGCACCACCGACGACTACCAGGCCATGTACCGCGCCGGGATCCGCGCGTGCGTCGAGCCGTCCTTCTGGCTGGGCGCCGACCGCCGGTACGCCGGGACGTTCTTCGATTACTTCCAGCTCATCCTCGAGTTCGAGACGGTCCGGGCGCGGCGGTTCGGCGTCGACCACTACTGCGCCATCGCCTACAACCCCAAGGAGGCCGAGAACAAGCCCCTCGTGGACGAGGTCCTGGCCGGCATCGGGGAGTACCTCGACCACGAGCGGTGCGTTGCCATCGGCGAGATCGGCTTCAACAACATCACCGACAACGAGGAGTACGCCTACCGCCGGCAGCTCGAGATCGCCGCGGAGCGCGACCTGCCGGTCGTGATCCACCTGCCTCACTTCAACAAGCCCGAGGGCATCCGCCGCAGCATGAAGGTCATCCGCGAGGTCGGCCTGCCCGAGTCGAGGATCTACCTCGACCACAACACCGAGGACACGATGCCCCAGGCCCGCGACACCGACTGCTACGTCGGCCTGACGGTCTACCCCATCTCCAAGCTCACGCCGCCGCGTGTCAGTGCGATCGTGCGGACGTTCGGCTCCGAGAAGATGATCGTTTCCGGCTCGGCCGACTGGGGCGTCTCCGACCCGCTGGCGCTGGTCAAGGTGGTCGACTTCCTCCAGGAGGACGGCCACGACGCACAGACCATCGAGCGGCTGGTCGGAGGCAACGCCAGGGCCTTCTACAGCCACAGCCCCCGGTGGCAGCCGCAGCTCGACCTCGAGCCGGTCGATCCGCACAAGTTCCAGCGCTGAGGAGGCCCGATGCCCGACCCGCCGAGAGCCTCCGGGGCTCCGCCGGCCGTCCCGCCGGGACAGAGCCGATCCAAGCTTCGATCTTGGCTTGAGTTACTGCGCGTCCCCAACTTGCTCACCGTCCCCGGCGATCCCCTCGCCGGCTTCGTCGTGGCCAAGGCCGCCGGTGACGTCGGCGCGGACCTGACCGCCCCCGAGGCCGTCTCGCTGGCCCTGGCAGCCACCGTCAGCCTCCTCCTGTACGCTGCGGGGCTGCTGTGGAACGACTGGTTCGACCTGGCCGAGGACCGCCGCGAGCGCCCGCAGCGGCCGCTGCCCAGCGGGAGGGTCCGCCCGGCCTCGGCGGCGGTGGCGGCCGGGGCCCTCATGGCCGCCGCGCTCGTATTCGCTTATTTCGCGGGACGTTCCGTCCTTGTCGTCGCCGGGATCCTGGCCGCGGCGATCCTGGCCTACAACGCCCTGCTCAAGCGCAACGGCGTTCTCGGGCCGGCCACCATGGGCCTCTGTCGCGGCCTGAGCGTCCTGGTGGGGGCGGCCGCCCTGCCCGGGGGGCCCTTGCTCGTGACGGCGGCGCTCGTCCTGGCGGGCGGCGCGGTGCTGTACATCGCCGCGGTGACGGCCCTGGCCGCCGGCGAGACCCGGGCGACGGACGTCAAAGGCAAGGCCGCCTTCATCGCGGTGACGGCCTCCGCGTGGCTGCTGGGCCTCGTCCTGGCGGTCCAGGAGGGCAGCCCCGAATCGCGGTGGGCCCGGACCGCGGCGGCGGCGTTCACCATGATCTACGTGGGCTTCTGCCTGGCCAAGCTCGGCGGCAAGCGGCACGAGCCGGGCAAGGCCGGCGAGGATGGCAAGGGAGCTCCGCCCGCCGAACCGCCCGAGCCGGCCCTGGTGCAGAAGACGATCGGCCGCCTGCTCCGCGGCGCGATCCTCTTCCAAGTAACCGCTGTAGTGTCAACGAGTTGGAGTGGGGCTGCCCTCGCGGGCGGTCTGCTGGTGTGCTTCGGGCTCAACGCCGTCCTCGTCAAGCGCTTCTACGCGAGCTGACAAGTCGGATCGAACAGCCGCCCGCCCAGGCCGGCGACGCCCGCGCCGCTGCGATCTGTAGCCCGCGCGTCCCCTGCGGCGCCGTCGGCCGTTCAATAGACTGAGTTTCGCGATGTCGAGCAAGCTGCTGATCATCGAGGCCGCGGCGCTGGGCTACGACCTGCTCCGGCGGCACGGTCTCCAGGAGATGGCGGGGCTGACGTTCCAGCCGGCCGAAACGGTCTTCCCAGCCGTCACGTGCACGGTCCAGGCGAGCTTCCGGACGGCCGGGGCGCCCGCCGTCCACGGCATGATCTCCAACGGCCTTTTCCACCGAGATTTGCGCAAGGTAACGTTCTGGGAGCAGTCGGCCAGGCTGGTGGCCGGCGAGCGGATCTGGTCGCCCTTGCGCCGCCGAGGCGGGACGGTCGGCATGCTCTTCTTCCAGCAGTCGATGGGCGAGGCCGTCGACCTGCTGCTGACCCCCGCGCCGATCCACAAGCACCACGGGGGGATGATCGAGGACTGCTACGGACGGCCCGACGACCTCCACGCCCGCCTCTGCCGGACGGGCCCGATGCGCCCCTTCAAGCTGCGGACGTACTGGGGGCCGTTGGCCGGCGACAGCGCGGGAACGTGGATCTCCGAGGCGATCCGGCTCATCCTCGGCGACGAGCAGCTCGCCCCGGACGTCCTGCTGGCCTACCTGCCCACGCTGGACTACGACCTCCAGCGGCACGGTCCGGACGGCCGGAAGGCCGCCGCCGCGCTCGCTTCGCTTGCCGGGCAGATCGACCACGTCCTGTCGGCGGCGCGGCAGCGCGGCTACGAGGTGATCGTCTTCGGCGACTACGCCATGGCGGAGGTGACTCAACCAGCCTCATTGCCGAACCTTGCGCTCCTTGAGTCGGGCCTGCTGCGGGCCCGCCCGGTCCGCGGCATGCTCTACGCCGACCTCCACGAGAGCCGGGCCTTCGCCCTGGTCGACCACGAGGTGGCCCACGTCTACGTCCGCGAGCCCGGCGACGTGGGCGCGGCCCGGCGCGTGCTGCGGGAGGCGCCCGGCGTCGCGGAGGTGTTGGACGCCGAGGAGATAGCCGCCCGGGGGGTCCGTCACCCCAACGCCGGCGAGCTGATGCTGGTGGCCGAGGAGGGCTCCTGGCTGGCCTACCCGTGGTGGACGCAGAAACGCGAGGCGCCTGACTACGCCCGGCACGTGGACATCCACAACAAGCCGGGCTACGATCCATGCGAGCTGTTCTTCGGCTGGCCCCCCATGAGCGTCAGCCTGGACACGTCGAGGGTCCGGGGCACGCACGGCCGCGCGGGGAGCGGCCGCCGCGTCGCGTGGGCGTCGACCGTCGAACTCGATCCGGCTCCGGCGACGCTGCTGGACCTTGCCGCCACGGTGAAGCACATGCTGGATGAAGAGGAATGAGCCCCCCCGAGCAGTCGGGCGCGGCCGCGGGCGACGAGCCGACGGCCGAGGCCTACCATCAGCGGATCTCCGTGCCGTTCGACTACCCCGTCCACTTCACTCACCACGTGTTGTCGGCGGGCAATCCGCTGCTGGCCGGCGCGATGAACCGGCTGGGCGAGGACCGCCGCCACCGCGCGATTGCCTACGTGGACGGCGGGCTCGCCGCGGCCCAGCCGGACGTGATGGAGCGCATCAAGGAGTACTTCCACGAGCGGCCGAAGGAGCTGGAGTTGGCCGCCCCCCCGCAGGTCACGCCCGGCGGCGAGGGGGCGAAGAACGGCTGGGCGGTCGTTCGGGACGTCATGACGGCCTTGGGCAACCTGCATCTCGACCGCCAGAGCTTCGTGGTCGTCCTCGGCGGCGGGGCCGTGCTCGACATGGTGGGCTTCGCCGCGTCGCTGGTGCATCGAGGGATGCGGCTCGTCCGCGTGCCGACCACGACGATCGCGCAGAACGACGCGGGCGTGGGCGTCAAGAACGGGATGGACGAGCACGGGCAGAAGAATTTCGTCGGCACGTTCGCCCCGCCGTTCGCCGTGCTGAACGACTTCGAGTTCCTCCGGACGCTGGCCGACCGCGACTGGCTCGGGGGCGTCGCCGAGGCCTTCAAGGTCGCCATCATCGCCGACGCGCCGTTCTTCCAGTGGCTCTGCGATCGCGCCGCGGACCTGCGCCGACGCGACCAGGCAACCATGGAGCAGTGCGTCCGCCGCTGCGCGATCCTCCACCTGGAGCACATCCGCACGAGCGGCGACCCGTTCGAGCTGGGCTCGGCCCGCCCGCTCGACTTCGGCCACTGGGTCGGCCACAAGCTCGAGACAATGAGCGACTACCGGATCGGCCACGGCCAAGCCGTGGCCATCGGCATCGCGATGGACTCGTTCTACGCGATGCGCCAGGGGCTCCTGGAGGAGGCGGACTTCGCGCGGATCCTCACGGGGCTGACGGCGGCGGGCCTGCCGGTCTGGTCGGAGCTGCTCTCGCGACGAGACAGCGGCGGGACGCTGACGGTGCTGGACGGCCTGAGGCAGTTCCGCGAGCACCTGGGCGGCGCGCTGAACGTGACGCTGCCGGACGGCCTCGGACGCAAGGTCGAAGTGCACCAGGTGAACCCCCAACTCGTCGAGCAGGCGGTCGAGCACCTCGCCGGCCACCGGGGCGAGGACGGCGGCGAATGAAGCTCTCTTCCCGCCCCCCCCTGCACCTGACGTACTGCCTGAACATCCACCCGGGCGAGACGTGGGCGGAGAATGCCGCGGCCGTTCGCGACCACGCCCTCCGCGTGCGCCGCACCGTCGCGCCGGACCGGGCGTTCGGGCTGGGCCTGCGGCTGAGCCGCCGGGCGGCGCAGGAGCTGGGCGACCCGGCGGCGCTGGCGGCGTTCCGCGACTTCCTGGCGGCGAACGACCTGTACGTCTTCACCATCAACGGCTTCCCGTACGGGCCCTTCCACGGCACGGCCGTCAAGCAAGACGTCTACCGCCCGGACTGGCGGTCGGCGGCGCGGCGGGACTACACGATCGGCCTGATCGACATCCTCGCCGCCCTCCTTCCCGAGGGCGTGCCGGGCAGCATCAGCACCGTGCCCGTGGCGTACCGGCCGTGGATCCGAGGGACCCGGGACCTCCGGCAGGCAGCCCGGATGCTGGGCCAGACGGCCGCCCACGCGGCGAAGGTCCGCCGCGACACCGGGGCGGACATCTGCGTAGCCCTGGAGCCCGAGCCGGACTGCTACGTCGAGCGCACGGGCGAGGCGATCGACTTCCTGGCGCGGGCGCTGCCCGACGGCGCCGAGGTGGCGGGCGAGACGCTGCGTCGCCACGTCGGCGTCTGTCTCGACACGGCGCACGCGGCCGTGGCGTTCGAGGACCTCGGCGCGTCGCTGGAGGCGCTGGCGTCGGCGCAGGTGCGGGTGGGGAAGATCCAGCTCTCGGCGGCGCTTCGCCTTCGTCCGACGGCCGCGGCGCTGCGGCGCCTGGGAGACTTCGCCGACGCCGTCTATCTCCACCAGGTCAAGCTCCGCCGGGCGGACGGGCAGATCGAGAGCTTCCCGGACCTGCCCGAGGCGATCGCCGCGGGCCGGCGCGCCGACGCGGCGCGCGCCGAGCTGCGCGTGCACTTCCACGTGCCGCTGTTCTTCACGGAGGCGGGCGGCTTGGGCTCGACCGCCGCGATGCTGGACGAGGGGTTCTGGCGGCGGATCGCCTCGCCGTCGTCGGCACCGACCGAGCACCTGGAGATCGAGACCTACACGTTCGACGTGCTTCCCGACGCCCTCCGCGCGGCCGACGTGGCCGAGAGCATCCGCCGGGAGTACGAGTGGGTCCTGGCGCGCGCGATGGCGAGCGTCTGAGCCGGGCGAGCGCCCCCGCTCAGGACTCCGCGCCGACCGGGGGTCCGGCGGGATCGTGGCTTCGCCACGCTTCGCCGGACGCCACCCGACGAGAGGGCAGCAGCCTGATGCGACGGCTCTGGTTCCACGTGGCCAAGGCAATGACCGCCATGGTGATCATGCCCACGACGACGGCTGTCAGGTCCGCGTACAGGGCGGTGCGCCCGGCGACGACCATCGTGTCGATCCCGATGGCGGACGACATCCGGTAGACGGACATGGCCGCCAGGGTCAGCGCCGTCAGGATCAGCGGCCACCAGAAGCCGACGACGGGCAGGCGCAGGCCGGCGTGGCGGCGCAGCCTGCGCGGGTCGCTGCCGTGCCAGACCTCTCCCATGACGGCACACGGCAGGAAGAGGTTGAGCGGCGGCAGGAGCCACAGCAGCGGGACGGTTCGCACGCGGAACGACGGGGCCGGCGCGTGCAGCGCCGGGAGGTTGCGGTAGGCCAGCGTGCACCACACGACCAGCGCCGCCATCGCGCAGACGTAGCCCAGGATGATGGGCAGGCGACTGCCGATCGTCTCGAGCGCCTCGAACCGCATGTCGTCGTAGCCGGCCAGCAGGGGTGGCGGCGTCCAGCGCCGCGTGGCCTCGCCGGCGTCGGCGTCCGGACCGGCGGCGGCCTCGTCCGAGGGCGACGTCGGGGCGGCCGCCGCGGACATCGTCTGGATGACGGAGCGGCCGTCGGGCGTCGTGACCACGACCACGGTCTGCTTGGGCTGCCGGCCGGTCCACCCGTCGTAGCCGGCCAGCGGGGCCACCTGCCCGCCACGCGCCTTGAGCAGGTGGCGGATGAGGATGTTGCGCGACTGGTTGTGCTCCCGGATGACCTTGTTGTGCATCTGGATGCCGTAGAGGCCTTCCAGCTTGCGCAGGTCGAAGCGAAGGGCGTAGCCGCCGGCGACGACGAGCCCGGCCAGCAAGGCGACCGTCACGGCGGCGGGGGTGTCGAGCGGGCGGAAGCGGGTCCACCGCAGCTTGCGTGTAGCCGCCGCGTTCCGGGCATCCGTCTCGTCGCCGGGCCCCGGCACGAGGGCCATCGAGCCCAGGGGGACCTGCCCGGCCCGGAAGGCCCGCAGCGCGGGCACGTCGGGGCCGGCAGGAGCCGTCTGCGGTGCGGCGCCCTGCGGTTCGGGGGCGACCGGGCGCCGGGGCGCCGCGGTCTTCGCTTCCTCGTGGAGCCACAGTCCGAAGCTGTCGTCGGAGGGCTTGACCAAGACGGGGGTCTTCTCGGGATGAGGGGATTCGTTCATTGGCTCACCGCGGTCCTGTCGCCGCTGAGGCGCGTTGCCCATCCGGCGCGCCCGGGCGAGCTGTCCGGCGCGCCGTCACTGGAAGCAAGGTACGATGCATCCCGCGGCGAGGCAAAAAAAGGGCGGCGACCCGCATCGACTGCGGGCCGCCGTCCTTCCGGTCGGGTGGCTTGTCGGTTCGCTCGCGGGGCGAACCGGCCATCGCATCAATACATGTCTTCCATCCCGCCGCCGCCGCCGGGCGCGGGGGTCTTCTTCTCGGGAATCTCGCTGACGACCGCGTCGGTGGTCAGCAGCAGCCCGGCCACCGAGGCCGCGTTCTCCAGGGCGCAGCGCTCGACCTTCGTCGGCACGATCACGCCGGCCTTCACGAGGTCGCCGTACTTGCCCGTCAGGGCGTCGTAGCCGAAGTTCAGGTCATTGGCTTCCATCACCTTGGCGGCCACGATGCTCCCGTCCAGCCCGGAGTTCTCCGCGATCTGCTTGATCGGCGCGACCAGGGCGCGTCGCACGATGTCCACGCCGATCTTCTCGTCGCCGGTGGCCTTGACCTTATCGAGGGCCTTGAGGGCCCACAGGATGGCCACGCCGCCGCCGGGCAGGATGCCCTCTTCCACGGCCGCCCGGCAGGCGTGCAGGGCGTCCTCGACG
>CAZXOC010000118.1:7138-10168 GCA_964642165.1 uncultured Planctomycetaceae bacterium | reverse complement strand
GCTGTCCTTGTCGAGGCGGACGCGTTTGGCCTGGCCGAGGTCCTCGATCTGGATGTTCTCCAGCTTGATGCCCATGTCCTCCATGATGGCCTTGCCGCCGGGGAGGATGGCGATGTCCTGGAGCATGGCCTTGCGGCGGTCGCCGAAGCCGGGGGCCTTGACGGCGCAGCCCTGGAGCGTGCCGCGGAGCTTGTTGACGACGAGGGTCGCCAGGGCCTCGCCCTCGATGTCCTCGGCGATCAGCAGCAGGGGCCGGCCGGCCTGGGCGATCTTCTCCAGCAGGGGCACGAGGTCCTTGACGGCGGAGATCTTCTTCTCATGGATCAGGATGTAGGGCTTCTGGAGGTCGCATTCCATCGCCTCGACGTTGTTGACGAAGTGCGGGGAGATGTACCCGCGGTCGAACTGCATGCCCTCGAGCAGCTCGACGTCGGTCTCCAGCGCCTTGCCTTCCTCGACGGTGATGACGCCGTCCTTGCCGACCTTCTCCATGGCCTCGGCGATCTGCTTGCCGATGTCGGCGTCCTGGTTGGCGGCGCAGGTGCCGACCTGGGCGATCTCCTTGGTGCTCTTGACGGGGTTGGAGAGCTGCGCCAGCTCGTCGACGATGGCCCGGATGGCCTTGTCGACGCCGCGCTTGACCTTCATGGCCTCGGCGCCGGCGGTGATGTTCTTGAGGCCTTCCTCGAAGATGGCCTCGGCGTAGATGGTGGCGGTGGTCGTGCCGTCGCCGGCGACGTTGGACGTCTTGGAGGCCACCTCCTTGACCATCTGGGCGCCCATGTTCTCGTTGGCGTCCTCCAGCTCGATCTCCTTGGCGACGGTCACGCCGTCCTTGGTGACGGTGGGGGCGCCGAAGCTCTTCTCCAGCACGACGACGCGCCCGGTCGGGCCGAGCGTCGCCCGGACGGCCTTGGCGAGCTTGTTGACGCCCCGGCGGATGCCTTCGCGCGCCTCGACGTCGAATGTGATCTTCTTCTTTGCCATCTCTACTTGCTCCTAAGCGGCTTCCATGGGGTTGCCGTGGGGTTCGCTGCGTCCGCCGCCGCCCGCGGCGGCCTTCCCGGTCGAGCCGGTCGCCCTAGTCCAGGATCGCCAGGACGTCCGACTCGTCCATCAGCATGTATTCCTTGCCCTCGACCTTGATCTCGGTGCCGGCGTAGCTGGCGAAGAGGACCTTGTCGCCCTTGTGGACCTGGAAGTCGGCGCGGGTGCCGTCGTCCAGCAGCTTGCCGTCCCCCAGCGCCAGCACCGTGCCCTTCTGGGGCTTCTCCTTGGCGGTGTCCGGCAGCACGATGCCCCCGCGGGTCGTCTCTTCCGCCTCCAGGCGCTGAATGAGGACCTTTCCGCCCAACGGGCGGATCTTCGGTGCAGCTTTGGCCATCTGTCTTGCTCCTTACCCTTTCCTTTGCCAGTTCTTGTGAACAGAAAACCCCGGAGCCGCCCGCGAGGGCGCCCGGGCCGGGCGCACCGTCCTCACAGGCCGGGGCCGCCGCGAAGCATGTCGTCCAGCCGCCGCATCATCCGCTCGATCTGGCGCAGCAGCTCCTCCAGCTCCAGCGGGCGGGTCACCACGCTGAAGGCCGCCAGACGCAGCGCGTCCTGAAGCCAGTGACGGTCCCGCCGCCCCGTGACCACCACCACCGGCAGCACCGCGTCGAGCCGGCGGATCATCCGAAGCAGTTGCAGCACGTCCAGCTCCCATTCGGCCGAGTCGTCCAGAACCGCCGCGTCGACGGCACCCAGCTCGACCATCTCCAGCAACTCCTGGTCGCCGTGGACGCGGCGGGGACACAGGTACCTGGAGCTGATGATGAGCTCCAGCGCAGGCAGCCAGGACTCGGCCTCGCCGGTCACGGCAAGGCTGAAAGGCAGCCGTTCATGAATCCGTGCTGCGACCATCTCCGCGAGCCCTTGCCGGAAGAGACGAACCCACCCGGCGCGCTGCGCAGCGCGCCGCGGCACCGCGCGCTCGTTCTGCGGATTGCAATCGAAGTGCCAGGAAGCTTAACGCCCGCTTGGAAATGGACTTAAATATAGCCTCGGCCCGGGCCCCCTTCCGTGAGCCTGCCGGAACCGGTCGCGCCGACGCCGGAGACTGCTTCTTTGGCAGGCCCCGAGCGGCGCCGAGGCCCGGCCGCACCGCTCACGGAGTCCGGCGCGTCGACCTCGGCGGCTGCGTCGGCTTGGGAACCTGCCAGTGCCGGTGGAAGAACTCCATGGCCACCTCCGGGCGCCGCTCGTGTCCGATCCCCGGAATGATCTTCCTCTCGACCTGGAAGCCCCGGGACTGGAGGAACTTGATGCCCGCCTCGGACTGCCCGCGGATGGCCCCCGGGTCGTTCTCGCCGTAGTAGATCATCACGTTCTGGGTGACGGCCTCCCGCGGAAACCACCCGTCGAGGTTGTGCTCGCCGAAGTTGCTGCTTCGCGCGACGACCGCCGAGAAGATGTCCGGGTGCCGCAGGCCCACCCAGTACGTGGGGAAGCCCCCGCCGGAGAAGCCCGTGATCATGATGTTGGCCCGGTCGATGTTGAAACGGTAGCCCAGCCGACTGATCAGGCTCAGGATGAACTTCTCGTCGTCGAGCATGCCGACGATCGGGCCGTCGCCGATCAGCCCGTCCGTCGCGATCAGCTCCGGGGCCACCACGATGCACCCGTAGCGCTCCCCGAGCATCTTCCACTCGCGGATGTGGTGCTCGGCCACGTCGTACGGCGGCGTGCCGTGACAACTGACGATCAGCGGGTGCGGCTTGCTGTGGCTCTCGTAGTCGTAGGTGCTGGGCACGTAGATGTAGTAGGCCCGTCCGGTGGCCGCATCTCTCTCGTGCCTCTGCGGAACGGGCGTGTTCTGTGCCTGCGGGACGGCACAGCCGCCCAGCGCCGCCAGCACCACGAGCCAGGTTGTTCGAGAAGCCTTCATCGCCGTCTCTCTCCACCGCCCCCACCGCGCCAGCCCAGGATACCGCTTCCCGTCCTCCGGGAGAAGACCGTTTCGCCCCCCCGGGCCGAGGCGTGGCCCTCACC
>CAZXOC010000118.1:0-7038 GCA_964642165.1 uncultured Planctomycetaceae bacterium | reverse complement strand
AACCGGCGCGATGCGCAGAGTATACCCCGCCCCGCGGCGGGAAGGTCACGAGCAGAGCGTCGCCCCGCATCGCAGGCAGCGGCTGCACCCGGGCTCGTCCGGGATGGGCGTGCGACACTGGGGGCAGACGGCCGAGGCGGGCGCCAGGGCCATCGGCTGGCCCTCGCGGCAGCCGTGGCGGTAGACCGTCACCCCCTTGCACCCCAGCTCGTAGGCCAGGCGGTAGACGCGGTCGACGTCGCCCGGCACGGCGTCGGCCGGCAGGTTAATCGTCTTGGAGATCGCCCCGTCGACGTGCTCCTGGAAGGCCGCCTGCATGCGAACGTGCCGTTCCGGGGCGATCTCGTGGGCCGTCACAAACGTCGCCCGCGCCCGTTCGTCGATGTCGGCCAGGTCCCCCAGGCGCTCGCCCGCGGCCAGTCGCCGGGCCAGCTCGTCGCTCCAGAACCCCTCGCGCTCGGCGAAGCGCCGCAGCGGCGCGTTGACCTCGATCATCTCCTGGCCGTCGAGCACGTGCCGGTAGAACGCCAGGGCGAAGACGGGCTCGATGCCCCCGCTGGTGCCGGCGAGGATGCTCAGCGTGCCGGTCGGCGCGATGCAGGTGACGGCGGCGTTGCGCGGGGCGCGTCCGCGGCGGTCCCAGACGCTGCCCGGGTGGTTGGGGAACGTGCCGCGCTGCCGGGCGAGGTCCTCGCTGGCCGCCAACGCCTCGTCGGCCAGGATCGACGCCACGCGCCGCCCGAAGGCCACGGCGTCCTCGCTGTCGTACGGGACGCCCAGCTCGAGCATCGCGTCGGCCAGGCCCATCAGCCCCAGCCCGATCTTGCGGTTGCCCCGGCAGCGCTCGGCGGCGCGGTCGGTGACGTAGTCGTTCACCTCGATGACGTCGTCGAGGAACCGCACGCCCTGGCGGACGGCCCGGCGGAAGGCGGCTTCGTCCAGCGCCCCGCGCCGGAGGAACTTGGCCAGGTCGATCGAGCCGAGGTTGCACGCCTCGTAGTCGAGCAGGGGCTGCTCGCCGCAGGGGTTGGTCGCCTCGATCCGCCCGAGCTGCGGCGTGGGGTTGGCGTCGTTGACGCGGTCGATGAAGCACAGGCCCGGCTCGCCGGTGGCCCAGGCGCCGCGGACGATCCGGTCCCAGAGCTCGCGGCGGGAGCGGACCGGCACGTCGGGCGTCCCCTCGGCCGGGGGCAGGTCGGCCAGCGTGTAGCCGGGCACGTCCAACTTGCGCGGCAGCCAGTAGCGCCGCGCGGTCCGCGGGTTGGCGACGACGTGCGGCACATCGCCCTCGCGGGCGAGGGACCGCATGAAGGCGTCGGGGACCTTCACGGAGATGTTGAAGTTCTCGAACTCGCCGGGCGCGTCCTTGGCGGCGATGAACTTGAGGATGTCGGGATGCGTCACGGAGAGCATGCCCATGTTGGCGCCGCGCCGGAACGCGCCCTGCTGGATGGCGCGGGTGGCCTCGCAGAAGACGCGCCAGAAGCTGATGGGCCCGGAGGTGCGCCCGCCGGAGGAGGCGATGTAGTCGCCGGACGGGCGGAGTCGGTCGAAGGAGAAGCCCGTTCCGCCGCCGGCCTTCTGGATCAGCGCGGCGTGCTTGACCGACTCGAAGATGCCGTCAATGCTGTCCTCGACCGGCAGGACGAAGCACGCGCTGAGGACGCCCGGCGCGCGCCCGGCGTTCATCAGCGTGGGGCTGTTGGGCAGGAACGCCGTGCGCGCCATCAGCCCGTAGAAGCTCCGGGCCAGCGCGGCGACCTCGCCGTCCGAAGCGCCGAAGGCCCTCTCGCCGCCGGCCACCACCCGCGCGACGCGCTCGAACAGCTCGCGCGGCGTCTCGACGAGGCGCCCGGACGGGTCCCTGCGCAGGTACCGTGCCCGCAGCGTGCGCAGCGCGTTGGGCGAGAGTTCGGGCTCGACGGGTCGGCTCATTTCGCGGCGATCCAATGGTCCGGCGTTCTCATTGTACGAGGCCGCGGCGCGCCTCGCCATTCCGCGCGAGCATCGGTCGGCGCGGCGCGGCGCGCCGCCCTTACCGCGGACGCGCAAGCGGTTCGCAGTTACTCCCGCGCCGCGCGCGTGCGCGAGACCGTCCCGAGCGCGCGAACCGGAGGCGGCGCGCGCGGCGCCCGCCGGGCGGATCGGCGCCCGATTCGCCCGCGCCGCCCGGGGCCGCGGGGGCCGCGAAAGGCCCGAAAACAAAGGGCGGCGCGGCGATGCGTCCCGTGCAGATATGTCTATCTTCGTTCGCCGACAGCCCGCGGGGCGCGGGGCGCCGCCGAACGGCGCGGGCGTCTCCCGCGCCGGGGGGCGAGAAACGGTTCGACCCGGCGCAAAAAAACTGCCGAGAAAAGTGCCAGGAATTCTTGCATGTTCAAGCAACGAAGGTGTAAAAGCTCAAGCGGTCTTTCTTCAAGCGTTCGGTTTGCCCTAGCTCCACGGAAGGAGGTGATAGCGAATGGCAAAGAAGAAGAAGAAGAAGGCTGCGAAGAAGAAAGCCAAGAAGGTCGTGAAGAGGGCCAAGAAGACTGCCAAGAAGAAGGCCCCCAAGAGGAAGGCCAAGAAGGCCGTCAAGAAGACGGCCCGAAAGGCCGTCAAGAAGAAGGCCAAGAAGAAGACAGCCAAGAAGAAAGTCAAGAGACGCCGCTAGTTGACCTTCGGCGGCGTCCTCCGCCTGGGCCGGGCGGAGGAGCAGTACCCCGGAAGCGGCGGATGTCCTCGCCACGGTGACATCCGCCGCCGCTTTATGCGCGGCCGGGCGCTGACACCGGCGGGGCTTTGGCGGGCACGCCGGCGGCAGGCGTGTGAGAAGATGGCTGCGGCCTTGCCACGCCGCGGCGCGGGCCTATAATCCCAGTCGTGTTTACCATAGCTGTGCTCAACCAGAAGGGCGGGGTGGGCAAGACGACGACGGTGGCGAACCTGGGGGCCGCCATCGCCGTGCGCGGCTGTGCCACCTGCCTGGTCGACCTCGACCCGCAGGCCCACATGACGCTGCATTTCAACGTCGAGCCGGGCTCGACGCCCACGAGCGTCTACGACGTACTGTCGGGCGACGCCGAGCTCGCCCCCACCTGCATGGGCGTCTCCGAGCAGCTCTGGATCGTCCCGTCGGTGATCGACCTGGCCGGCGCGGAGGTGGAGCTGGCCGCCACGGTCGGGCGCGAGCAGATCCTCCGCGACGCCCTCCACGCCCAGCCGCTGCCGGCGGAGTTGATCCTCATCGACTGCCCGCCGAGCCTGGGGCTGCTGACGCTCAACGCCCTCGCCGCCGCCGACGAGGTCCTCATCCCCCTTCAGCCGCACTTCCTCGCCCTCCAGGGCGTCGGCAAGCTCCTGGAGACCGTCGCCCTCGTGCGCCGCCGGATCAACCCGCGCCTGCGCGTCGCGGGGGTGATCCTCTGCCTGTACGAGACGGGGACGCGGCTGGCCGCCGAGGTCGTCGAGGACCTGCGCGGCTTCCTCGACGCGGCACGCGGCACGGACTGCCCCTGGGGCGAGACGCGCATCTACGAGGCGCTCATCCGCCGCAACGTCAAGCTCGCCGAGTGCCCCTCGCACGGCAAGACGATCTTCGAGTACGACGCGCTGTCGCGCGGCGCGACCGACTACAACGCCCTCGCCGACGAGTTCGTCTGCTGCTACCCCGCGCTGTTCCCGCCGGAGGCGGTGGTCGCGGCGGAGCAGGCGGCCGCCCGCGCCCGCGAGGAAGCGCGCTGGCGGGAGGCCGACGACGAGGCCGACGACGAGGCCCTCGAGGCGCCCGTCGAGCCCCTGCCTCGTCCGGAGGCGGCGCCCATCGTGCGTCCGGCCGACCTGATCCCCCCCATGCCGCCGCCGTTTCCGTCCCGCGAGCCGGCGGCCGAAGCACCACCCGAGCAGGCCGACCGCGCCGGCGATACGGCCCGCGGGCCGCTGATCCCGCCCCCCCCTGCCGCCGAGCCGGCGCCGACCCAAGCGGCCGAGCCGCCGGAGCAGCAGCCCACCCGCGCGCCGGAGCCGGTGGGCGAGGAGGCGGCTGGAGGGCGGGCGCTGGTCTTCGCGGCGGCGCACGTGGCGGCGATCGTCCGCCCGCGCGACCTCGTGCCGCCGAAGATCCACGTGCCCCCTGTCGGCGAGCGCCTGCCGCGCCCGCCCGCACCGGCGGTCGAAGACCCGGCGCGAGAGGCGGCCGCCCAATCGGCCGAAGAGGCAGTCCCGGCCCGCGGCGCCGCCGAGGCGCCGCCCGAGGCGCCGCCGCGCGAGTCCCTCGGCGAGTACGCACCGGAGGCGCCGGAGGCGGCGGAAGGCCCGGGCACGCCTGCCCCGGCCGTGGAAAGCTGCATCGAGGCGTCGTCCGACGCGCCGTTCGGCGCCCCGGCGGCGGGAAACGAACCGGCGCGATGACCGCGCGGGACGCCAGACCGCCGCGCCGCGCGCGGGTGCTGCTGATCGCCCTGGTGGTGGCCTGGTTGGCGGCCTTTGCCGGCACCCATTGGCCGAAGGGCAAGCTCCCCAGCACCGGCGTGGGCGACAAGCGCCTCCACGCGCTGGGCTACTTCGTGCTCGGCAGCGTCTTCCACCTCGCGCTGGCGGCCCGGGGCGTCACTCGCCGGCGCCGGATCGCGATCCTGATCGGCGTCCTCGCCGTCTACGGCGCGCTGGATGAGATCACCCAGCCGATCTGGCCGATCCACCGCCACGCGTCGTTCACCGACTGGCTCGCCGACCTGGGCGGGGCCGTCGCGGCCGCGATCGTCTGGGAGCTCGTCCTGCACGTTCGGCAGCGGCGACGCCATCCCGCCGAGCCGGACTGACCTGCCGGCCTCCGCGTCCGTCGCGGGCCGGCGCCCCCCGGCAGAAAGCCGAGGCCTGGTGTCCCCCCCGGAAGCCACCAGGCCTCGGCACGCCTTGCCTGATTGTCGCGCCGCGGCGGGTGTTACTCGTCGCGGCTGATGTGCTTGAAGCGGCCGCCGTTCTCGTGGGCGATGGTCCGCAGCACGCGGATGGCGGTCTGGTCCTTGCTGTGCAGCAGCAGCGTGTTGATGTAGACGTCGCCGGTAGCGTTGTGGTCGCGCAGCCACTGGACGACGGCCTCGTTGCCCTGAAGGAGCCGCCCGTCCGGCGCGCGGTGGGTGCTGCCGCCGGTGAGGCCGGCAAAGTGGCCGTCGCTGAGCAGGTAGATGAGCTTGCCCGGCCGGCGGGTGCGGCTCAGGACGGCGAAGGCCCGTTTCAGCGCGACCAGCGCCGTCGTGTGCCCCGAAGCGCCCTGTGGCCTCAGGAAGCGCCAGGCCGCCAGCTTGTGCTTCAGGTCGGCGGGCACCAGCCTCCTGCGGGGCCCCTCGATCACCCGGTTGTCGCTGAACAGGATGATGTGGAAGTCATGGAAGCCCTTGAGGCGGCTGATCGAGCGGATCATCTCGCCCTTGACCTCGTCGAAGGTCATCGACATGGACCCGGAGCGATCGATGACGTATACGATGTTGTACGCGCCGCCGGGGACGGGGTCGCCCTCGTCATAGAAGCCCCTGCCGCGGATGTCCTGGTCCCGGAGCCCCAGTTCGGCGTCGGCGCCTTCGCGGCTGCCTTCCTTGCCGATGCCGATGATGTCGATGGTCTTCTCGGTCACGCCGGGATCGATCCTGCCGTCGCGCCGGGTGCGGCGCTGGACGACGGTGCGCCGGTCGTTTCGGCCCCGGGAGGCCCGGTCGGTCAGCCGACTGCGGAAGCCGCCCAGCTTCTCCCCCGGCGCCGGCTGGGGCGGCAGGATGCCGATGAGCGGCGGCGGCTTGGCCTGCGTCTTCGGGATGACCACCATCAGGAAGACCATGATGAGGAACAGCCCGAGGTGCAGCAGCACGCTGAGCACCCACGGCATCGCGCCGGCGAGGGCGACGACCGCGCTGGGGCCGGCGCCCGAGGCGGACGGCTCGGGCTCCTGGCCTTCCGGCCGCGCCGCCGGCGGCACCTGCGGGTGCGGCAGCGAGGCCAGCGCCGCCGGAACGGTGAGCTTCCGCCCGCAGTGCGGGCAGCGCAGGCGCTCGCCCGGCTCGGCGTCGGCCTTCAGGAGCTTCCCACATTTCTCGCATCGGAACTCTACGACGGCCATGCTCGGATCTCCTCTTTCGGGCCTTGGGTGGACCAGCAGAACGGATGCGCGTCGTCCGTGACGGGGCGCCCCCTCGCCGGCGGGGCGCGCTGCCCCCCGGCGCGCACCGGAGGCCGCGAAGGGATCCTCGGGATCGAGCGGCGCCGCGCCGTGTCGGGCAGCGGGCTGCCGCGCCGTACGCATCGACTGCCTTGACGCTCCACCGTCATGGTCGGGCCTCCCTGCATGGGTCGGTCTCGCGCCGAGCAAGCGGTGGTCCTCCGCGCACGCGCGGGTGCGGCGGGGGCCGATGCGCCCCGGAACGGCGGGCAGGAGGCCTGAGCCCGGCCGGCGTGCCCGAACGTCCCGGCAGGCAACGCTTCCGATCGGCGCGATCACAACCGGTGAGGCGGAACTACCGCGCCTGGTTGGCATGGCGGGCCTGGGCGGCCCGGGGGCTCGCCCGAGATGGGCCCGCTTGGGCAGGCACAGGAGACGTGCCCGCCCGGAGGGGGATCCGATGCGATCTATGATCCGGCGGCCGCGGCGAAGCGGCTCGCCAGGAACTGTTCGCCATCGCGATCGGCCGGTTCCGTCCACCTCCGGACGCCGGCCTGACACTTCTATGATAACGGCGCGCGCGGGCGTCGGCAATGAGCATTTCGCGTTCGGGTAGCCGAGCGTTCAGTCGCCGATGCCGGCCTCGGCGACCTCGACGGCGCGGATGAGGGCGCGGGCCTTGCTGAGCGTTTCCTGGTACTCGCGCTCGGGGACGGAGTCGGCGACGACGCCGCCGCCGGCCTGGATGTAGATCTTGCCGCCCGCGAAGACCATCGTCCTCAGGGTGATGCACGTATCCATGTTTCCGGAGAAGTCGACGTACCCGACGGCGCCGGCGTAGGGCCCGCGGCGGGTCGGCTCGAACTCGTCGATGATCTGCATCGCCCGGACCTTCGGCGCGCCGGAGA
>CAZXOC010000117.1:0-20777 GCA_964642165.1 uncultured Planctomycetaceae bacterium | reverse complement strand
ATCGGACGGCGGAACTACCGCCGCAACTACGCCAGGAGCTGGGCGAAGGGCCCCGACCTCACCGACGACCAAGCCAAGCGAATGGCCTACCAGACCTACCTCAAGAAGTACCTCCGATGCGTCAAGGGCGTCGACGACAACCTCAAACGCCTGTTCGATTACCTGAAGGCCGAAGGCGAGCTCGACAACACCGTCATCATGTACACCGGCGACCAGGGCTTCATGCTCGGCGAGCACGACTACCAGGACAAGCGGTGGATGTACGACGAGTCGATGCGGATGCCGCTGCTCGTCCGCTTCCCCGGGACGGTCCGGGCGGCCTCGCGTACCGACGCCATCGTCGAGAACGTCGACTTCGCCGCGACGATGCTGGACTTCGCCGGCGTCCGGGCGCCCGCGCAGATGCAGGGGCGGAGCTTCCGGGCAATCCTGGAGACGGGCAAGGAGCCCGCCGGCTGGAAGCAGGCCGCCTACTACCGCTACTGGATGCACATGGCCCACCACTGGAACCCGGCCCACTTCGGCATCCGGACGAAGACGCACAAGCTGATCTTCTTCTACGGCTGCGACATGAAGGGCGGCAACCGCACCCCGCCCGGCTGGGAGCTCTACGACCTCCGGAAGGACCCCAAGGAGCTCGTCAACGTCTACGACGACCCCGCCTGCCGGGAGGGGGTCGCCCAGTTGAAGAAGCAGTTGCGCGCGCTGCGCGAGAAGTACAAGGACACCGACGAGGCGTTTCCGGAGATTCGCAAGATCGTCGACGAGTTCTGGGACTACGACGACGAGGCGCGGAAGAAGGCGATCGAGATCTCCCACCAGTGCGCCGAGGACATGAAGAAGCGCCGGGCCCGAAGGGGCGGGCGACGGCGCACCGGCCCGAGCGGGTGGATCAAGCCCGCTGCCTCGAAGGCCCCCCAGAAGGAGCACGGCGGCTGCCGGGAGGTCTCCCGCGACGCCGCCTACCGGATCAGCCACGTGGGCAACCCGGCCTTCAACCTCGACAACGCCTTCCTGCTGTCCGGGGCCGACCCGACGCGCAAGCCCCACGCGTTCCACACCGCCGAGGACGCCGATCGCCCGCACGTCATCATCCGCCTGGGCAAGCCGTGCGACGTCCGGTACCTGAAGATCCTCAACCGCCGCCGCACCCACCAGGAGCGCGCCGCGGGTCTGACCGTGTGGCTTTCCGGCAACGGCAGGAAGTGGAAGTCCGTCTGGCAGGCGAAGTCCGTCCAGGACGAGTGGCTCGTGGACCTCGGCGAAGGCCGCACGTGCTCCTACGTCAAGATCGGCCTGGAGCGGCGAGGGACGCTGCACCTGTACAAGGTGACCGTCTTCGGCAAGTAGCCCGGCGGGCCGTGGGGCCCCCCGGCGCGGCGGCCGGGTGCTCCCTGCCGTCAGGTCGCGCTTCGCTTTGCCTTCGCGCGTTTGCCCTTGCCGGCGCGCTTGGGCCTGGCCGGGCGCTTCGGCGGCGTCTCGGGGGCGGGCCAGCCGTCGGCGCGGATCCGCCGGCCGACCTCCCGCAGCGTCTTCACGTCGGCGGGGTGGATCGACCCGTCGCCCAGCGGACCGGTGTTCAGCAGCAGATTCGCCTTGCCGTGAGCGGCGTACGCCAGCAGCTTCATGACCTCGTCCGCGGTCTTGTGCTTCTCGGTCTTGACCAGCCCCCAGCCGCGCTCCTGGAGCGTGTCGCAGATCTCCAGCGGCTTGGCGGGGTGCTGGGCGACCTTGCCGCCCCGGCGGGCGTCCCCCGCGGCGGGCCTGGATCGCTCGGGGGCGAAGAAGTCCTCCGTGCCCAGGAAGCCCTGCTTGTAGCTGACGAGCACCTGCGGCTGGAGGCCGTGAATGTGGCCGTAGAGCTCCTGGAGCTTCCAGACGTCCGGCTGCTGGCGGCTGGTGCCGATGCCGTCCAGCCAGATGCCCGCGATGGGCCCGTAGTGCGTCAGCAGCTCGGTGATCTGGGCCTTCATGAAGGCCACGTACTTCCGGATGTCGTGGTCCTTGCCGGTCTTGTAGGTCGGCTCGGGCGTGTCGTAGGCCGGGCGGGCCGTTCGGCCGAACCTCTCCCGCGTCGGCGCGTGCGGGTGACGCCAGTCCCGCCCGTGCGAGTAGTAGCAGAACAGCCCCAGCCCGCGCCGGCGGCACGCCTCGGCCAGCTCGCCGACCAGGTCGCGCCGGGCGGCCGTCTTGGCCGTGCTGAAGTCCGACTGCTTCGTGTCCCACAGCGAGAAGCTGTCGTGGTGGCGCGTCACGAGGTTGACGTACTTCATCTCGGCCTGGACGGCCAGGTCGGCGATGAAGCCCGCGTCGAACTTCTTGCAGGTGAACGTCCCGGCCAGCCTGGCGTACTCGGCCAGGGGGATCTTCTCGCGGAGCTGCACCCACTCGTGCCGCCCCAGCAGGGAGTACAGCCCGTAGTGGATGAACAGGCCGAACCTCGCCTCGCGGAACCACCGGATCGCCGCCGCACGCGGGTCGGCCCGGTAGGGCTTCTCGTAGCGTCGAAGGTACGAGGGGACGGGCGGGTCCCTTCGGGCCTCGGCGGCCGCCCAGGCGCGCCGGGCCGGTGCGCCCGGCATCAGGGCCCCGGCGCCGGCCAGCGCGGCGGCGCCCTTCAGAAACTCTCGCCGTGTTCGTTCGCTCACGAGTCGATCTCCCTTCTCTGCGCCGCCGGACCTCACACGTTGAAGCGGAAGTGGATCACGTCGCCGTCCTGGACGACGTAGGTCTTGCCCTCCAGGCGGAGCTTTCCGGCGGCCTTGGCGGCCTTGAAGTCGCCGGCGGCCTTCAACTCCTCGAACGCGACGACCTCCGCGCGGATGAACCCGCGGGCCATGTCCGTGTGAACCTCGCCGGCGGCGGTGAGGGCGTCGATGCCCGCCGGAACGCTCCGGGCCCGGCATTCCACGGGCCCGTGGGTCAGGAAGCTGATCAGGTTCAGCCGTGCGTAGCAGGCGTGGATGAGGCGGTCGCGAGCCGGGGCCTCCAGGCCCAGGTCGGCGAGGAACTCGCCGCGGTCGTCCGGCGAGAGCCGCGCCAGCTCCTCCTCGATCTCGGCCGATAGCTGAATGCACGGCAGGTGGCCCAGCTCGCCCGGGCCCTCGGCGGCCGCGTCCTCCTCCCCCCAGTTCAGCACCACGATCGCCGGCTTCAGCGTCAGGAACTGGAAGCTGCGGACGAGCTTCTCCTCCGAGTCGTGCTCGATCGCGCCGGCGATGGGTTTGTCGGCCTCCAGGGCGGCGTGCAGGCGCCGCATCAGCTCCAGCTCGCGGAGCTGCTCGTCGCGATGCTGTGTGGGCTTCTTGAGGGCGGCCTCGAGCTTGTCGATCCGGTTCGTGACGCGCTCCAGGTCGGCGAAGAGCATCTCCGCCAGCAGCTCCTCCACGTCGGCGGCGGGGTCGACGCGGTCGCGGTAGGCCGGCACCGACGGGTCGGCAAAGCCCGCCACTACGAAGGCGAGCATGTCGGACTGCTCCATCTCCTGCCAGTGCGCGCGGGCGCGAGTGCGTCCGGCCTCGTCGGAGAGATCGAAGCCCGGCAGGTCGAGGAACTCCAGTTCGGCGGGGGTCGTCTTCTTTGGCTGGTCCAGAGCGGCCAGCCAGTCCAGGCGCGGGTCGGAGACCTTGACGACGGCGAGGTGCGGCTGGTCGGGGCGGTGGAGGTCCACGTCGCTGCCGCCGGCCTCGGCCGCCGCGGCGAACAGGGTGCTCTTGCCCGACTGCGGCGGACCCACCAGCGCTACGCGCATGATGCACCTCCTCGCCTGCTGAGGACCGGTCTGCAGCGCCTCGCCCGGAGCCCGCCGCGCGGGGCAGCCCGCCCCCCACGCGGCGCCCGGGCCGAGCCCGTCGATCTCCATGGTACGACAGCCTTTCGGGAAGGGGAACCCTCGGGCCAACTTGTCCGTTGTCCTTTCCGTTGCCATTCGGCCGGCCTGTCGGCTATGACTGCGCCGCCCGCGTTGGGAGGACACGATGCTCCGCATCCGTCAGGCCTGCAGCGACAGCGACATCGAGGCGGCGCGGGGGCTCTTTCGCGAATACGCCGAGGAGCTGGACGTGGACCTGTGCTTCCAGGCCTTCGACGCGGAGCTCGCAGCGCTGCCCGGGCCCTACGCCCCCCCGAGCGGGTGTCTTCTGCTCGCGCTGCGCGACGACCGTCTCGCCGGCTGCACGGCCCTGAAGGGCCTCGGCGGCGGCATCTGCGAGATGAAGCGGCTCTACGTTCGCCCGGCGTTCCGCGGCCGCGGGATCGGGCGGCGCCTGGCCGTCGCCGTGCTCGACGAGGCGCGGCGGATCGGCTACGCGCGCATGCGCCTGGACACGCTGGTTCGTCTCGCCCCGGCCGTCGCCCTGTACGAGTCGCTCGGTTTCCGGCCGATCGAGCCGTACTACGAGAACCCCCTGCCCGGCGTGGCGTACCTGGAGCTCGACCTGCGCGGTCGGTCGGGCGCCTGACCCATCGCGGTCGGGGCCCAGCCTGCGCCCGCGGCCGTCAGGGCCCCTTCCGCATGCAGCACTTCTTGTATTTCTTGCCGCTGCCGCAGGGGCAGGGGTCGTTCCGGCCGACCTTCCCGGCGCCGAAGATCGGCGCCGGCATCGCCGGCGCCAGGGCGTCGCCGAGGAGCGGCTCGGGCGGCTCGCGCGACGTCAGCGCCCGGATCCGCTCTATCGTGATTTGCCGATCGACGCGCTCCTGTCGCTTCCACTCCTCCAGCTCGCCCGGCGCCTCGTCCATCAGCGTCGCGACGCCCAGGAGCATCTCGCGCAGCTCGAGGTCGCCGGCCCGCACCAATTCCGCCGCTGGCTCGACGCCTTCGGAGCAGAAGCTCCCCAGCACCGCGGCGATCAGGTTCGTCCGGACGACGCGGTCCTCCTCCTGCTCCCGAAGGGCCTGGGACCGGGCGACCACGAAGTCCGTGTGCATGTACTCCATCGCCCCGGAGGCGTACAGCCGGTAGTGCCACGGCTGGTCCGGGAAGTCTCGCGTGATCTGCTCGACGGCCTCGTTCGATCGAACGCCGATCCTCACGAACGCCCGCTCGCATTCCTCGTTCATCAGGTCGCCGCCGTCCTCACGGAGCTTCCCGGCGAGCAGTGGCACGGCCGCACCCAGCCGCAGCTCCCCCGCCAGGCGCGCCGCCAGCGGCTCGAGCCAGGTGAGAGGGTTGTCCGTGTACTCCTCGTCCTCGAGGTGCAGGGACAGGATGTCGAGCAGGCGTTCGTCGAAGCTGCCTTCGGGGGCGCTTCGGGCGATTGCCTCCACGAGGCGATGGGCATGGGGCAGGTCCACGTCGCGGAGGTAGTCCACGCTCTTGCCCTCTTCGCAGAAGCGCTGCAGCTCGCCCCAGCAGTCCTCCGCATCGGCCTCCAGCAGCCGCACGCGCTCGCGGACGGCCTCGCGGTGGTCGGGCCGCAGGCCCGGCAGCGCCAGCACCTCCTCCTCCCGCCTTGCCAGGAGCGCCGCGTCGGCGCGGGAGATGGCCTCGGACAGCGCGCGGGGCCAATAGGCTTCCGGGTCCTCAGGCGGCTCGTCGGCCTTCGACAGCTTCCTGATGGACCAGTCGAGCGTCTCGGCCGTCTGGGCCAGGCTCGCCAGCTTGTGGGGGAACAGGAAGGCATCCTCCTCGCCGTACTGCTCGGCGGCGCGCAAGCTCAGGGGCAGGACGGCCTCGTCGTCGCTGAACGACTGCCCGAAGTAATCCAGCACCACATCCCGCGCCAGCACGTCCGGGTGCAGCACCCCCTGCCTGATCTGCTCGTCCGTCAGCCGCATCGCGATGCTCCCGTCCGCAGGTGTACGGCCATTCTACCCTCCGCGCCGCCCCGGGAGTACACTGTGCCGGGCCCGATGCCGGGCGCCTCAACGGCGCCGCCGCGATGGGGTATAATCGCCGCCGCATCGACCGGCGCGTCCGCCCGAACGAGACAGAGGGGAGCGGAACCGTGTGGCTGCTGATTGTCTTCGTGACGTATCTGGTCGGCGTGGCGGCGGTCGGGGCGTACTGCGCGCGGTACAACCGCACGCTGGCGGACTTCGTGCTGGGGGGGCGGCGGCTCGGCCCGTGGGTGACGGCCCTCAGCGCCCAGGCCAGCGACATGAGCGCCTGGCTGCTGATCGCCCTGCCGGCGACGGCCTTCGCCGACCCGCCCAGCGCGATCTGGGCGGCGATCGGCTGCGCGATCGGCACCGTGTTCAACTGGGCCGTGGTGGCCCCGCGCCTCCGCCGCGAGAGCGAACGCAGCGGCGCCCTGACGATCCCGGACTACCTCGCCGCACGCTACGGCGGCGGCCGCCTCCCGCTGGTGCGCGTCGTCTCCGTGCTGGTGATCCTGACCGCCTACGCGACGTACATCGCCTCCCAGTTCATGGCGGCCGGGAAGGTCTTCGAGACCACCTTCGGGCCCCACCTCGGGGCTGGGCAGTGGGCCCTGGCCACCCCCTGGGGCGAGCTGGCGTACCATCACCCGTACCACACCGGCATGCTCGCCGGCGTGGGAATCATCCTGCTGTACACGGCGATGGGGGGCTTCACGGCCGTGGCGTGGACCGACCTGGTCCAGGGGCTGCTGATGGTCCTGACGGTCCTCGTCCTGCCGCTGGTGGGGCTAGCCCTGCCGGTGACCCTGACCGGACCGGTGGGCGCTGCCTTCGTGGCCCCGGGCCCCGCGCAGGGGACGGCCTTCGTGGTGGGCGTGTGCATCGCCGGGCTGTCGTGGGGGTTGGGCTACCCCGGGCAGCCGCACATCCTCGTGCGCTTCATGGCCCTGCGCGATCCGAAGAAGATGCGCCGGGCGGCGGTCATCGGCATCACGTGGGTGATCCTGGCGATGTCCGGCGCGATCGCGGTGGGGCTGGTCGGGCGGCGGCTCGTCGACGGGGCGGCGCTCGACACGCTGACCGACGCGGACCACGTGATGCCCGCCCTGGCGGTGCGGTTGATGCCCCCCGCGCTGGCGGGGCTGATGATCGCCGGGGCCGTCGCGGCGATGATGAGCACGGTGGATTCGCAGCTCCTCGTCGCGGCGTCCGCGGTGGAGGAGGACATCTACATTCGCCTGCTGGGCGGCCGACCGGGGGACCGCCGCGCCGTCTGGATCGGGCGGATCACCGTGCTCGTGCTGGGGGCGATCGCGCTGCCGATCGCCTGGGGCCGCGCGGGCGTCTTCAAAACGGTGTTCAACGCCTGGGGCGTGCTGGCGGCCGGCATCGGGCCGGTCGTCATCCTCGCGCTGCTGACGAGGCGCACCAACCGGTGGGGGGCGTTCGTGGGCATCCTCGCGGGGGCGGGCATCGCCCAGGCGTGGGTGTGGGTCGGCCCGATCCTGCCGAAGGACTCGCTCTGGGGCAACGGCCTGATCCTGGGCTTCTTTGCGAACCTGATCCTGGCCTACGTCGTGAGCCTGCTGACGGGCGGGAGCAACCGCGCCGAGACCTCCGCGGACCGCCCCCAGGACGAGCGCCCCTGAGGCCTGGCCGCTTCAGCGGCCGGTCTCCGCACGCGCGGCGCGAGCAGGAATCGCGCCCCGCGCGCCGTTCGGTCTTGTTTGGGCCGGACGACGTGCATATAAGTTCCAAGAGACGCCACGAGCTGTCGCGCAGCACGGGCCGGACGCCCGTGAGGCGCCCGTGCTCGGGGAGGGCGAATGCCATGGTCATGTGGGGCCTGTCGAAGGAGGCGCTGGACGATCCCTTCCGCCCGCCGCCCGAGGCGTGTCTCGTCTTCTGCCTCCACTGCCAGCAGGTCTACTCCAGCGACGACATCGTGTGGCGCGAGGAGGACGGGCGGGGTTTCTGGTGCTGCCCCGTCCCGGGCTGCGGCGGGATGGGCTTCGGCTTCGACATCCATCCCGTCGAGGACGGCGACGAGATCGACGAGGAGGACTGGGACGAGGGCTGGGAGGAAGGGGAGTACGACGAGCCGGAATACGAGGAGGGGGCCCGGGACGGGGACGCGGACGACGACGTGCCGTGGTGACGCGTCGATCCGCCGGCGGCGCGGCCGCGCACCGTGCCGGGGTCAGCCGACGCCATCCCGCCGGTCCAGGTACGCTCGAACGACCCGCGCCTGGGCATAGCCGACCGACCCCCCCGAGGCCTCCACGACCTTGCGCAGGCTCTGCGTGCCGAGCGTCGCGAAGAGGCGCTCGATCTCGATGCGCTTTCCCGGGCCGATGAGCGCGTCGGGGTCCACGTCGCGCCCGGAGCGGATCAGCTTCTCGACGTGGCCGGCCACCGTGGCCGGCGTGAGCTTCCGCCGCGCGGCGATCTCGACCAGCAAGAGCCCCTCCCCGACGAGCTGCCAGGTCGCCTCGAGCGACCGCCCCTTTCGCCCGGCCGGCGGGGGCGGCTGGGGCGCGGAAGGCTCACGCAGGACCGAGTCGGGGGGAGAGCCCTGCGATTGCCTCGCCGCGAACGGGCGTATCGCGTCGAGGAACGCCTCGCCGTACCGCTCCAGCTTGCGCTCGCCGACGCCGGTGATGTCGTGCATCGCGGCCGGGGTGGTCGGGCACTCGGCGGCCATCTCCCGCAGCGTGCGGTCCGAGAAGATGATGTACGGCGGGACGCCCTGGCGGCTCGCGAGGCGCCGGCGCACGGCGCGAAGCTCCTCGAACAGCGCCTCGTCGTAGTCCGCGGGCTCGCCGGCGGGCGCCGGCCGGCGGCGCCGCTCGCGCCGCGGCGAGGCGGGCTCGCGCTGCTTGAGCACGTAGAACGGCTGCTTGCCGAACAGGACCTCGTAGCCCTTGGGCGCGATTTTCAGAATGGGGAAGCGCCCGTCGTCGACGCGGAGGCATTCCTGGGCGACGAGGTTGTCGATGACGCCGCGCCAGATGCGCTTGGGCTTGCCCCGGCCGACGCCGTAGGTCTTGACCCGGTCGTGCCCGAAGTCGCGGATCTTCTGCGTGTCCGCGCCGGTGACCACGTCGACGACGTGGCCGGCGCCGAAGCGCTGCGCGGTCCGCACGATCGCCGACAGGACCATCCGCGCCTCGGTGGTGGCCTCGACCCGCTCGACGCGCCCCGCGCAGACGTCGCACGCGCCGCAGTTCTCGCCGGGAAGCTCCTCCCCGAAGTACCCCAGGAGCTGCCGCCGGCGGCAGACGTTCACCGTGGCGTAGTGGACCATCTCGCGGAGCTTCGCCGCCGCGACCGCCCGCTCCCTGTCGTCCTCGATCTGGTCGATGAAGTAGCGGATCTTCGGGATGTCGCCGCGCGAGAGGAACAGCCGGCAGTGCGCGGGCTCGCCGTCGCGCCCGGCGCGGCCGGTCTCCTGGTAGTAGCCCTCGATGTTCTTCGGCAGGTCCCCGTGCAGGACGAAGCGGACGTTCGACTTGTCGATGCCCATGCCGAAGGCGATCGTCGCGACGATCACGTCGACCTCGTCGCGGTTGAAGGCGTCCTGGTTGGCCTTGCGGGTCTCGCCGTCCAGGCCCGCGTGGTACGGCAGGGCCTTGACGCCTCGCCCGGCGAGGTACGCCGCCGTCGCCTCGACGTTCCCGCGCGTGGTGCGGTAGACGATGCCCGCCTCGCCCGGGCGCTCGCGAACGAACGACAGGACCTGGCGGCTGACGTCGTCCTTCGGCACGACCTGGTAGAACAGGTTCGGGCGGTTGAACGACGCGCGGACGACGTGCGGCTCGCGCAGCTTCAGCCGCTCGATGATGTCCTCCTGCACGCGCCGCGTCGCCGTGGCCGTAAAGGCCGCCACCGGGATGTCCCCAAACTGCCCGACCAGCCGCGACAGCGCCAGGTAGTCCGGGCGAAAGTCGTGCCCCCACTCCGAGATGCAGTGCGCCTCGTCGATGGCGAACAGGCAGACCCTCGCCGCCGTCAGCCTCGCCAGGAAGCCGTCCATCGCGAACCGCTCCGGCGCGACGTACAGCAGGTCCAGCTCCCCGCCCGCCAGGCGGCGCAGCACCTCCGACCGCTGCAGGCCGTCCAGCGAGCTGTTGTAGAACTCCGCGCGCAGGCCCGTCGCCCCGGCCGCGTCCACCTGGTCCTTCATCAGCGAGATCAGCGGGCTGATCACCACGCACGTGCCCGCCAGCAGATGCGCCGGGAGCTGGTAGCAGAGGCTCTTGCCCCCGCCGGTGGGCATCACGGCGAACACGTCGCGCCCGGCGAGGACGGCGCGGACGGTCTCCTCCTGGTTGGGCCGGAACGCACGGAACCCGAAGACGCGCCCGAGCGCGTCGAGGAGGTCGCCGGGCTGCTTGGCTTCGGAATCGGCCATGGATACGGGCCCCGGGCGTGCGCGGCCGTCGGGGATTATCCCCCGCGGCGCTGCGCGGTGCAACGGCGGCGTCTCAGCGCTTCTCCTGCCCCTCCCGGAGGACTCGCAGGCGGTTCCTGGCGCTGACTCGGCTGGCCCCGATGGCGTTCGTCGCTGCGCGGGGGCCGGTCACGCGGCATCTGCCGTTTGGGCGTTGGCCCGCCGCAACGCCGCCGGGTAGAATCCCCGGCATGCACGGGACCTTGCCAGCGCGGCGCTTTGCCTGCTTCGGCAGGCGGCGGGGCCGTCCGGCGCGGTCGTCCGCCTGGCCGGTCGCCTGTGGCTGCGCCGCCCTGCTGAGCTGGGCGACCGGGGCGCCGGCGGCTGCGCCGGGCCGGAACCGCGCCCTGCCGCGGATCGGCGTTCGCGACGGGCGCTTCGTCCAGCGGCGCACGAATCGCCCGTTCGCGCCCGTGGGCCTCAACTACATCCGCCTGCGCCCGAAGTGGCACGGCACGTTCGCCCCGAAGCGCTACGACGCCCAACGGGCCGACGCCATGCTCGCGGAGCTGGCGCGCGGCGGCCTCAACGTCGTCCGCGTGTTCATCGACCCGGCCGCGAAGGAGGGCATCGTCGAGGCGCCCCACGCCGAGGGCCTCGCCAAGCCCTACCTGGCGTGCTTCCTGGACTTCCTCGACCGCGCGCGGCGCCGCGGCGTTCACGTGATCCCGTCCCTGCTGATGCTGCCGGCGTGCAAGCCGTACAACGAGATCCTCGGGCGCGACCGCCGGCGCTTCGGGCACGGCAACGAGATGTACTTCGACGAGCGCTTCGTCCGCGCCAAGGCGCGGTACTGCGCGGACTTCGTCGCGGCGATCAAGGCCGCCGACCCGTCGCTCCTGTCGGCCGTCTTCGCCTACGAGCTCGACAACGAAACGCACTTCCTCGCCCACGGCGAGCCGTTCTCTCGCACCGAGGGCACGTACGTCCGCGGCGGCCGCACCTACGACCTCGCTAGCGCCGAGGACCTTCAGCGCCTCGCCGACGACGCCGTCGCGCACTGGGCCGATGCCTGCGTCGAGGCCATCGGCAAGGTCGATCCCGACGCCATGGTCAGCGTCAACTGCTTCACGTTCCGCGCGGTGGGGCGGTCGGGGCCCGGCGCCCTGCGCCGGGACGTCACGAAGGACCGGCGCTTCCCCGCGCGCCCGCTGGCGCTGACGAGGTCGAAGCTCTCCTACCTGGACATCCACTTCTACCCCTTCCGCGACGAGACGCTGGCCGGCGACCTGAGGAGCATCGAGTTCGAGAAGCTCGCCGCCGCCTGCGCGCGGCGCAAGATGCCCCTGATCATGGGCGAGTTCGGTGCGTTCAAGAAGGCCTACCCGACTCTCCCCGAGGCGTGCGCCGCCATGAGGCGACACCTCCGGCGCGTCCGCAAGCTGGGCTTCGCGGGCTTCCTCTACTGGACCTACGACACCGACGAGCAGCCGTACCTCTGGAACGCCCGCAGCGGCAAGGGCGAGATCCTCGACGTCCTGCGGGGCGAGGCGACCTCGGGCAACTGGTAACCGCCATTCCGCGCGCCGTTCGGCGGGTCGTTTCTTCGGTGGTTTGGCGGGTCGTTTAGCGGGCCCGCTTGCGGGCCGCGCCGCGTCTGTGTCAGTTCTCACGCCTACGCGTGCAACGTTGATTAGACGTATATGACTGACACGACGAATGTTAAAACGCCTACTTCCGCGCACGGCGCGCACAAGTCGGGGGGAGTGGTTATAATGGTTGGCGGATGGTGCAGAGGCGTTGCCTCGGCGCGAGCTGGAGGGTGCCGAGATGAACCCAATGGGCGCAATGCCCCGCACGATCGTGCATTCCGCATCGCGGACTGCCTCTGCGGGCGGGGAGTTGAACCAGGCCGGGGCGCTGACCGGCGGCCCCCCGCCGACGTACTATTTGCTGAGCGACCTCCTCTACCGCGGCGTGGCGTTGACGGACGCGAGCAAGACGATCCAGGAGGCCTACGACACGGACGCCTACGGGAACACGCTGGCGTTCAGCGGGCCGGGTGCGGACACGGACTGGTTCACGGACGACGACGCGGCGACGAACGCCCCGACCTGCCCCTCCATCTTCAGCGGCCGCCGCTACGACCCGGAGACGCGGATCTACTTCTACCGGGCGCGGTACTACGATCCAGCGTTGGGGCGATTCGTGTCGCGGGATCCTGTTCGGTCAGCCCATGACACAGGGAGATACGAGTACGCCGAAGACGCTCCGACCAAGTTACTCGATGCCACTGGCGAATTTGGCATTGCCGCGCTGTACGAGTCTGTGACATCGGCTGTCTGCTGCTTGTGCAGGGACGTCATTGCCGCTGAGACGAAGAGATACAAGGCCACGCAGGATCTATTCAAGGCGGCCAAGCGACGCGGCCTCGACACGCGGGAAGAGGCCTTACCATACGTCATGAGGAGGGCTGCTCAGATGGGCCGCCCAGGCCGGCTGGAGGGCCGAACTGAGATCACGGCGACCGGGCCCGGCGAGGAGCTATGTCCGACCTCAGGAAGGCCCCTGCAAGTCCCTCAGGGAGTCCGTGCTTTGGCTCCGTGAGGCCTCGTTCGCATCTAGGTGGAATAGGCTGAAGATGCAGCCACCCTACAACACCATGAGCCCACAGGAGCAGATCAAGGCCCACAAGCTGTTGTACACTTGGGAAGAGATCAAGGCCTTCGATTACGCGATCGGCATATGGAAGGACATGGCCGACCAATGCGACCGCCTTGGCTACACGCTGGAGAGGGTCCACCGCCTATGGAGCGACGCGCAGAGGAGGTGATGGGATTGCTGCGCGCTGGCGTGCAGGCTTGTGCTGCTACTGGGGTGTCCGCAAGCAGGCCATGACGGGCCGAGTAGGGCGATGCGACCACCTTCGCGGCGAGGCTTCGCACCTATCGCCATGCGAGGATGACGATGAGACAGGCAGGCGCGCAGAGGTCCGTAGAACCGCCATGGCTCGCTCACGGTGCCGATACGGATTCGGGTCAGACTAGTAGGAGCAGGGAACGATGGACTGGAGAAGAACGCTTCGGATGCATATCTTAGCCTGGGTGATGTTCGCACAGGCTGGATGTGATATCGGCGATCGGTCGTGTTGGGCAATGAGGCCGTTGGCGTGCGAGTTTGTGGGGGTGGTCGAATCGGTCGCGTTGCTCGGGGATTATGAGGGCGAACTATACATCGCCGATTTCGACCCATGTTTTGTGGTCACGGTGAGACTAAGGGAGCCGCTGCCCGCGTTGGTAGGGATTCCTGGGCAGACGGTCCATTTCGGGATACAAAGCCCGGCGATGCTCTTCCGGGGAGAGCTCGACACCGGCGAAGCGTACAGGTTCCGCCTCTGGCGTCCGGCAGACGACGAGGAGTCCGGCTACTATCTGAGCGTCATTGGGCGCGAGCAGGGGGTTGGAGTCTCCAACAAAACCGATGGTTCAGCATGTTCGAGGAATGAGTGACGGATTCCTCAATGTGAAGATAGGCAAGATTGGATATGGCCGTGCGGGAACGATGGATGTCTGGCGTCGGTATCGTTTGCCCTTTGCGTCCGGCCCGAGCCGCGTGGGGGAGGCGAAGCTGGGCAACGATCTTGCCTGCACGCACATGAACAACGCTCGGACAAGATCGGCCGTGCAGTCGGGTGCGGGCGGTCCCAGGCCGGCCTGGGGCGACAAGGCGACCGGCCGCCTGGGCTACGGCGTTCCTTCGCCGCCGTCACCGCTTCGGCGGGCGAGCGGGGGGCGGACTGTGTCAGGCTATGGCGAGAGCAGGAAACGCACGCCATAAGGACAGAGGCGATTGATCCCACGCTCCGACGCCAGGGGGCGCCGGCGGCGGCCGGCCGGATCAGTAGAAGAACTTCCCGCCGTCGACGACGACGTTCTGGCCGCTGAGGCCGAGGGACGCCCTGGACAGCAGGAACAACGTCAGCGGCGTGACGTGCTGGGCGGTCAGGAGCGTCTTGACGCACTGGGTGGCGATCAGGTCGCGCTTGGCGGCCTCGTCGACCTTCTCGGCGAGCTGCCGGGGCGTCATGATCCAACCGGGCGAAACCACGTTCACGCGGATGCCCCGCTCGCCCAGCTCGCGGGCGAGCGACCGCGAGAAGCCCACGATGCCCGCCTTGGCCGCGTTGTACGCCGTCGCGCCGGGCCAGCCGTGCAGGCAGTTCGTCGTGCAGACGTTCACGATCGCCTTGCCCTCGCCCCGTCCCAGGTGCGGCAGCGCCGCCTGCGTGACGACGAACTGGCTGCGGAGGTCGATGGCCACGACCCGGTCGAACTCCTCGACGGCGACCTGCTCGAACGGCTTGGCCGGGTCGATCGCGGCGTTGTTGACCAGGTAATCGAGGCGCCCGCGGAACGCCCCGGCCTGTCCGACGAACGCGCGGGCGTCGGCGGCGTCGGCGACGTCGCAGCGGACGAAGTGGGCGCGCTCGCCCCAGTCGGCCTGAAGCCTCCTGCCCAGCTCCTCGCGCCGGCCGCAGAAGAACACGTGCGCCCCGAAGCCGACCAGCGCCTCGCACAAGTGCTTGCCCAGCCCGTCGGTTCCGCCCGTGACGAGGGCGACCCTGCCGGCGAACTCCTCGACCGTGGGGATCGGCGGGACCAGGTCCTCGGGGGGAAGCGGTACGGTCTGCTCTTCGTCCATGCCTGTTGCCCTCGGCGAATCCGCGGGTGCGCGGCTGCGAGCTCCTGGTTTGTCACGGCCGGCTGTCGGCGACGGTGCGGCGCAGGCGCTACCGCTCGTTGTGGTCCCTGATGTACTGGATCAGCTCGTCGACGCGGCAGAAGGCCAGGCACGTGACGGTGTCGGCCGCGCCGTAGTAGACGGCGATGCGCCCGGTCGGCGCATCGGCCAGCGCCGCGCACGGGAAGACCACGTTCGGCGTGTCCCCGACGCACTCGTAGAGCGTCTGCGGGCCCAGGAGGTACTCGCCGCAGCGCCAGCGGACCTTCCAAGGCTCGTCGAGGTCCAGCAGCGCCGCCCCGCACGAGTAGACGTACCCGTTGCAGCTCCGCAGCACGCCGTGGTAGATCAGCAGCCAGCCCTCGGTGGTCTCGATGGGGACGGGCCCGGCGCCGATCTTCAGCGATTGCCACCCGCCCTTCCTGCCCATCACCCAGCGGTGCCGGCCCCAGAACTCCAGGTCCGGGCTCTCGCTGTAGAAGATGTCGCCGAACGGCGTGTGGCCCCAGTCGCTGGGGCGGCTGAGCATCGCGAAGTTCCCCCCGATCCGCCGGGGAAACAGCACGCCGTTGCGGTTGGGCGGCAGGAAGGCGTTCTCGAGCTGGTGAAACGTCTCGAAGTCCTCCGTCCAGGCCACGCCGATCGTCGGGCCGTGGTGGGCGTTGCACCACGTCACGTAGTACCTGCCCTCGATCTCCACGACGCGCGGGTCGTAGTAGTGGCCGCTCTCGGCGACCTCGGGGGCCGCGCCGGTCATCCGGATCGGCTCGGGCTCGATCCGCCAGTCGATCCCGTCGTCGCTGCGCCCGACGTGGATGCGCAGGGCCCGCCGGCGGTCGTCCACGCGGAAAACGCCGGCGAACTTCCCCCGATACGCCACGGCCGCGCTGTTGAAAATGCTGTTCGCGCAGGGGATCAGGTCGCGCGGGATGATCGGGTTGGCGCTGTAGCGCCACATGACGCGCGAGCTGTCCCGCGGGCGGTCCTCCCACGGGACGTTCGGCAGGGGGCCGCCGACGATCGTCTGAGCGTCTGCCACGGAGCGTCTCCTTCCTTCGGCCGCGCGGAGGCATGCCGCCTCGCGTTGACGGGCATCGTTCGAGGACGTAGATTCTATGGTCGCGTGCGGGCGATGCAAAGACGCCGCGCGCGGTGTCCTGGCGCAGAGCCCCCGGCCCGAGGCAGCCGGGGGTCGGCTTCTTCCGGAGAGAGGACCCACACGATGTCCTGCAAGATCATCCCCACCGCCGAGGAGCGCTGCCGGCCGTTCTTCGAGACCGACTCGTCCGAGACGATGCAGGCCGCCGTGCTGCACGACGTCGACGACCTGCGCCTGGAGGAGGTGCCCCGCCCCGTGCCCACGGAGACGGGCACGGTGCTGGTGAAGATCGCCTCGTGCGGCATTTGCGCGACGGACTACAAGGCCATCAAGGGCATCCGCCGCAACGTGACGTTCCCGCAGATCTGCGGTCACGAGCCGTCGGGCGTGGTGGCGGCCCTCGGGCCCGGCGCGGCGCACTTCGCCGTCGGCGACGAGGTGATCGTCCAGCCGAGCGGGTACTGCGGCTTCTGCGAGCACTGCCGCGTCGGCCAGACGCACTACTGCGCGGAGTCCTTCACGACCGGGGGCGACGGCCCGCCGCAGACCTGGCCCGGCGCCTTCGCCGAGTACATGGTCACGCAGGAGAAGTGCTGCTTTCGCAAGCCGGCGGACGTCTCCTTCGACGCCGCGGCGCTGACCGAGCCGCTGTCCGGCGCGTGGAAGGGCATGATCCAGTACAGCCAGTGCCGCGTCGCCGACGACGTGGTCGTCATCGGCGTCGGCAGCATCGGCATGCTGTGCCTCATGGTCGCCCGCGCCGCCGGGGCCGGGCGGCTCGTCGCCGTCGACACCTCCCCGCACGCCCTCGCCCTCGCCCGGCGCCTCGGCGCGACCCACACCGTCAACCCCGCCGAGTGCGACGCGAGCCAGGCCGTCTACGAGGCCCTGCCCGAGGGCCCGGACCTCGTGCTGGAGGCGGCCGGGCCCATCGAGGCGGTCCGGCTGATGGTCTCGCTGCTGCGGCGCGGCACGCGATGGAACGTCTTCGGCATCACGACGCACGAGACGTTCGAGCTGGACGGCGGGCTGACGCACTTCCTTGAGGCCCGCATGGACGCCAGCTTCGGCACCACGCCGCTGGCCATGCAGCACGCCGTCAAGCTGATGGCCACCGGGAAGGTCGACCCGGAGGGAATCATCACCCACCGCTACCCGCTGACGGGCATTCACGAGGCCATCGAGACGATGGCGCGACCGGACCGCAACAAGATCATCATCCACCCCTGACGCCCGCGCACCGCGCGCGGCGCGCCCCGGGGACACCCCATCGACCGCGCGATCGCCCCCCGCGAAGCCCAGGCACAGCAGTGCCTGGGTTCCCTTCCTTCCCCCTCCGCGCCCCCCCCCGCGCCCGGGCGCGGCGCGCGCCGCTTGACTTCAGGCCGTTTATATGCGATAATTAAGGATGAGTGGGATACTTGGAGGGTATCAGGATGGACCACGAGGCGCTGCGTGACTGTCCGTTCCTGGGACGGTGCGACACGTTCCGGGATCGGCTCATCCGCAAGGATCGCAAGGGCCCCGAGGGCTTCGGCTGTCGCAAGCAGACCGACGTCTTCCGCAGCCGCCACTGCCACAGCTTCCGCTGCATGTACCTCACGATGGTGATCACGGACGCCTTGGGGCAGGGCCCGCAGGAGCCGGCCCCCGAGAGCACCTGACCGCCCGCGGACCGCGGGGCATCGCGCGGAAGGGGGCGTCGGGCCGAATCCACTGCCAATCACCGCCGCATGGTGGTATTCTGTCACCATGGTCGGCGATCCATCGCGCCAGGCCATGCCAGCGTAGCTCAACGGTAGAGCACCGCTTTTGTAAAGCGGTGGTTGTGGGTTCGATTCCCTCCGCTGGCTTGCCCTGAGCGAAGTCGAAGGGCTTGACAGGGGTTGCCAACTCGCCACAACTCACCGGACGGGGCCCAGGTTCTGACGGAGGTAGGCGAGCATCCGCGCGGCCTCGCCGTATCGCCCTTCGGCATAGGCGGCGTCGAGCCGCGACAGCCGCGCGGCAAGGTTCCACGTCTTCGATCCGTCGCGGTCCGCGCCCTTCGGCGCTGCGGCGCGAAGGTGCCGGAGGAGCGCAAGGTACAGGTCCTCGCGCACCAGGCCCAGGACGTACTGTCTCTCGGAGTCATCCTCGGCGTCGGCGAGGGCCTTCCGGAAGCATGCGGGGGTCGAATGGTCGGGCAGCATCCGGCGCATCGCGTCGATGATCTCGCGGCCGGCCCGCAGGGCTTCCGGCAGGAGTTTGGTGGTGTAGAGGCGGCCCAGCTTGGTCCAGTCGGTCGGGAGGTCCCGGACGCCGGCGTCGCGGACCGTGGCGACGCGGACGGGCGTCGGCGAGCCGTCGCGGTAGGTTTCCCACCGGTCGAAGTAGCCGTCGGCGTCGGTGTCGAACATGCGGATCTCACCCCAGGCCTTGCCGCCGCCCAGGTGGCCGACGCGAAGCCAGCCCTCGACGGCACCCTTCAGATGGATCCGCCGGTCGGCGCGCGCGAAGTAGAATTCGCGTTTGGTCGACGCCGCAGGCCGGTACTCGCGGCGCATGTTCCACGTCTGCGTCGGGCCACCCGTGTTGTGCATGATGCGGCGACGCCAGATCCAGAACACGCCCTCCCACCGGCGGTCCTTGTCGGCGCGCGGGCCGAAGCCGAGCGTCACCGTGTCGTCCGCATACTCGCGCCAGGAAAAGCCGGTCGCCTCGGCGGGGTACGTCTCGGCCATGCGACGCGCCGCGCTGTGCGGCACGCAGACCACCGTTTCGGGCGGCCGGCGGAGCGGGTTCGTGTGCTCCATGCCCTTGAACGTGTACGGCAGCCGCCCGATCATGTTGAGCCCCAGGTCGTAGTGCAGCGGCCGCGCCTTGCCGCTCAGGTTGTCGAGGTCGATGCTGTAACGGACGTTGACCACGCCGATCTTGCGCATGCGCGGTTGGAACGGCTGCGCGGCGCGGAACAGCGAGTTGCCCGGGTCGCGCTCGGTGTTCGGGTCGAAGTCCAACGGCACGGCGCTGGCGCGCACCACGGCCTCCGAGAATCCGTCGCCGTCCGTGTCGTAGAAGGCGAAGGGGCACTCACTGATGGGCGTCCACCGCCGACGCTCGGGATCGTACTTGCCTGCGCAGATCATGCTGTCGCCGTACGGGTCGCTTCGGAAGAAGTTGTGATCGTACTGGTAATCGGCGAGGCTCCACATCTTGCCGTCGTCGTCCAGGTCGAAGCCGAACCAGGCGATCCGCAGTTGGCCCTTGTGGAAGTAGCGGATTTCCATCTCGTCGGGGTCGTCGTCACCGTCGTTGTCGAGGTAATCGACCATGCGGTCCACCGTGCCGTCGGCGCCGTAATCGACCACGTAGCAATCGCTGTCGGTGTCGCCGTCGGCGGCGCCGTCGGGCATGTCGCCGTCGTCATCGATCACCCAGACGAGCCGGTCCGGGGCCTTGCTCTTGGCGCTCGATCGCTCGCGCCGGACGAGCATACGGCCCCCGCCGGCCAGGGCACTGCGCAGCATCGTGTGCTTACCCGGCTCGAGCGCCCGGGCCTTGGCCCACCACGCCTTGTCCGAGAGCGACAGAGTGCCCTTTTCGGAGAGCGCGGTCTCGGCTTTCCACCACGCCGGCCGGGCCGACGGAGACGGCGCCTTCGGGGCATCGGCGGCCAAGGGCGCTAGCGAAGCGAGGGCCATTGCGACGCACGCCGTTGCCGTCCGCATGAGATCAGAACACGTGCCTGCCATCGTTGGGCTCCCTATCGGTCGGTACCGCCGACGTCCACCGTCCGCCGGAACGAGGATCGCCGGTTGGCCCGGGCCGCCGCGTCGGTCGCCACGGCATGGTACGTGTGGCTGCCCTTGCCGGGGCGATGGATCCAGACATACGGCGGCGACGCACGGGCGCCCAGCGACTGCCCGCTGCAGAACAGGTCGATGCCGGCGATGCCGCTCTGGTCGGCGGCCTTCACCTCAACGCGGACCGAGTCTCCGTTGCGCACGCGGATGTCGGCGATCTCGACGGCCGGCCCGACGTGATCGGCGGCAGGGCGCTGGATATCGAGGCGACCCGGCCCGTTGAGGTCCACGACGAACCGCGGCACGTCACCCGCCGCCTTGACCGGTCGCCGTTTGCCGCTGCCGACGTCGGTCCAGATAAGCGTTTCCGCCGCCCGCCGGGTGTACCGCAGCGCCAGGCGCGCCGGCTTGCCGTCGGCGGACCGGAAGACGTAGCGCGCGGCCGTCACGCGCCGGGCGACCACCGCGCCGCCGTCGAGGACTTCGGCATAGACCTCCCCCGACTCGCCGAACGTCTCGAGGGCCTTCAGGTGGAGGCACATCCGGCCGGTCCGGCCGGTCACCGTCGTGCCGGGGGACAGCACGGCGGCCCCCTCCGGCATCGAGACGTCGATCGTGGCCGACGTCTCCCGCCCGAAGAGGTTCGCGACCGTAACGTGGCGCGTGCCCGGTCTGCGCGGGTCGTCGATGATTTGCCCCTTCCAACCCGGCGGCAGCGGCTCGAGGGGTCGCACGGCCGCCGCCGCCCGGGAAACACGATCGTGCGGCGTGTCGGTCCACAGGGTGGCGGCCAGCTCGACGGGCGTCGTCTTCGGGGCTGCCTTCACGCTGCGGAAGCCTGACACGAACACGCCGTCGCACTTGTCCTTGTAGGCGTCGGTGCGGGCCCAGTTGTTGCCGACCGACCGCTCGAGGCGGACCCGCCCGTTGCCGCCCC
>CAZXOC010000116.1:0-20792 GCA_964642165.1 uncultured Planctomycetaceae bacterium | reverse complement strand
CCGAATACGGCATCCCCTGGTCGGTGATCTTCAAGTTCAGCACGCCCGGCGGGAGTGCATGGTCGCGCGGGGGATTCCACCCCCTCAGCGGCATGATCATCCGGAACAACACGCTCATCAACGCCAAGAGCGGCGTCTCGTGGGGCACCAGCACGCGGCACGGGAAGTACTTCAAGGACGACAACTTGGTGGCCAACAACATCATCTACGCCCGCGACTGGGACTTCTGTAGCGGCCTGCCGTGGAAGGAAGGCCTGGAGATCCAGAAGAACAACCTGTGCGTCGGGCCCTTGATCGAGGCGGGCAAGCATGCGCCCCCGAGGGTCCTCTGCTCGCGCAGCAAAGGACCTCTCGTGGGGCGGGACACCTACTTCCGCGACGTCATGCCGCCGTCTCTTCGCGGCCTCGTTGACGAGGGAGAGCTTGGCGAGGAGATAGAGATCAACCGGGTGAGCTTCGCCGTCAGCGAGCAGTACGTCCGGGCCGCCGCCAAGGAGTGCGGCTTCGACGCCGCCGAGTACATGGACGTTCACAAGCACCTCGGGGCGATCCCGCCGGGGACGAAATGGGAGTTTCCTCGTCCAGGCCCGCGCTGGGCCGTGGGGGAGCTGGCGCCGCCGCGTCCCCCACTTCCGCCATCGCTGGACCCGTGGTGGGTGGGATTCGCGGACAAGCCGAGCGATTCGAAGACGGTGAAGATCCGGCCCTGGCGAGGGAGGTTCTACAGGAAGTTCGAGAAGTCCGGTGACGGTTCAGATCCGAGATAGGCGGGAAGCTGCGGCCAGAAAGGGACGTGCCATGAGTCGCCTGAGCGACGGACGTAGATTCTCGAGGAGCCAAACGGTTGCGTCTGCCTGCGTTCTGCTGCTGATCGCGGGGGTGGCCCGCGCAGGAAAGCTGCGGATTGAGAATGTGACCGTCGTCCCGCGAGACCGGCGGACCGCGACCGTGCGGTTCGACATCGCCTGGGAGGGCTCCTGGCGCCACGAGGCCAATCACGATGCCGCCTGGGTGTTCTTCAAGGTGCGGGCCGAGGGCCAGAAGGCCTGGCAGCACGTCCGGCTGGCCGCGGACAAGGTGCTGAACCCCAGGGGCTACAGCCAGGAGAAGGGCGGCACGCGGTTGGACTTCATCGTGCCCGACGGCGACGACGGGTTCCTCGGCATGTTCGTGCGGCGGGCGGAGTATGGCATCGGCAAGGTGGCGGCAACCAAGGTGACGGCCATCTGGGACCTTGCGGCCAACAAGGGGATTACGAAGGACACGAAGGTCAGCGTACGGGCGTTCGGGATCGAGATGGTGTTTGTCCCCGAGGGGGCATTCTATCTGGGCTCGGGCGGAACGGAGCCCTACCGGTTCTATAAGTACACGGACGGCACGCAGCACACCTTGCCCTACCGGGTGACCAGCGCCGGCGCGATTCCGACCGGACGGCAGAAAGGCAAGCTCTGGGCGAGGCGAGGCGCCCAGCCGGAGGACAAGGGCGAGATCCCGGTGGCCTTCCCCAACGGCTATGCGGCCTTCTACTGCATGAAATACCACGTTCAGGTGGGGCATTACACTGGTTTTCTGAACATGCTCGACGCCGCGCAGGCCGCAAAGCGCTATACCGACAAGGTCCGGCACCAGCAGATCAGCCGTTCCGGAGAGCCACCCAACTACACCTGTAGCTCACCGGACCGTCGGCGTGCTTGCGTCGCGTTGTCCTGGGCCGACGGCGCGTCATTCGCGGCTTGGGCAGGCCTGCGTCCGATGACCGAGCTGGAGTACGAGAAAGTCACGCGCGGGCCGATGGAGCCGGGGTGGGATACGGGGGACAGGTTGGACCACCCCTCGTACTGGGAAGTCCAGAGCATCAACGGATGGCGGCTGCCGCGCGAACGTCCGGTGACGGTGGGCAATGCCGTGGGACGGCGCTTCCGAGGGAGTCACGGTCGGGGTACGCCGACACTGCGTGCGGATTGGCCGCAGACCGATGCCGTCGGAGCCGGGATTCGCGGCGGTTACGGCGTAGCCGGGCGTCCGTCGCACCGCCTGCTGGCGGACACCGTGGCGCCGGGACGAGCCGACTATGGCTGGCGCGGCGTGCGCACGGCACCGAAGGGAGTCGGGCCGTGAAACGTAAACAGTACCAGTGGTCAGTGACAGTCCGGTCTGTCCGACCGGTCCGACCGGTCCGACGAACGGAAAGAGTGAACATAATGAACGGGAGAACAAGAAACGAGATGCGGACAGTGTGTGGGTTGGTGCAGCTGGGCGCGGCGGCGCTCCTACTGAACGCATCTGTCGTCATGGCGGACGGCCATGCGGCCGCGCGGTTCAAGGGCACGGGGAAGGCCGATCCCATTCGAATCGAAAACGTGCGGCGGCTGGATGGCGCGGCCGCCGGGCAGAGCTCGGTCACGTTCGACCTGGCCTGGGACTGGTCCTGGCGGGCAGCCTGGGAAGTGGGCGAGCAGCAGCACGGCGGCAAAGGCGCGCTGAAACTCGAAAGCTGGGACGCGGCCTGGGTGTTCGCCAAGTTCCGTAAGGGCGGCGACAAGGGCTGGTCGCACGCCGCGCTATCGACCAAGGCCTCCGACCATTCGGTTCCCGGCGAAGCGAAGCTGGACGTTGGGGTGAGCGACGACGGCAAGCGCGGCGTTGGGGCGTTCATCTACCGCGCGACGGCTGGCAGCGGCCCGAACGAATGGAAGGGCGTGACGCTGCGCTGGCTGCACAAGGCGGATGGCATAGAGGACTCCGGCGCCGTGGAGTTCAAGCTGCTCGCCATCCAGATGGTCTACGTACCGCAGTGCGCGTTCTGGCTCGGCGACGGCTCGACGACCGTCGTGGCGGGGCAGTTCTCGGCCGGCAACAGCGCCGATCCCTACCGCGTGGAAAGCGAGGGCGAGATCACGCTGGGCGGCCGGAGCCGCAAGAACCTGCTCAACCGCGACGGGATCGGGATGTACTTGTGGCCGGACGATTTCACCAGCGGCGGCACGAAGACGCTTCCCGTGCGGTTTCCGAAGGGGTACGCGGCCTTCTACTGCATGCGGCACGAGATCACGGAAGGAGAGTATTTGGAGTTTCTCAACACGGTCGGCTCCGAGCGGCAGGCCGGCCTGGCGCCGATCGAGTGCCGCGAAGGCCGGCCTCTGACCGGGATCAAGATCGCGGCGGCGGGCAAGCCTGGGACGCCTGCGATCCACGAGAGCGACCGGCCCCATGTGCCTTGCCGGTGCCTGTTGTCGAGCGACTTCGCGGCCTACGCGGCTTGGGCCGGGTTGCGGCCGATGACGGAGTTGGAGTACGAGAAGGCTTGCCGCGGACCGCTGCTGCCCGTGCCCGACGAATACGCCTGGGGGACAGCGGGGATCGCCGGCACGTCCTATCATCCATGGCCGACCGGCAGGGCCTTTCAGAAACCCGCGCAAAGCACCGGGCCCCGCGGGTACGCGCTCCAGAACGCCCGGACACCCGGAGAATCCGTCGTCTGGTTGGGGGACAACGGGCCGGACGCATCCCACGGCAATGCCGTATGGGACGGATCGATCCTGCGCAAGGGCAACAGCCCCCGGCCGTTCCGGCCCGGTGCCGTTTCGATCCCGCTGCTGCGCGCGGAGGTATTCGCGACGCCCCACAGCGACCGGGTCGCGGCGGGCGCGTCGTACTGGGGGATCCTGGAGCTCAGCGGCAGCTTGTGGGAGCGCGTGATGACGGTGGGCAGTTGGGCGGGGCGCCGTTTCGCCGGCACGCACGGAGACTGGTCTAAGAGGGTGGTGGAGCCGAGAGAGAGGGGGTGGGGCTTTGGGGTTCGCGGCGGGGCCATCAACTCGTGGACGGGCTCGAACGAACACAACCGGCTGCGCACGTCGGACCGCGAAATGCTGGTGGCCGCAGCGGGAATGGACATGAACCGGACCATGTCCATGAACGTCACCTTTCGCTGCGTGCGCACGGCGAAGATCGTCCCCCTGGCGGCCGCCCTGCCGGATCCGGAACCCATGCCGGCCCGACCGGTGCGCTCCCGAAGCGGGGCCCCGGTTCTCCGCTCCACCGGCTGGGATAGCTGGAAGGTGTCGATCGAAAACCTGGCGGCGAGCCCGCGCGACGCGAAGACCCGTACGCTGACGTTTGACATCTCCTGGAACAAGTCCTGGCGCGACAAGCACAATCACGATGCGGCCTGGGTGTTCTTCAAGGTCCGAGACGACGATAAGCCGGACTGGCAGCATGTTCGGCTGGCGGCGGACAAGGTGCTGAATCCAACGGGCTACGGCCAGGCGGCAGGCGGCACGCGGCTGGACCTGATCGTGCCCGACGGCAACGACGGGTTCACTGGTGTGTTCGTCCGGCGGGCGGCCCCCGGCGAGGGCCCACTGGCGGCGAGCGGCGTCAAGGCCGTCTGGGACTTCACGGGCAACCAGGGCATCACGAAGGACACGAAGGTGAGCCTCCGGGCGTTCGGGATTGCGATGGTGTACGTGCCCGAGGGGCCATTCTACCTGGGCTCGGGCGGGCTGGAGGTGGGCGGATTCTACCAGTACACGGACGGCAGCCAGCAGACCAAGCCGTACCGGGTGGCGGGCCCCGGCGCGATCCCGACCGGGCGGAAGCCCGGCATGCTTTGGGTCCGTAACCACGGCGGCCCGTTGGAGGACGGCGGCCAGATTCCGGCGTCGCTGCCCAACGGCTACGCGGCCTTCTACTGCATGAAATACCATATCATCGCCAACCAATACGCGGAATTTCTGAATGCCCTCAATGAAGAGCAGGCGAATGAACGCTACCCGGGTACCAGATCCCATGGCCTGCTAAAGAAGTCCCCGGAGAGAGGCTATTACGGCAAGCCAGGCGGGGCGCGGCAGGGCCCGGGGTGTCTCGGTCTGTCCTGGGCAGACGGCGCGGCGTTTGCCGCCTGGGCGGCCTTGCGCCCGATGACGGAACTGGAGTGCGAAAAGGTCGTGCGCGGCACGCGCGAGCCGATACCGGGTGAGGTCGGCCCTTCGTACTGGGGTGTCTCAGGCTATAACACGTGGGTCTGGAACGCGATGAAGGGCGACCAGCAGTGCGAACGTCCGGTCACGGTCAGCAACGCCGCGGGGCGCCGGTTCAGGGGCACGCACGGCCGCGGCACGCTGAACCTGCCGGCGGACTGGCCGCAGGCCGATGCGGTTGGCTCCGGGTTGCGCTGCATCTGGTATTCGTCGAGGGGTCTCGATGTGGCGCGTGCGCGGGTGTCGGCTCCCGGGCTCTTCTCGATCTTCACGAATTCGAAATGTGAAGATATGCCGCGTGCGCGGCTGTCGGACCGCTTGCTAGCCTCCATTGCCGATCCCGAACGGTGCCCCTCGCACAAATGGCGCGGCGTGCGCACGGTACCGAGGGGAATAGGGCGGTGAACACTCAATACGGAACACAAGACCCAGCAACAGAAAGGGCAGCCACGATGAACAGGCAAACGAGGAACGGCAGACGGCAGGCGGGCCGGTCCGCCCAATTGGCGATGGTCTGCGGCCTGTTGCTGGCGGGCGACTCGGGTGCATTGGCGGACGGCCATGCGGAAGCACGGTTCCGGGGCACGGGCAAGGCCGATCCCATTCGGATCGCAAACGTGCGGCACTCCGACGGCCCGGCCGCCGGGCAGAATTCCATCACGTTCGACCTGGCCTGGAATCACTCCTGGCGTGCGGCGTGGGGAGTGCCTGCACATCAGCATGGCGGCAAAGGCGCGCTGAAGCTTGAGAACTGGGACGCGGCCTGGGTGTTCGTCAAGTTCCGCAAGCCGGGCGCCGACGAGTGGTCGCACGCGATGCTCTCGACGAACAGGGCCGATCATCGGGTTCCCGCCGGAGCGGTCCTCGAGGTCGGCCTGACCGGCGACGGCCGGCGCGGGGTCGGGGTGTTCGTCTACCGCAAGACGCCCGGCCACGGCCCGAACGACTTCAAGGGCGTGATGTTGCGCTGGCTTCGCGGCGCCGACGGCGTGGACCGCCCCGGCGCCGTCGATCTCAAGGTGTTCGCGCTGCAGATGGTATACGTTCCGCAGTGCGCGTTCTGGGCCGGCGACGGTTCGACGGACCACGTGACGGGCCAGTTCTCGGCCGGCTACAGCGCCAATCCCTTCCGGATCGAGAGCGAGCGTGCGCTCACGCTGGGCGGCGAAACCGCCCAGATGCTCAACAACCGCGATACTGCCGGAATGGACGTCAACCTCACCGACGACTTCAACAGCGACCTGCCGCGGACGCTTCCCGGGCAGTTCCCGAAGGGCTACAGGGCGTTCTATTGCATGAGGCACGAGATTACGCAGCAGCAGTACGTGGGTTTTCTCAACACGCTCTCCTACGCCGGGCAGCGCCAGCGCACGGAGAGGCAGGGGAACGATAAGAAGGATATGAAGGGCCACGAGGCCCCGGGCGGCACCTTGGTCATGCTACCCACCGGGGCCGGAGGCCACATGTCTGGCAGCCGGTATCGCAATGGGATCAAGATCGCCGTTTCGGGCATTGCCGAGGTTTGCGAGCAGGTGGTGATCCAACGGGGGTCCTTTGTTGCCTCCGGCGATATCGTCAAGCCCGGCAAGCCGGCGGTGTACGAAACCGACGCCCCTCACGTGGCCTGCAACTTCCTCAGGCACGACGACGGCGCGGCGTTCGCGGCCTGGGCCGGCTTGCGGCCGATGACCGAGTTGGAGTTCGAGAAGGCCTGCCGCGGACCGCTGCGGCCCGCGCCGAACGAGTACGCCTGGGGAACGGACCGGATAGTCGGCATGACCCCAGGCGCGGGCCGGTACAAGCTACAGAATGCCGGCAAACCGGACGAGACCGTTGTCTGGGAGGGAGAGAACGGTCCGGACGCGACGCACGGCAACGTGTCGGTGATGCGGACGAACGAGCCGCTGCGCGTGGGCGTCTTCGCCACGCCCACGAGCGACCGCGTAAGCTCGGGCGCATCGTACTGGGGGATTCTGGACTTGACGGGGAACCTGGTCGAGGGTGCGGTATGGGTGGGCCACCGGAGGGGACGGATCTTCGCGGGCAACCATGGCGACGGCGGCGAATCGCCATGGCCGGACATCCTCTTGGGGCACCGTGGCGGCGGTTGCCCGTACAGCTCTCATGCCGGCGGCTGGGGCGGCTTTGACGGTTTTCGCGCGTCAAACCGTCGCGTCGCGGGGCAATCCGCGCTCTACGGGGGTTCGCGGCATTTCGCCGAAGGCTTTCGTTGCGTGCGCACGGCGCCGGGTAATCCGTGAACAGTGATCCGTCGGATCGGTGGGCAAGCGGACAGAGGAGAGTGCGATGACCCGGGAGATGGAGAACGGCAAGCGGAAAGCATGGGCCCTGAGCTGCGCCCTGTTGCTTGTCGCGGGCGCGGCTCGCGCCGATGACCTGCGAATCGAGAACGCGACGGTGGCTCCGCGCGACGCGAAGACCGCGATCGTGAAGTTCGACATATCCTGGGAAAACTCGTGGCGCCACGGGAGCTTCCACGACGCCGCCTGGGTGTTTTTCAAGGTCCAGGCCGGTGACAAGTTGCCCTGGCAGCATCTCCGGCTGGCCGCGAACAAGGTGTTGAACCCGACGGGCTTCAGCCAGCAGAACGGCGGCACGCCGCTGGAGTTCGTCGTGCCGGGCGGTGACGACGGGTTCGTCGGCATGTTCGTGCGGCGCGCGAGCGAAGGCAAGGGCGCGGTGATGGCGCGCAAGGTCACGGCCGTCTGGGATTTCACAGCCAACGCGGACGTCAAGAAAGACGCGAAGGTACAGATGCAGGCCTTCGGGATCGAGATGGTCTACGTGGCGGAGGGGCCGTTCTACCTGGGCTCGGGCGGGAAGGAGCTGAACCGGTTCCACATGTACGTCGACGACACCCAGGAAATCTCGGAGACCCCGGCGTACCTGGTCAAGGGCGCCGGCGCGATCCCGACCGGCCGGCAGAAGGGCAAACTGTGGGCGGCAGGCATCGCGCCGCAGGACAACAGCCAAGTCCCGGCCTCCTTCCCCAATGGCTACGCGGCGTTCTACTGCATGAAGTTCCCGCATATTACCAAGGCCCAGTACGCCGGCTTTTTGAACACGCTGACCGACACTGGGGCGAAGGAGCGTTACTATCCCGGCATTCATGGCACCGCAATCAAACGTTCCGGGGAGTCCCCGAACTACCGCTTTACGGCGTCGGCCCCGGACGGGCGGTGCCGTTGGCTGTCCTGGGCGGACGGCGCGGCGTATGCGGCTTGGGCGGGCTTGCGCCCGATGACGGAGCTGGAGTACGAGAAGGCCATTCGCGGGCCGCAGGATCCGGACCCTCGCTACGATGCGACCCCGTCGTACTGGGGCCTCGGCGATGTGAACCAGGGGGAGATGGAGCGTCCGATATCGGCGGGGAGCGCCGCCGGGCGCGGGTTCGCGGGCACGCACGGCAGAGGCACAGCGGCCTTGCCCGCCGATTGGCCGACGGACCTCTTTGGTGCCGCCGTGTTCCGCGGCAAGGCGCCGGCTCGACGGTATTACTCCGTCTACCACATGCTCACTTCGGGCCGCATCAAGGCGATCACCGTCCGATTGCTTCGCGGACCGAACATCGGCTGGCGCGCCGCGCGTACGGCGCCGGCGGGCGACGCGGCCGCGGTACCCGTCACTGGCCGGCTTGGGGCCCGGATGGTGCGGCGCATTGGGCGGCTGCCCCGTCCCGCGCGCGCCGACGCTGTCCTGAACGAGTGGGGCAAGCCCCCGCTGACCCTCAACGGACCCGCCGACCTCTTCCCCGTCCATAACCGTTTCGAACCGTTCGACTATTACGGCCGCCTCCTCAAGCCCTGGCAGGGACCTGTGGACTTGAGCGCCAAAGTCTACCTGGGCTGGGACGGCGAGGCCCTTTGCTTGGCGGCCGAGGTGACCGACGACCGGCACTCCAACACGAGAAGTGCCAAAGATCTCATCAACGGGGATGCCCTGACGATCGGGCTGGCTGCACCGAAAGGTGTCACCTGGAACCTCGGGCTTGCACTGACGAAGGACGGCATCCGCTTCCATCAGTGGGAGGGCAAGGGTGACACGTTGCTGAAGACCGTCGGCTGCGCCGTGGTGCGGGACGACAAGACCCGGATCACCCGCTACGAGCTGTGCCTGCCATTGGCTGCTATCGGCCTGAAGCCCGGTGAGGAGTTCGGCCTCAACACTGTCCTCTACGACGACGAGGGCAGCGGCCTCCGCCACTGGCTGCAGTTGGCGCCGGGCATGGCTCCGGGCCTGCCTCGCGGCGGCGCGCCCGTATCGGTCCCAATGATCAGCGGCAAGACCGCCCGGTACCCGCGCTTCGTCCTGGCAAAGTAGATGAGAGGAGTGAGAGATGAGTCGGCTTGGCAACGGGTATTCATTCACTTGCCCCCGGGCGGCGGCGGTCGCCTGCGCTGTGCTGCTGGGCGCGAGCGCGGCGTGGGCGGGCTGGTACGACGCGGCAATGACCCTGAGGCTCAGGAACGCAACCGTCACGCCGCGCGATGCGAAAACCGCGACGATCAGTTTCGACGTCACCTGGGAGCGATCCTGGCGTCACGAAGTCAACCACGACGCGGCCTGGGTCTTCTTCAAGGTCAAGCCGGCGGGCGCGACCAAGTGGCAACACGTCCGGCTGGCCGCGGACCGGGTGCTGAACCCTGCGGGCTACGGTCAGGCCGCCGGCACGCCCCTGGACTTCATCGTGCCGGACGGCCCGGACGGTTTCGTCGGGATGTTCCTGCGCCGGGCGGAGTTCGGCCAGGGCACAGTCAAGGCGACCAAGGTTACGGCCGTGTGGGATCTGACCGCGGCCACGGGCGTCACGAAGGACGTCAAGGCCGAGGTGCGCGCGTGCGGCGTCGAGATGGTCTACGTGCCCGAAGGGCCGTTCGTCCTGGGCTGGGAAGGCAAGCAGCCGAACGCTTTCCACATGTTCATCGACCGCGTCCGCACTGACACCCCGTACCGGGTCACCGGCCCCGGCGCGATTCCCACGGGACGCGCGAAGGGCAAGCTCTGGGCGCTGGGCGCCGAGCCGGCCGACGGCGGCGAGATCCCCGCCGAGTTCCCGAACGGGTACACGGCCATGTACTACATGAAGTCCCACATCAAGCGTGGGCCGTACGCCGATTTCCTGAACACGCTCCCGCCCGAGCAGGCGGCCGGGTTCTACCGTCAGCGCAAGACGCCCGTGGAACGCAAGGGCACGCCTCCCAACCACGTCTACTGGTCGACTGAACAGGATTGGGGTCACCATCAGGAGGGGCTGAACTGGGCGCAAGCCGCGGCCTATGCGGCCTGGGCCGGGTTGCGGCCGATGACCGAACTCGAGTACGAGAAGGCCATGCGCGGCCCCATGGAGCCGGGCTGGGCCCAGGGAACCCCGCAGTCCCACAAGATCGGCTATCCATCCTATTGGGGCATGTACGACTCGTCGGAGTGGATGACTTGGGCCGAGCACCCGGTGACCGTCGCCAATGCCAAGGGCCGGAGTTTCAAGGGCACCCACGGCCGCGGCACGCCGGAACTGCCGGCGGACTGGCCGCAGGCCGACGGCGTCGGAAGCGGCACGCGCGGAGGCTGGGATTACATCCACCCCTCGAACCGCAAGGGCGCCGCGGACCCCGCCGCTCCCGAGCGGCGCGGCTGGTACGTGTGGCGCGGCGTGCGCACGGCGCCCAAGGAAGCGGCCCAGGCGCCCGTTGCCGGCCGGGGCCGATCGTCCGGTGCCGAGGCCCCCGCAGCCGGCGAAGGAGGGAAAGCCGCGACGTCGGCCGCCACTCCAACGATCGAGAACGTCAAGATCGCCGCGCGCGACGACAAGACCGCGCTGGTGACATTCGATATTGCCTGGGAGAACTCCTGGCGGCACGGGAGTTTCCATGATGCGGTCTGGGTGTTCTTCAGGGCGCGGATCAACAAGAAGCCCGATTGGCGGCCGGTGCGTCTGGTCGCGGACAGGGCCGTGAACCCCGCGGGCTTCGGACAGAAGGACGGAACGCCGCTGGAGTTCGTCGTGCCGGACGATCGTGTCGGCCTGTTCGTGCGGCGGGCCGAGGACGGCAATGGCGATGTGAAGTCACGCGGCGTGGCGGTCGTTTGGGACGTGACGGCGACCACGGGGTCCGCCACGACGGGAACACGGCACACGGAACTGCGCGCCTTCGGCATCGAGATGGCCTACGTGGCCGAGGGCCCGTTCTACCTGGGCTCGGGAGACACGGCGTTGAACCGCTTCCATGCGTACGCGGCCGACGGCACGAGCACCCCCGCGTACCGGGTGACGAGTGCCGGCGCGATCCGGACCGGCCGCCAGAAAGGCAAGCTCTGGGCCACGGGCATCGCGCCCGAGGACGGCGGCGAGATTCCGGCGAGCTTTCCCAACGGCTATGGGGCCTTCTACTGCATGAAGTACCCGCACTTCAAGCAGTCGCTCTACGCCGGCTTCCTGAACACGATCGGCGCCGAGCGGGCGGAGACGCACTGGTACTGCGACTTCCAGGGCGTGGCCATCGCCCGTTCGGGCCAGGCGCCGCACTGCACCTATACGGCGACCGCGCCGGACAGGCGGTGTCCCTGGTTGTCCTGGGCGGACGGCGCTGCCGTGGCGGCCTGGGCGGGCCTGCGCCCGATGACCGAGCTGGAGTTTGAGAAGTCCATTCGAGGACTCCAGAATCCAGTCCCGAAGTGGGACGCGAGCCCGTCCTTCTGGGGCCTTCTCGGCATCAACACGGGGGCGATCTACGAACGGCCCATTGCCGCCGGCAGCGCCGACGGCCGCAAGTTTGCCGGTTCGCACGGCCGCGGCACGCCCGATCTTCCCCCGGACTGGCCCGCCGATACCGACTGTATCGCCTATCGCGGTGACTACGCCTTCAGCATGGGATACCAGAGGATCGGCAACTTGTGCACCTCGGGACGGATCAAGTCCATCACCTGTCACTCCAACCGGCGCAACCATCCGTTCGCGGGTTGGCGCGCCGTCCGCACGGCGCCGGCGGGCACCGCGGCGCCTGTGCTCAGGAGGTTCCCGGCCGGGACGGTTCTCTCCGTGCCACATCTGAGCAAGGTCGGCCTGAATCGTGTGCCCGACGGCTGGGGCAAGCCGCTGGCTACACTGGACGATCCGGCCGACGTCTATCCCGTTCAGAACCGCTTTGCGCCGAACGAGCACACCAGGAACATCTGGCGCGGGCCCGACGACACGAGCGCCAAGGTCTATCTGGGCTGGGACGGCGAGGCCCTGTGTGTAGGGGCTGTCGTGAGTGACGACCGGCATGCCAACAACAAGTCCGGCCGCGAGATCACGAACGGCGACGCCCTCCAGTTCGCCCTCCTCACTCCCGAAGGTGTCCACTACAGCGCCGCGACAGCCTTGACCCCCGGCGGCCTGGCCTTCCAGCAGTTTGAGGGCAGAGGTGACGTCGTGGCGAAGAAGGCCGAGCGATTCGTAGGTCGGGACGCCAAGGCCAAACGCACCCGATACGGACTGCGAATTCCGCTGAGCGCCCTCGGCCTGAAGGGCGGCGCCAAGTTCGGCTTCAACATCGCCGTCTTCGACGATGACGATGGCAACAAGAACCTCTACTGGCTCCGGTTGGCTCCGGGCCTGACGCGACCCGTCAACACCAAGCTCTACCCGCGCTTTGTCCTGGCGAAGTAGACGAAAGGAATGGACCATGAGTCGATCGGCTAACGGGTACGCATTGGCCTTTGCACGGGCCGTGGCGATCGCCTGCGCTGTGCTGCCGGGCGCGAGCGCGGCGCGCGCACACGTCCGGATCACGAACGTGGCCGTGGTGCAGCGCGACGCGAAGACCGCGACCATCCGCTTCGACATCTCCTGGCAGGGAGTCTCCTGGGAGCGCAAGTGTGCTTTCCGGAATGAGATCAGCCACACCGCGGCTTGGGTGTTTTTCAAGGCGCGGCCGGCGGGCCGAGCAGAGTGGCGGCATGTGAGGCTGGCCGCCGACAAGGTGCTGAATCCCACGGGCTACGGGCAGGACAAGGGCACGCTGCTTGAGTTCGTCGTGCCGGACGGCAAGGACGGATTCACCGGCGTGTTCCTCCGTATGGCGCGATTCGGCGCACCGGGCCCGATGGATGCGCGCGGGGTGACAGCAGTGTGGGACATGAGGAATGGGAATGGGGATGTTCCCACGGTGGATATCCGGGGATTCGGGGCCCTGATGGTGTACGTGGCCGAGGGACCGTTCTACCTGGGCTCCGGCGGACTGGAGCAGAACGGCTTCTACCGGTACACCGACGGAAGCCAGCAGGCGCTTCCGTTCCGCGTGACGAGCGCCGGCGCGATCCCGACCGGCCGCAAGAACGGCAGGCTCTGGGCAAGAGACTCCGGGCCCTTCATAGCGGCAAACGCCGCGCTGCCGGACGGCGGCGAGATCCCGGCGGCTTTCCCAAACGGCTATGCGGCGTTCTACTGCATGAAGTATCCGATCTCGTGCGTACAGTACGCCGACTTCCTCAACACGCTGACGCCGAAGGAGGCGAACGAACGCTGTATCTCCGAGGGCATCAAACGTTCCGGGACTCCTCCGAATGTCACCTATGTCGGAGACCCGCGGGAGACAAGAGGGGGGTCGTTCGGCGGCCACGGGCTGTCCTGGGCGGACGGCGCGGCGTGGGCGGCCTGGGCGGGCCTGCGGCCGATGACGGAGCTGGAGTTGGAGAAGGCCGTCCGCGGGCCGCGCGAGCCGGTGCCGGACGAGACGGGCCCCTCGTACTGGGGCCTCAGCCCCTTTGCCACGGGGGCCTGGCACTCGGGCAAGAGCGGACAGGGCGAACGCGTGGTCTCGGCCGGCAACGCCAGGGGCCTGGCATTCAAGGCGGCGCACGGTCGCGGCACGACGGCCCTGCCCGCGGACTGGCCGCAGGCCGATGCCGTCGGCGCCGGGTCTCGCTGCGGAGGAGGTGGTGTCGGAGGCGAGGGCCGTGCTGATGGGCATCAGCGCCATCGCGTGTCGGACCGCCTCGCAGCCGGCTTCTGCAAGCCCGCGCGCACACACGACCCACGTATGCGCGCGGTGCGCACCGCCCCGAGGCAAACCCGCGAAAGACGGGTAGCGGGCCGTGGGCTGTGAGCCCGGTCGATCGTCGCTGTTCGGTACACATAGGAATCGATGGCATCCTGAGAAAACGGAAGGGACAAGCCATGACAGTACGACTTGCAGCAGGCCACGCACTGCCGGCCGCCCTCGCCGCGTTCGCGGCAGCAACGGCTTTGGCCGGGAACGATCCCGAGGCGCGGTTCCGGGGCACGGGCAGGGCCGACCCGATCCGGATCGAGAACGTGGCCGTCAAGCCGTCCGGCGCAGAGGGCGCAAGCGCCATTACGTTTGACATCGCCTGGGGTCATTCCTGGCGCGCGGCGTGGGAGGTGGCGCCGGAGCAGCACGGCGGCGAAGGCACGCTCAAGCTCGAGAACTGGGACGCAGCCTGGGTATTCGTCAAGTTCCGCAAACACGGCGCCGACGGCTACACGCACGCGACGCTTTCCACGAAAGGGGCGGACCACGAGGCCCCTACGGGAGCCAGACTTGACGTGGGCCTGAGCAACGACGGCAAGCGCGGAATGGGGGTGTTCGTCTGCCGCAGCGCGCCCGGCCACGGTCCGAACGACTGGAAGGGCGTGACATTGCGCTGGCTGCACGGTGTAGACCGCGTGCCCGACCCGGGGGCCGTCGAACTGAAGGTCCTGGCCATCGAGATGGTCTACGTGCCGACATGCGCGTTCTGGGCCGGAGACGGCTCGCCGGAGCCGGCGGCCCAGTTCTGCGCCGGCCGAACGATCGCGCCCCTGCGGATCGAGAGCGAGGAGGCCCTCCCACTCGGCGGCGACGGCGAGCGAAGCCTGGGCAATCGTGACTCGATCGGCAGGTTCTGGCCCGATGACTTCACCAGCGCCATCACGCGAACGCTTCCCGGGCCCTTCCCAAAGGGTTATGCCGCGTTCTACTGCATGAAGTACGAGATCAGGCAGGGGCAGTACGTGGCATTCCTCAGTACGCTGAGCCTGGCCAAGCAGGGCCGTCTGGCAAGGGCGAAGGTCGATGGCCCCGCCGGCGCCTTCATTGGAGATGGCGAGAACGCCGACCGGAACAGGATCCGTTTGGCGGTTTCCGGCTCGCGGGGACCTGCCTATCGGGAAGTGTCGCGCCGCGGCGGTGTTGTGCGGACGGTCGCCCAGTCCGCCGCCACGCCGGCGGTTCTCCAGACCGATGCGCCCCACGTGGCCTGCGGCGGCCGGACCGGACTGGACGGACCGGCCTACGCGGCGTGGGCGGGCTTGCGGCCGATGACGGAACTCGAGTTCGAGAAAGCCTGCCGCGGACCGCTCAAGCCGGTGCCCGGCGAATACGCCTGGGGCACGGCCGCCATCGCCGGCACAAACAACCGGGAGCCCCCGTACGACGGGTACGCGCTCCATAGTCCAGGCCAGGCCGACGAACGCGTCACCTGGGAAGGTGCGAACGGACCCGATGTGACGCGCGGCAATGCGGCCTGGAACGGGACCGTGAAGAAGGGAGACAGCAGCTATGCCGCCAATGCGATCGGCGGGCCGCTGCGCGTGGGGATCTTCGCGACGCCGGGCAGCGGGCGCGTTGCGGCAGGCGCCTCGTACTGGGGGATCATGGAGCTCAGCGGCAACATGTGGGAGGCGACGGTTGAAGTCGGCAACCACGTCGCCCGCCGGTTCGCGGGCACGCACGGCAGCGGCACGCCGGAGCCGGCCGAGGGCTGGAGAAGCCTGATCGTTCGCGGTGGAGGGAAAGGGGGAAGGCGCGATTGCCACCGTTTGTTGCGGACGTCGCAGCGTGCTGGAGTGGCGGACCAGGACAGCGTCGGCTTCCGTTGTGTGCGCACGGCGCCGTGACGCAGCAATCAGCGGTCGGTGGTCGATGATCGGTCGGACCCGTTCGATCGGGAGCAAGGAGAGCATGATGACCAGGCAGAAGAACAACACATGGGGGATTGCCGCGTTCGCGGCCGGCCTGCTCCTCGCCGCGGGCCCGGCCCGCGCGGACGGCCTCAAGATCGAGAATGTGAAGGTCGCTCCGCGCGACGCGAAGACCGCGACGGTCACGTTCGACATCTCCTGGGCAAAGTCGTGGCGGCACGGGAGTTTCCACGACGCGGCCTGGGTGTTCTTCAAGGTACGCGCCGACGGCAAGACACCCTGGCAGCCTGTCCGGCTCGTAGCGGACAAAGTCGTGAATCCGGCGGGCTACGGGCAGAAAAACGGCACGCCGCTGGAGTTCGCCGTGCCGGGAGGCGACGACGGATTCGTCGGCATGTTCGTGCGCAAGGGCACCGACGGCGCGGACGACGTGGTGGCGGCACGCGGCGTCACGGCCGTATGGGACTTGGCGGCCATCCCGGGCATCAAGAAGGACGTGAAGGTGCGAATGCAGGCGTTCGGCATTGAGATGGTGTACGTGGCCGAGGGCGCGTTCTACCTGGGTACGGGCGGGACGGAGTGGAACCGGTTCTACACGTGGACCGAGGGCAGCCGGGACATCGAACCGCGCCACATGGGCATCACCGGCTGGAATAGGCAGGGCGACGGCCAGGAGACGCCGCCGTACCGGGTGACGGGCCCCGGCGCGATTCCGACCGGCCGTCAGAAAGGCAAGCTCTGGGCGGCCGGTCTCAGGCCGGAGGACGGCGGCGAGATCCCGGCGGCTTTCCCCAACGGCTACTCAGCCTTCTACTGCATGAAGTGCCTGTATATCTCGCGGGACCTGTACGCCGGCTTCCTGAACACGCTGAGTCCGGCACAGGTGCGTGAACGCTTTCACATTGAAGGTCAGGGGCGCTGGGTTACTCGGAGCGGGACCTCCCCCGACTACGCCTACTCGGCGGAGAAACCGGGTGCGCCGTGCCCGTGGCTCTCCTGGGCGGACTGTGCGGCGTGGACGGCCTGGGCCGCCCTGCGCCCGATGACGGAGCTCGAATACGAAAAGGCCGTCCGCGGGCCGCAGGATCCGTACCCGAACGACATCGGCCTCTCGTATTGGGGCTTGGCGCAGTTGAGCACGCACAGGTTCTACGAGCGTCCGGTATCGGTCGGCAGCGCGCTCGGGCGCAAGTTCGCGGGAACGCACGGCCGCGGCATCCCGGAGTTGCCGCGCGATTGGCCGGCCGATGTCCGTGGCGCCGTGTTCCGTGGCGACCCACTGTACTCCGCGGGCTACCTGTGCACGTCGGGTCGTTGCGACGTGCGCACTGCGCATGCCGACCGGCACCCGCAGGAGACCTGCTGGCGCGCCGCGCGCACGGCCCCTGCGGGGGACACGATCGCAGGACGGGCGCCGGTCCGGTTCGACCGGTCGATTCGGCGCGCCGTCGCGCGCCTGGGCCGTCCCGTCCGCTGCGACGGCGCCTTGGACGAGTGGGGCCAGCCCCTGGCGACCATCAAGGGGGCAGAGGACGTCTACCCGCTCCAGAACCGTGTCTTCGTCCTCTACCACTGCAAGGACCCCTGGCGAGGCCCCGACGACATCAGCGCCAAGGTGTACCTCGGATCGGACGGCAAGGCCCTCTATGTGGCGGCCGCGGTCACCGATGACCGGCACGCCAACATGAACACCGGCGACGGGATCGCGAAGGGCGACTCACTCCAGATGGGGTTGGTCACGTCGAAAGGCGTCCACTGGAACCTGGCGCTGGCGCTGAGCGCGAACGGCGTCGCCCTCCACCAGTTCGAGGGCGACGGCGAGGCCGTGGTACGGGCCGCGGACTGCGCGGTGGTGCGAGACGACAAAGCAAGCATCACCCGCTATGAGCTGCGCCTGCCCTTGGCCGCCATCGGGCTGAACGACGGCGAGGAGTTCGGGCTCAACGCCGTCTTCTTCGACGATGACGACGGCGACGGACACCGCTACTGGATCCAGTTGGCCCCCGGCCTAACGCAACCCGTCAACACCGCGCTCTATCCACGGTTCGTCTTGGCGAAGTAGATGACACGCGCATGGACAGCGCTGAGATACGTAGTCCAGAACACACGTAGACACTTCAGAGAGAGGTGACGACGATGCACATCAAGTTGACGGCACTTATGGGATGCGTACTTGCGCTGACCGGCGCCGCGCCGGCGGCCGCGCCGATCACGTTGGTGGACAACGGCAAACCGGCGGCGACGATTGTGGTCGCCGACGAGCCGATCAATCTACCCCTTTCGAAGCGCGACCCCAAGACCAGGAAGACCAGGACGATGGCGCAGAGGGACGCCGCCGAGGAGCTCCAGGCGTTCATCGAGAAGGCCGGCGGGGCCCGCCTGGAGATCGTCCCGGCCAGCGAGGCGCCGGCCGCGGGCACGCTGCTGCTGGTGGGCCGCAGCGCGTTGAGCGAACAGCACAAGCTGGCGCTGCCGACCAGACCGGAGGGCCTGCGCATCGTGACCTTCGCGCGCGGCGTGGCCATCCTGGGGGAGGTAAAGCCGGCCGGGGCGGACAATGTCCCTGGCGAGATCGACCGTGGCACCTTGCACGGCGTGTACGAGTTCCTCGAGCGCGTCGTCGGGTACCGCTTCTTCCTCCACGTCGCGAGGGACCCCGATCTGGGCATCGTGACGCCCGCGGTGAAGACCCTCGTCGTGCCGGCGGACTACAAGCTGGAGCTGGCGCCGGACTTCCCCTTCCGCAAGGGGGCGTTCGAGAGCTGGGGCGACCCGGCAGGCTGGATGCGCGTGACGCGCGAAGGCTCCGGCACGGGCATTCCCGTCATCAACCATACCGACAGGTTTTTCGGAAACAAGTTCTTCCGTGATCACCCGGAGTGGGCCGCCGTGATCCGGAGCGACGGTACGCGCAGCCGGGACTGCCCCTGCTACTCGCATCCCGGCGTCCTGAAGGCGCGAGTGCAAGTGACGCAGGATGTCTACGACGGCAAGGGCGGCTGGTTCGGCGAGCACGGCCATCCGGGGCCCAAATGGATTCCCTTCGAGCCGATGGACCTTTGGGACCAGAAAGGGCTGTGCATGTGCGAACGATGCAAGCCGCAGCTCCAGCCCGAGCGCGGCCGCTTCGGGATCGCATCGAACCTCCTGTTCCGCCACGGCGTGGCGTTCGCGGCGGAGATCGCCAAGCGCTGGCCGGACAAGCGCCTGGGCATGCTCGCGTACGAGGGGCACATGCTGCCGCCGGACCTCGACCTGCCGGAGAACCTGGACGTGCAGGTCTGCATGATGTGGTCCACCACCATGGGCAAGGAGCCCTACTGGCACGAGCGGAACCTGAAACTGCTTCGGGACTGGAGCAAGAAGCTCGGAGGCAAGCGCGAGCGGCTGTCCCAGTGGAACTACATCTGCTGGCCGGCGTACTTCACGAAAGCGCCGCTGTTCTTCCCGCACAATCTCCAGAAGTGGCTCCAGGACACGTACGCCATCTCCAGCGGGGAGTTCGTCTGTCCGGGGGGCAGTCCGCCGCAGTATGAGATCGTCATGGGCTGGCTGTGGCACCGCCTGCTGTGGGACCGCAACGCCGACGTGGACGCGCTGCTGCACGACCAGTGCATGACCCTCTTCGGCCCGGCCGCTGCCACGACGGAGAAGCTCTACAAGACGGTCACCGACCGCTACGAGAACGTCCACTGGAGCCGGGAGCTCGACGAGAGCTACATCCCGCCCGACCAGATGTACGGCGAGACGTACACGGCCGAAGTCATCGCCACGTTGAGGAAGCTCTTCCGAGAGGCGCTGGCCGCCTGCCCGGCCGACGGGGCCAACATCTACCGCCGCCGCGTCGCCTGGATGCAGAAGGGATTCGAGCCCTTCCTTGCGGAAGCGGACCTTGCCCATCAGTGGTTGGGCAAGACGCTGAGTCACGAAGTGCCTGCGGTGAGAAAGGCGCCCGCCGACGCAAAGGCCTGGGCGAGACTGCCGGCGGTGACGCTGGTGCAGGGCAACTTCGGTGAGGCGCCCGACCTGGCCACCCGCGTGCGATTGGCGCGCTGCGGGGAGGAGCTATTCGTACGGTTCGAGGCCGACGAGCCGATGGGGCCGATGCTGACGGACCAACTGGCTCTCTTTGTGAAGCCGGGGAAGAAGGAACGCGAGCTGGCCGCGAAGGTGGAGGCAAGGCCGTTTTGGATCCCGCCGGCGATGCTGCACAACGACCCCCAGCGGTCCCTGTCCATGGACGGCGAAGGCAGGCTCGAAGGTTCGCTGGAGCCGGAGCTGGTCCGCAGGACGTACGCAGGCGGCGTGTGGACGGTGGAGGTCAAGTGCCCGGCGGCGACGTTCGGCATCGCGCCGGGAAAGGCGGAAACCGTGGAGGTCCAGTTCGAACGCCGGCGCGGCCGACGGGGCAAGGAGCCGGCGCGCGAGTACTACTGGACGGCCCCGATGCGGGCGGTGTGGCTGGCGCATTTCCGCTTCGGCCGGCTCCGGGTGCAGGCGAAGTGACTTGACGAGACCGGCACAACCATGGGACGACTCATGCAACAACTCATCGCTTCCACGGCTTTGGCGGCTGCGATAGCGGTTCCGGCGCTGGCCGGAGCTGAACCTGGGCCGGCCGATCTGAGACCGCCCGACCTGACGCCCGTAACCTGGCTGAAGGCGCCGGCGCACCCCCCGGTCGAGCTCGTGCGCGACGGGCAGGCACGGGCGGTGGTCTACGTGGCCGACCCGAAGGGAAGCAAGCCATTCGTTGCCACCAGACGCGGCCAGCGCCCGCCGATCATCAGGCAACTGGTCGAGCAACTGGTCGAGACGGTTCGCCTCTCTACCGGGGCCACACTCGCACTGGTCGGCGAGCTCCCGGCCGCCGAGAAGCCCGCGAT
>CAZXOC010000115.1:0-21040 GCA_964642165.1 uncultured Planctomycetaceae bacterium | reverse complement strand
AGGTCGGCCATCGTGACGCCCTCGTCGACGTAGAGCCCCTCGACCTGGTGGAACATGAAGGAGTGGGTGGCGTCGACGGTGTCCGGGCGGTAGACGCGCCCCGGCGAGATGATCCGCACGGGCGGCGGCTGCGACTCCATCACGCGGATCTGGACGGTGGACGTCTGGCTGCGGAGCATGGTGTGCTCGTCGATGTAGAAGTTGTCCAGCGGGTCGCGCGCGGGGTGCGCGGGGGGGATGTTGAGGGCGTCGAAGTTGTGGCGCTCGTCCTCGACCTCGGGCCCGGTGGCGACGGTGAAGCCCATCCGCGCGAAGATCTCGCAGATCTCGTTGACGGTCTGGGTGATGACGTGCCGGTGGCCGATCCTCGGGCGCCGGCCGGGCAGCGTCACGTCGCCGGCGGGCCCGCGGGCCTTGCCGGTCACGGCGCCGGCGAGGGCGGCCTGGCGGGCCTCGAACGCCGCCGCCAGGGCGTTCTTCAGCTCGTTGGCGGCCTTGCCGACCGCGGGCATCTGCTCGCGGGCGACCTCCTTGAGGCGCTGCATGGCGGCCTTGAGGGCGCCCTTCGTGCCGAGGTACCGGATCCGCCAGGCCTCGAGGCCCTCGGAGGTCCCGGCGGCCTCGATCTCACTCAGGGCGCGGGAGCGGATGCGTTGGATGTCGTCCAGCAGCGACATGGTGCCCTGCCCAGGGGTCCGGCTTCGTGCGAGCGAGCGGTCTAGGCCTTGGCCTCTTGGGCCTCGGCCTTTGCGGCCTTGTCGGCCTCGGCGGCGGCCGCGGCCAGCTCCACGATCTTGTCGAAGGCCCCCGGCTCCGCGATGGCGATCTCGCTGAGCATCTTCCGGTTCAGATCGATATCGGCCAGGAACAGCCCGTTCATGAACTGGCTGTAGTTGACGCCGCGCTGGCGGCAGGCGGCGGAGATCCGTGTGATCCACAGCCGGCGGAAGTCCCGCTTGCGCAGTTGGCGGTCGCGCGTGGCGTTGACGCCGGCGCGGAAGACCGACTGCTTGGCGGTGCGGTAGCGGCGCGAGGCGGCCCCGTAGTAGCCCCTGGCGGCCTTGAGGATTCGCTTGTGCTTGCGGCGCCGGGCGGCGCCTTTGCGGACGCGTGGCATGAGTGAGCACTCCTGTCTGTTCGCGGCCGGTGGACTCCCGCTCGTGCGGGATGTTCCCTGCCGCCGGGCGCGAAGCCGTCATCGGAGGGCTTCGGCGCCGGCGGCACGCCCCAAGGGGCTCCCACCTGGGCCGGCTCGTCGCTGGGTCAGATTCTCATCAAGTTCCTGGCGTGGCGCTCGAAGCCCTTGTAGAGGGCGGTGCGTTTGCGGAGCCGGCGGAGCCGCTTGGGTGACTTGCGGCTCTTGAGGTGGCCCGCCCCGGCCCGGTGGCGCAGGAGCTTCCCGCGTGCGGAGACCTTGATCCTCTTGGCCACCGCCTTGTTCGTCTTCATCTTCGGCATCGGTCAACTACCTCGTAGGCATCCCCGCGAGGGGCATAAAGATCGACTATTCTAGCACGCCGCCCTGCCGTGTAAAGCCCCGGGGTCGGGAAATCTGCCGCCGCCGGGGGCGCCGCGAGGACCGGAGGTCCTGCAAACGCTTTCTCGAAAGGTGCTTATCGGGATTCGCCCGGAGAAAAACGACAAACCCCTCCCTCTGGGGCGCCGAGGCAGATGATGCCGCATCCGCCGCGGCCTGGCGCCGAGGCCCTGACCGGCGTGGTGGACGAGACTACGCTTCGGCCTTGGTCGAATCGGGCTGCTTGCGGCCCAGCGGGGCGAGCATCATGGTCAGCCGCCGCCCCTCGAAGCGGTAGTTCTGTTCCACCTTGGCGATCTCGGCGAGATCGGCCTTGATGCTCTCGAAGATGCGCCGCCCCTCATCGATGTGGGCGAGCTCCCGGCCTCGGAACCGCAACACGAACTGGACGCGGTCCCCGCGCTCGAGGAAGTACCGGGCACGGCCGAGCTTGATGTCGAGGTCATGCACGCCGATCTTGGGCGTCCGGATCCGGATTTCCTTCAACTCGGTCTCGTGGCGTTTGGCCTTGGCCTTCTGCTCCTTCTTGCGTTGGTTGTACATCCATTTGCCGTAGTCCATGATCCGGCAGACAGGCGGCTTGGCCTGCGGCGCAACCTCCACGAGGTCGAGCCCGGCGCTGCGGGCCCGCTCCACGGCCTCTTTGACGTCCACGATCCCCACTTGCTGGTCCTTCTCGTCGATCAGGCGGATCGGCGAGACGCGAATCTGGGCGTTGCGACGGAGGTTCTTGGCGATGGCTCTCTCTCCTGTTCAGGACAATGCGCCGGGCGAGCGGCCCGCCTCAGGTCGCCCGTGCCGACGCGGTCTCTTTGGTGAAACGGCTGCCTACCCGGAGGCAATGCTCGCGAGTGGGACCTCGCCCTTCGTGTCGATTTCCTTCCGGACGCCTTCCAGGAAGTCGTCCAGGCCCGCCGCGCCGCGGTCGCCGTCGGTGCGGTGCCGCACGGCGACGGTTTCGGCCTCGACTTCCCGCTGGCCGACCACCAGCATGTACGGCACCTTCTGGAGGGTCGCGCGACGGATCTTGGCGCCGACCTTCTCCGAGGAGTCGTCCAGCTCGTAGCGGATGCCGGCCTCGCCGAGCCGCCCGGCGACCTGTCGGGCGTAGTCGTTGAACCGCTCGCTGACCGGGAGCACCGCCACCTGCACGGGCGCCAGCCACAGGGGAAACGCCCCGGCGAAGTGCTCGATCAGGATGGCGATGAACCGCTCCGGCGAGCCGAGCGGCGCGCGGTGGATCATCACCGGGCGATGCGGGGCGTTGTCCGCCCCGATGTACTCCATCTCGAAGCGCTCCGGCAGGTTGTAGTCCACCTGGATGGTGCCGAGCTGCCATTCGCGCCCCAGGCAGTCGGTGACGATGAAGTCGATCTTCGGGCCGTAGAACGCCGCCTCGCCCGGCTCCTCGGTGGACTCCAGGCCCACCTGTTGGACGACGTTGCGGATGTTCCGTTCGGCGCGGTCCCAGTTTTCCGGCGACCCGACGTACTTGCTGGAATCCCGGTCGCGCAGGCCGACCCGCACCCGGTAGTCCTCCAGGCCCAGCGTCTGGAGGCAGAGCTTGGTCAGCTCGACGCAGGACTCGATCTCGGCCTCGAGCTGCTCCGGCGTGCAGAAGATGTGGGCGTCGTCCTGGGTGAAGCCGCGCACCCGCGTGAGCCCGCTGAGCTCGCCGGACTGCTCGAACCGGTAGACCGTGCCGAACTCCGACAGGCGGACCGGCAGCTCGCGGTAGCTGTGCTGCGCGGACTGGTAGATCTGGATGTGGTGCGGGCAGTTCATCGGCTTCAGCAGGTACGCCTCGTGGTCGTCCACGGTCATCGTGGGGAACAACCCGTGCTCGTAGTAGGGGTAGTGCCCGCTCGTGCGGTACATCTCCACCTTGCCGATGTGCGGCGTGATGACCGGCAGGTACCCGCGCTTCAGCAGCTCGCCCCGGAGCCAGCCCTCCAGCTCCATCCGCACGATCGTGCCCTTGGGCAGCCACATCGGCAGACCCGGGCCGACGTTCTCGTTCATCACGAACAGCCGGAGCTGCCTGCCGAGGACGCGGTGGTCGCGCTTCCGCGCTTCGGCGATCCGCTCCAGGTGCGCCCGGAGCGCCTTGGCGTCGAAGAACGCGATCCCGTAGATGCGGGTGAGCATCGCCTTCGCGGCGTCGCCCCGCCAGTACGCCCCGGCCGTGCTCAGGAGCTTGAAGACCTTCAGCTTGCCGGTATGCGGCGCGTGCGGCCCGCGGCACATGTCGACGAAGTCGCCCTGGCGGTAGAGGCTGACGGCCTCGACCTGCTCGTTGCGGACCAGGTCGTCGATCATCTCGACCTTGTACGTCTGGCCGAGGGAGTCCATCTGCCGGCGGGCCTCGGCGACCGGCAGCTCAAGGCGCTCGATGGGGATCTCCTCGCCGGCGATCTTCCTCATTTCGGCCTCGATCTTCTCCAGGTCGTCGGCCCCGATCGAGCCCGGCAGGTCGAAGTCGTAGTAGAAGCCGTACTGGAAGTCGTCGGTCAGCGCCGGGCCGATCGTGTACTGGACGTCGGCGCCGTAGAGGCGCAGGACGGCCTGGGCCATCACGTGGGCGGCCGTGTGGCGAAGCACCTCCAGCGACTCGGCGTCGCGGTCGGTGAGGATTCTCAGTTCGTGGGTGCCTTCCGGCACGGTCGTCGTCAGGTCGCAGAGCGTGCCGTCCACCCTGGCCGCGAGGGCGGCCCGGGCGAGGCGCGGGGAGATTCGCTCCGCCGCCTCGCGGGCGGTGACGGGCTGGTCGTACGAAAGCTCGCTTCCGTCCGGGAGCTTGATGTGGACGCTCATGGCCGTGCTCCTTCCGGCCGCATGGCATGCCTTCCGGGCGTCGCGTCGCGTGGGGGGCTCTGAACGACAGGTTGGTATGCGGAGGATCGAACGACCCACGACGACCGCGCCGCCCGGAATGTGCCGAGGCGGCCGATCAACATGTCGTCGTTATGGTCGTAACGGTTCGCATCACTCATGTACCGATCGGCGGTTTCCCTACCGGAATGGTAGCACACTACCGCGCGGCGGCCAATGGCACAACGGTGTTTTCCCGCCCATGGGCGGGTGGCGCATCGGCTCAGACCCAGCGGATCAGCCCCATCTCTCTGGCGTCGCCCAGCCTCGGGTGCTGGGGCATGACGCGGACGGTGTAGCCGGTCATCCCGCTGCGGGTGCAGGGCATGCGGACGGCGTAGCGGATGCGGCTGTTGTCCTCGACGGCGGCCTGCTCCATCGGCAGCGCCTCGCCGCGGGTGAGCTGCCCGTCCTCGTCGAGGGGCCCGTAGTACAGTTCGACCTTCACGTCGCCGGGGCTCAGCGCGCCGAGGTCGACGGCGGCCTCCACGCGGATCTCCCTGCCCACCGACGCGCCCTTGCCGTTCATGTCGTCGGTGACGCTCTCGACCCGCACGGAGGCGAAGTGCTCCCGGAAGTTCCGTTTCCACGCGCTGAGTTCGCGGGCCTCGCGCATCTCGCTGCGCGTCAGCTCGTCCCACCGCTGAGCCGCCGGGATGTAGGACCGCTCGGCGTACTGCCGCACCATGCGGTTGGTGTTGAAGACGGGCGCGAGCCTGCCCATGGCGGCCTTCATCTTCCGGATCCACTCGTGCGGGAGCTTGTCGGGGCCCCGGTCGTAGAACACCGGGACGATCTCCTTCTCCAGGAGGTCGTAGAGGGCGTGGCTCTCGACCTTGTTCTGGTACTCGAGGTCGTCGTAGCTCTCGCCGGAGCCGATGGCCCAGCCGACCTCGGGGTCGTAGCCTTCGGCCCACCAGCCGTCGGGGATCGAGACGTTCAGCCCGCCGTTGGCGGCGACCTTCATGCCGCTCGTGCCCGAGGCCTCCATCGGGCGCAGCGGCGTGTTCAGCCAGATGTCCACGCCCTGGACCAGGTACCGCGCGACGTTGGTGTCGTAGTCCTCGAGGAACACCAGCGACCGGCGGAACGGCTCCTGCCGGGCCGTGTGGATGATCTGCCGGATCAGGTCCTTGCCCGGGTTGTCCCGCGGGTGGGCCTTGCCCGAGAAGATGATCTGCACCGGGCAGTCGGGGTGGTTCAGCATCCCCGCGAGGCGCTCGCTGTCGGCGAGGATCAGGTTCGCGCGCTTGTAGGTGGCGAAGCGCCGCGCGAAGCCGATGGTCAGGGCCTCGGGGTCGAGGACCTCGTCGGCGGCGGCGAGTTCGGCGGCCCCCGCGCCCCGCTTGGCGAGCTGCTGGCGCAGGTGGTGGCGGGCGAAGGCCACCAGGCGCTCCCGCCGCCGCTCGTGCGTCCGCCACAACTCCGTGTCCGGGATGGAATCGACGGCCTTCCACACCTCCATGTCCGCCGGCTTCTCGTGCCAACGCGGGCCGAGGTAGCGGTCGTAGAGCGTGGCCATGTCGTGGCTGATGAACGTCCGCGTGTGGATGCCGTTGGTGATGTGGGTGATGGGGACCTCGTTGACGGGCAGCCCCGGCCAGACGCCCGCCCAGAGCTTTCGGCTGACCGCCCCGTGCAGCTCGCTGACGCCGTTGCGGTAGGCGCTCATGCGCAGGGCCAGGACCGTCAGGTTCATGGGCTCTTCCCGGTTGCTGGGCTCCTGGCGCCCCAAGGCGAGGAAGCCCTCCTGGTCCAGGCCGAGCTGCGGCCAGTACTTCGAAAAATACTTCTCGATCAGCCAGGGCTCGAAGGCGTCGTTCCCGGCGGGAACCGGCGTGTGCGTGGTGAACACGTTCGACGCGCAGACCGCCTCGAGGGCCTCGTCGAAGCTGACGCCCTGTTCGGCCATCAGCAGGCGGCACCGCTCCAGCGACAGGAAGGCCGAGTGCCCCTCGTTCATGTGGCAGGCCTTGGGGTCGATGCCCAGGGCCTTGAGCATGCGGATGCCGCCGATGCCGAGGACGATCTCCTGGCGGACGCGCACTTCCTGGTCGCCGCCGTAGAGCTGGGCGGTGATGTGCCGATCCTCGGGGCAGTTGTCGGGGATGTTGGTGTCGAGCAGGTACAGCGGCACGCGTCCGATGCGGCACAGCCAGACCTGCGCCTTGGCGACGTGGTCCAGCATGTCCACCTCGATCGTCACGGGCGAGCCGTCGTCGTCGAGGACGAGCTGGACGGGCATGTTGTGGAAGTCGTTGCGGGGGAACAGCTCGAGTTGCCATCCGTCGGCGTTGAGGCGCTGGCGGAAGTAGCCCTGCTGGTAGAGCAGCCCCACCGCGACCAGCGGCACGTCCAGCTCCGAAGCGCTCTTGAGGTGGTCGCCGGCGAGCACGCCGAGCCCGCCCGAGTAGATCGGCAGGCACTCGCTGATGCCGAACTCGGCGCAGAAGTAGGCCACCTGCGGCTGGCGATCGCCCCCGTAGGTCCGGCGCCACCACCCGGGGGTGGAGAGGTACTCCTGGAGCTCGCGGTTGACGCGCAGGAGATGGGCGAGGAAGCCCTCGTCCTCGGCCAGCTCCGTCAGACGCTCCTGCGACATGCGCCCGAGCATCGCCACGGGGTTGTGGTAGCAGTTCTCCCACTCCTGGGGGTCCATCCGGCGGAAGACCTCCAGGGCGTCGCCGTGCCAGCCCCACCAGAGATTGTGGGCCAGGTCGAGGAGGGGGGCGAGGGTCTTCGGCAGCGAGGGCTCGATCGTGAAGGTCCGAAGCGGTCGCATGGGCTGCTGTCTTGTCTCCGGGCTCGTCGCGAGCGGCCGTCGCCGGACGAGCGTACGTATACCGCGCGTGGTATAGCCTTCATCGGCAATGGCCGCCAACTAGATTATAGCAATGGGCTCGTTTTGTTCCCCGGCCGCCGGCGGCCGGACCACCGGCGAGCGCAACTGCGGAGGAGGTCGAATCCTGCCGATAAGCCCATGGGTCCGTGGAGGACAAGACGTGGCGATCCGCCGCAGAAGACGAATCCCCAGCGGCGCCCGGGCGGGGCGCTGCGCCCGGGCGAGGCCCCGCCGCAGCGGCTCCCCGCGCAGGGCGAAGTGGCGAGCCACTCCCCTACGCGATACAATAAGCGTGGAGCCGCCGCGACCGGACAGCGGCGGCCAGGCCGCCGACGAGCAGACCTGAGCGGCCCGGGCGGCGGCGGAGCAGGGAAAGGTAGGCCATGAGACGCAACCGGCGTGGGTTCCTGTGGGGGTTGACGGGCTTGGCGTGCGCGGCGGCGGCGGCGACGGCCCAGCCGCGACGCACCGAAATGGGGCGCGCCCTCGACGCCAGCCTTCGCGTAGGCAGCGGCGGCTACAACACGCCCGTGCCGGCCGGCAGTGAGATCGGCAGCCAGTTGTACGTGACCGGGCAGGTTCGCGGCCTCGGCGCGTTCCGCGGGCGCGTCGGCTACTTCGCCGACAACGAGCTGCGGCTGGAGCTGCCCTCGGCGAGGCTCGGCGACTTCCGCCGGCACTCGGTCGGGCTGGAGGACGTCCTTCGCGGCCCGACGTACCTGCCGCAGCCGTACTACGAGCGGACGACGACCACGCTGAAGATCGATCGCGTCCTCGCCGGGAAGGCCCTGCCGGGCAGCAGCGTCCCGGCGACGGCCGCCGCACGGTCCACGCCGCTGGGCCGGCAGCTCTACATCGACGCCATGACCCGCCCGCAGACCGTTGCGCCGCTGGCGGCGGGGGTGCGGCTGGGGCTGGACGTGCCGGGCGCGGGCGGCTCCGTCGCGTTCGGCGGGCCCCTGGCGGTCCAGCCGATCGCCCCGGCGCTCCGCGCGGCGCCGGCGCCCCTGGTGGCGCGGACGGTGCCGGGGCTGTTCGCCGTGGCCCGACGTGCCGACCGGGCCGAACTGGCCCGGGAGCTGTACCTGCAGGCCCGCGGACAGGGCATGCGCGATGGTCGGATCGACGCGCACGTGCCCGGACGGTCAGAGGGCGCCCCCGACGCCAACACGCCCGGGGTGTCGCCGACCGCCGGCGCCGACGCGACCCGCGGCGGGCCGCTCGGTACGCCCGCCGCCGACCAGGACGTGTTCCTCGACATGCTGGTGCGGCTGCGCGATCGCCGCGAACGGGCCCGCCAGCTCCCGGACGGCGCGACGCCGCGCGCCACGCTCCTGCCGGCTGTGGCCACCCAGCCCGTCCGGCCCGCGCCGGGCCCGGCCGCCACCATCGGGAAGGGCGGCCTGGTGGAGCTGTCCCCCGCCGACTCCCTCGTTCTGCACGGCTTGGCGGGGCGGAGCAAGGACCTGTTCAACATCCACATGAACCGCGCCGCCAAGCAGCTCCGCGCGCGGAAGTTCTACGACGCGGCGAACCTGTACGAGACCGCCGGCATCGTCGACCCCCGCAACCCGCTGGCCAGGGTGGGCATGGGTCTGAGCCTGCTCGGCGCCGGCGAGTCGCTCAGCGCGGCCTACCAGTTGCAGCGGGCGATCTCGCTGTTCCCGCCGATGATGGAGACGCAGATCGACCTGTCGGCCATGATCGACCGCAAGGTGGTCGACGCCGAGCTGGCGTCGATCGAGAGGCGCCTCCGCGACGCCGACCGCGACAGCCGGCAGATGCTCCAGTTCCTCGCGGCGTTCCTCTACGAGAACTCCAGCCGGCACGAGAAGGCCAAGACCCACGCCGAGAAGCTGATCACCACGGTGCACCGGAAGAGCGCCCTGCGGGCCTACGCGGAGTTCCTGCTGAAGCGGGGCGAAACGCCCGCCAAGGAGCCGCCGGCCAAGGGCACGGAGGAGCCCAAGCCGTAGCCGTATCCCCGCTCCGGCGGTGGCAGGGGGGCGGGCGAAGGCCAGGACCGATCCGGCCTCTGGTGATAATGACGGGTCAGGATCCAGGTAGAAACAAGCCACCCCCTCCCGCATAACTCGCGTTCTGAACAAGATCGACTTTTGTACGCAGTCCCGGGGTCTGTACAAAAGCATACGGTGGATAGACAGGATATCTATCCGCTGTGCGTCCGCTCCCCGGGCGCCGGGGGATGCTGCGCGGCCCAGTCCAGCAGGAGGTTGAAGCCCTCCAGCATTGCGCGGAGCTGCTCGACGGCCCAGGCGATGTACGCCCCGTGGTGGGCGGGCTTGCCGCGGCGCTCGGTCACCAGCCCGTCGTGGACGGCCTTCAGGAAGCCCTGGATCTCCGCCTCGGTGAGGGGCTTGGCGTCGGCGCCCCAGGCCGTCAGCTCCTCGAAGGACCGGCGGTGCCTGCCGCTGGCCTCGTACTGGGTGGCCGTCAGGAAGCTGCCCGGGCGCCGGGAGACTTGGAGGCCCTTCAGCGCCATGACGATCGGCTCGTAGTTCAGCTCGCCGGCGAGGCGGAGGAACTTGAACTGCTGGACGTAGACGCCGCCGGCATGGGGTGTGCGGACGGGCGGGTAGGACTCGTCCGACTCGCTGCTGTGGCGGCGGGTGATCTGGGAGAACAGCATGTGGGGCGTGGGGTCGCGGGCGATGATCTCGTCGCCGGTGAGTCGCTGGAGTTGCACGCGCCCGTCGGGCAGGCGCACGGGGTCGCCGGCCAGGGCGAAGAGGCACTTCATCGCCCTCAGCGACAGCAGCCGGTCCTGCACCGGGCGCTGCTGCTTGCGCAACTGGAGGGACACGTGCACGCTGTGCGGGGCGACGCGGTAGAACCGGCGGGCCTCGTGGATCAACTGGTTCAGCACCCACGGGTCGTCGGTGAGCGGCTTGGAGATGTTGGCCTGGACGGACAGGTTGCCCAGCGCCAGCTCGAAGAAGCCGCGCCGAGGGTTCGTCGAGGCCTTGTCGTGGTGGTCGTCGATGTGCCCGCCGAGCTTCCAGGTCAGCACGTCCAGCCCGAAGTCCGGGAAGTACAGGAAGCCGTCGTAGTCGGGGTCGCGGACGTCGCGCCCCTCGGGGTCGCGGATCACCGAGTGCCCGATGTTGGAGAACTCCAGCTCGGCGCCCATGGGGATGTAGCCCCGCCCCTTGTGCTGGGCGATGTGCCGGACCTGGTGCCCGGCCTGGTGCCGGTCGTACAGCTCCTGGGAGGCCACCACCGCCCATCGCACGAAGTCCACCAGGCGGTCGCGGGGGAAGCTCAGGTCGCCCAGCCCGTCGACGATCAGCATGTCCAGCACGTCCTGGGTCTCGTTGAGCAGGCGCAGGGCGGCGAGGGAGCTGAGGGCCCGCTCGTAGTACTCCGGCCCGGGGGCCAGTTGGTCCAGCTCGTAGCGGAAGTCCCGGCGGATGCGGTCCTCGTGCTGGTTGAAGACCACCTGCCGGAGGACCATGGCCAGGTAGTTGGGCGCCAGGGCGTGGGCCTCGGGGTCCTCGGCGATCCGCGTGTAGTCCGGCAGGGGGGCGTCGAGGAGGGAACGGCGGATGGCGTAGTCGCTGATGCCGCCGGCCTCGAAGTGGCGCCGCCGCAGGTCGCGGATCGTCGCGCCGTGCAGTTCCGCCACCGCCCGGCGCGAGACCCGCTCGGTGCGCTGGAGCTTCTGCTGCTCGGTCTCCAGCAGGGCCGCCTCGATCTTGTCGTCCAGCAGGACCTCCTGCTTGTAGGGGTCGTGGAAGTCGTGCCCGAAGGCGTGCGGAAGCTCCTTGAGGTTGCCGACGAACGCGAGGGCCTGCTGCGGGCCGTCGCGGGTCTGGACCGTGACCGTTCGCCGCGAGTAGTTGCGCCCCTCGTAGCGCCGCAGGAGCGAGAGGCACTCCGGCGGCAGCGGGCCGATCAGGTACCCCTGGATCCGCCCCTGCGGCTCGGGCACCGCGTAGAGATAGGTGTGGTCCGGGCTGATCTTCTTGTGCCCGGGCAGCACCGCGCGGCGGGCGCGAACCACCTCGGCGTCTCGCGCCTCGGCGTTCGACCGCACCGGGCGCAGCCCCGTCACCGCCCGGAAGACCTCCGGGTTCATCAGCGTGCCGTAGACGAACAGGTTGAACGGCTTTGGCTCTGGCATGCCCAGCCGATGCCTCGCGCCGGCGCGGGCCGCTTCGGCGCCGGGGAGCTCACGGCCGGATGGACACGTGGTACGGCATGGCCATCAGGACCGTCTCGGTTTGGAGCAGGCGGGCGAGGTTCAGCAGGTACGCCGGCCCGGCCTGGCGCTGCGGATCGGCCGACAGCAGGCCCGGCGACGCGCCGGCGAGCTTCCGCAGCACGTCCGGCGCGGCGCCCAGCGGCAGCGAGGACTGCTGGCCGTACAGCATGTCCATGAGGCTCTTCGGTCGCGGCAGCGTGAGGAGGTAGCTGCGCTTGAGCTTCGCGGCGGACTGGGCGGCGATGATCGCCTCCCGCATCCCGCCGATCTCGTCGACCAGCCCGTTGCGGACGGCCTGGCGCGCGGTGAAGATCCGCCCCTGCGCCACGGCCGATACGTCCTTCACCCGCCGCCCGCGGGACGCCTTCACCCGCGAGACGAAGATGTCGTAGATCCGCGTGGTCATCCTCCGGACGGCCGCCTCCTCCCGCTCGTTCCATCGGCGCGACATCCACAGCCCGGCGTTGCGCCCGCGCGTCACCTCGTACGTCGAGATGCCCAGCTTGCCCAGCAGCTCCGTCATCGCCAGCTTGCCGCTGAGGACGCCGATGCTGCCCACCAGCGCGGGCGGATCGGCCAGGATCTTCTGCCCGCCCAGCGCGATGTAGTACCCGCCGCTGCCGCCCAAGGCGGCAATGCTCACGATGACCGGCTTCTTCCGCGCGCACTTGCGGGCGGCCTGGTAGATCATCTCGCTGGCCAGCGCCGAGCCGCCCGGCGAGTTGATCCGGAAGACCACCGCCTTGATCTTGTCGTCCTTCTCCGCCTGCTTGAAGCACGAGATCATCGTCTTGTCGCCGACGTATCCGCCGCCGAAGAAGCCCTGGCCTCCCTTGCCGGGCACGATCATGCCGTCGGCGTGGATGATGGCAATCGTGGGCTCGCGGGTCTCGTGCTTCTTCGGCGCGGAGAAGAGCATCCCGACCATCGCCAGCGGGTTGGAGAAATCGAGCTTGCGGGGCTCCTTCCGGGCGAAGTTCGCCAGCCAGGTCGCCGACTTGTGCTTCCGGCCGGCCACCTTCTTCACGACGTAGTCCTCCCACTCGGACTTGGCCACCAAGCGGTCGATCAGACGGACCTCCCGGGCACGCGGCGCGCCGATCGGGCCCTCGTCGATGACGTGCTGGACGTGGGGGACCGTCAGGCGCCGCTGGCGGGCGATCTGCCCGCAGAGCTGGTCGTACAGGTCGTCGAGGATCTTGTCGTACTGGCCCTTGAAGTCCTCGGAGGGCCCCTTTCGCGTGAAGGTCTCGGCCGCCCCCTTGTAGCGCCCGACCTGGATCATCTGCGGCTGGATGCCGAGCCAGTCGAACGTGCCGCGGAAGAACAGCATCTCGCCGCCGAGGCCGACAATCACCAGCTCGCCGCTGGGATCCATGGTGACCTCCCGGGCGGCCGACGCCACCAGGTACTGAACCGCCCCGCCGTACGTCAGGTGGGCGTAGACGGGCTTGACGGCGTTGAGGCGCTTGACCGCGTCGGCGAGCTCCACCGCCTGGGACCAGTTCATCCCGACCGTGTCGACCTCCAGCGCGACGGCCTGGACACGCTGGTCGTTGCGGGCCTTGGCCAGACGCTGGACCCACTCGCGCAGCGTCATGCCGCCCGTCTGGTCCATGAACAACGAGAAGTCCGGCGGGCTGGACATCACCAGGCCGCTCATCCGGATGTGGGCCACCTTCGGCAGGGCCTCCTTCTCGGCGGCCTTGGGCTTCAGTTCCACCTTCTTCCTGACGGCCGGGGGACGCTTGCCCGGCTGGGCGGCGGACTCCTTGGCCGGTCGCGTCGCCGGGGCCCCCGGCGCGAAGGACACCGCTGTCGTGACCGCCAGGGCGATCGCCAGGCCCCGCAGGCTGCTGTGGTTGGTCATCCTGGGCTCCTCTTGGTTGCTGGTGCCGTCGTTCGTCCCTTAGACGCGGCGCCGACTGGGCTTGTTCAGCCCGGCCGGACATTCTACCCGTTGGTGCCGCCGGCGGCAAAGCCTACAATGCGACCCGATGGCGGCACGAAGGCGAAGCGAACCCATGCCGGTGAAGTACTGGTCGTCGGCCGGGCTGATGCTCACCACCTGGTGCAACGCCTCGTGCGCGTCGTGCTACGTGTGCAGCTCGCCGGCTCGCGGGCGGTGGCTCGGCGTCGAGCAGGCCCTGGGCATCTGGCGGGGCCTGGTCGAGGCCTCGCCGCACGGCTGCCGGGTCCACCTGACCGGGGGCGAGCCGTTCGGGGACTGGCCGCGGCTGATCGAGCTGTGCCGCCGCGCCCGCGCGGAGGGCCTCGGGCCGCTCCAGAAGGTCGAGACGAACGCGTTCTGGGCGACGGAGGCCCGCGTCGTGCGCGACCGCCTGGGCGCCCTGGACGCCGCGGGGATGGCCCGGCTGGTCATCTCCGCCGACCCGTACCACCAGCAGTTCGTGCCGATCGAGCGCTGCCGCCTGGCGGCGGCCGTCGCCGAGGACGTCCTCGGCGCCGCCCGCGTGCAGGTCCGCTGGCGCGACTGGCTGGCCGACGGGCGGGACACCGACTCGCTGGGCGAGGGCGAACGGTGCGAGTTGTTCGCGCGGTACGCGGCCGCCGGGCGAGACCGCCTCACCGGGCGGGCCGCCGATACGCTGGGGCGCCTGCTGCCCGGCAGGCCGGCGGGGGACTTCGCCGTAAGCCCCTGTCACGAGCCCCTGTTGCGGTCGCGGCACGTGCACGTGGACCCCGCCGGGTGGGTCATGCCCGGCACGTGCGCCGGCATCGTCCTGGGCAGCGCCGCGCGGCGGAGCATCTCGGGCATCTGGCGGCGGGTGGCCGCCGACTACGCCCGGCGCCCCATCGTGGGCCGCTTGGCCGAGGGAGGCCCCCTCCGGCTGCTGGGCGAGGCGAGGGAGACGGGCTTTCGGCCTCGCGACGGCTATGCCGGCACGTGCCACCTCTGCTGGGAGATCCGCCGGCATCTGGCCCGGCAGGGGCTCCACAGCGCCGAGCTCCAGCCGGCGTGGCTGTACGGCATCGGCCCGTAGGGCGGGTCCGCGGGCGGGTTTCGGCGGTTATACAGATAGGCCGGTCTCGAAGCGCCCGTCGGGGCAGGAAACCGCTCGCCCGGGAGGGCGCCGATCTTTATGATGACGTGCGCGCTGCCGGCCACGCCGGCCCGTCGCTTGGCGGCGGGGCCGTGCGCCGCAGCGATCCCGAGGCGTTGGCAATGGCGCAAGAGCAGTTCGGCATCCCCAAGGCCAAGACGGACTCGATGGATACGGAGCTCGGCCGGCTCGTGGTCGAGCAGCGGCTGGCCACCCAGCAGGAGGTCGAGCACTGCCTGTCCGTCCAGACCGATCTCACCCGCCAGGGCAAGGAGACGACCCTCGCCGGCGTGCTCGTCCGCGAGGGGATGGTGACCGACCGGCAGATCTCGCGGGTCAAGACGAGCATCGAGGCCTCCCGCAGCCAGCAGATCCCCGGCTACGTCATCCTCGAAAAGATCGGCTCGGGGGCGATGGCGACCGTCTTCAAGGCGCGCCAGGTGAGCCTCGACCGGATCGTGGCGATCAAGGTGCTGCCGAAGCGGCTGTCGGAGAACGCCGAGTACGTCCAGCGGTTCTACAAGGAAGGCAAGGCGGCCGCCCAACTGAACCACCCCAACATCGTCCAGGCCATCGACGTCGGCGAGGCCGGCGGGTACCACTACTTCGTCATGGAGTACGTCGAGGGCCACACCCTGGGCGACGAGCTGGCGGCCGGAAAGGTCTTCCCCGAAAGCGACGCGCTGCGGATCGCCATCCAGATCGGGCGGGCGCTGGAGCACGCCCACGACCGCGGATTCATCCACCGCGACGTCAAGCCCAAGAACATCATGATCACCCGCGAGGGCCAGGCCAAGCTCGCGGACATGGGCCTGGCGCGCGAGACGGCGGACCTGGAGGCCGCCCAGGCCGAGGCCGGCAAGGCCTACGGCACGCCGTACTACATCAGCCCCGAACAGATCCGCGGCGAGCTGCACATCGACTTCCGGGCGGACATCTACGCCCTCGGGGCGACGCTCTACCACGCCGTGACCGGGCGCGTGCCGTTCCAGGCCCCGACGCCGGCGGCCGTCATGCACAAGCACCTCAAGGAGGCGCTGACCCCGCCGGACCACGTGAACACGAGCCTGTCGGCCGGGGTGGGCGAGGTCGTCGAGGTCATGATGGCCAAGGACCGCAGCCACCGCTACTCCTCGACGAGCGACATGCTGATGGACCTGGAGGCGACGGCGGCGGGCCAAGCCCCCCTCCAGGCGCGCAAGCAGTTGGACGCCGGGGCGCTGCGCGGGCTGACGACCGAGGCGCAGAGCGCTTCGGAGGGCCCGCCGACCGAGCGCCTCGCGCGCGGGGGGTCGAGGAACCTCACGCTGTTCCTCGTGCTGCTGGGGGTGGGGCTGGCCGTCAGCGTCCTGTTCAACCTCCTGCTGATCATCGTGCTGGTTTCGTCGTAGCCGCGGCGGGCGCTCCGGGCGGCATTTCCCGCCCCGCATTCGCTTGACAAGCCCGCGCCGCCGGTCTACTATCCAATGACGCCTGTTGGGCACGCAAGGAGAACCGGCAAAATGCAACAGGAGCCCCCCGGACTGAACGTCTCGTCGCAAGGCGACGTGACGATTGTCGAACTGACGGATCGGAAAATCCTCGACGAGATCAGCATCGCGCAGATTGGTGAACGCCTCCAGGGGCTCGTCGCCCAGGCCGACGCCCCCAGGTTCATCCTCGACTTCTCCAGCGTCGGGCACATGTCCTCCAGCGCCCTGGGGATGCTCATCACGGTCCACAAGCGAATCCGGGAGAAGAGGGGGGAACTTCGGCTCAGCGGCATTCAGCCTCCCATCCACGAGGTCTTCGTCATCACGAGGCTGAACGAGATCTTCCAGATCTGCGAGTCGAAAGACGACGCCCTGCGGACGCTGAACTGACGTCGCGATCCCTTTTCGCCGGACCGTGCTCTTGGCTGCTACCGTGGTGATACCTTCCGAGCTATCCGCGGCCCGCCAGGCCGAAACCAAACTCCTGCAAGAGGTGGCGAAGTACCGCTACAGCGACTCCTCCGTCTTCGCCATCAAGCTCGCCGTCGAAGAGGCCATCAACAACGCCATCAAGCACGGCAACAAGCTCGACGCCTCGAAGGTCGTCCGCATCACCTACGACGTCGGGCCCGACCAGGCCGCCGTGACCATCACCGACCAGGGCGAGGGCTTCGATCCCGCCACGCTCGCCGATCCCACCGCCGACGAGAACCTCGAGAAGCCCACCGGGCGGGGCGTGATGCTCATGCGCGCCTACATGGACGAGGTCCGCTTCAACGACAAGGGCAACCAGGTCCACCTGGTCAAAAGGAACACGTAAGGGTCCCGTCATGGCCTCGGAATCCGCCGGCGAGCTCGACATGGACGTCGAACGCCTCGGCTCAGCCGCGGTCGTTCGCGTCCGCGGCTCGGCCGGCATGGAAGAGGCCGACCGCTTCCGCCGCCAGCTCGAGGAGCTCGCCGAGCAGCCCATCGCGATCATCGCCCTGGACCTGGCGGGGCTCGAGTTCATCTCCTCCGCCGGGCTGGGCGCGCTGATCAGCGCGCACAAGAAGGCCAGCCCCCACGACGGGCGGATCCGGCTGGTCAACCCCCAGCCGCTGATCCTGCGCGTCCTGGAGATGACCCGCCTGACGTCGGTCTTCGAGGTCTTCGGGACGCTGGAGGAGGCGCTGGCGTCTTGACGCGCGTCGTCGTGGCGCGGCCCCCGGCGGCGCCGGCGCGATCCCTTTGACAAAGCGGGGGTTTGTCCGGACAATGTCGCCGCGTCTGGCGTTTCATCCCAAGAGAAAGGAACCGCACGAAGATGGCTACGTGTTGCGTCGGAATTGATCTGGGGGGGACGTTCATCAAGTTCGGCATCCTGGACGAGCAGCGACGGCGCGTCGGCGACGTCTTCCAGGTCGAGACGCCCTCGGGCAAGACGATCGACCCGGTCATCGAGGCGATGGTCTCCGGGGCGCAGCAGGCCATCGCCAACGCCGGCCTGGACCCCGCCGACGTGCGGGGCGTCGGCATCGGCTCGCCCGGGCCGCTGAGCATGTCCAAGGGCATCGTCTACGACTCGCCCAACATCCCGGGCATGAAGAACGTCCCGCTGCGCCAGCGCATCGCCGACGGCCTGGGCATCCCCGCGGCGCTGGAGAACGACGCCAACGCCGCCGCCCTCGGCGAGTACCTCTGCGGGGCGGGCATGGGCTGCCAGGTCATGGTCCTCCTGACGCTCGGCACCGGGCTGGGAGGCGGCGTCGTCATCGACGGCAAGGTCCTGCACGGCGACCACGAGATCGGCGCCGAGATCGGGCACATGATGATCGTGCCGGACGGCCTGCTGTGCGGCTGCGGGCAGCGCGGGTGCATCGAGCAGTACTGCTCGGCGACCTTCATGGCCCAGCGCGCCGAACGCCGCATCCGCGAGGCGCCCAACGGCAGTTGCCTCGAAGCCGTCCTCATCGCCAACAAGGAGCTGACGGCCAAGGACATCAACGAGGCCCGCCGGGACGGCGACGCGCTCGCCGCGGAGATCTGGGACCAGACCTGCCGCTACCTCGCGATGGGCTGCGTCAACCTGGCGCGGATCCTCGACGCCGACCGGATCGTTCTGGCCGGGGGGATGACCAAGGCCGGCGACGACCTGCTCCAGCCGGTCCGCGAGCACTACCGGCAACTGCACTGGAAGCTCACGGACCCGCAGACGCAGATCGTCGTGGCCGAACTGGGCAACGACGCCGGCGTGATCGGGGCCGCGGGCGTGGCCTGGCACGAGTGCGCCGGTTCCTAGCCGAGCCGTCGGCGGGGCGGTTGGCGGCGACGGTGGACGCCCCGCGGGCTCGCCGGTGAGACGGGTGGCCGCTATGAGCATTCGGTTCCGCTGCAAATGCGGGCGCGAGTTCGAGGTCCCGGACCGCCTGGCGGGCAAGCACGCCACGTGCAAGGACTGCGGGCGGCAGTTGACCATTCCGCGCCGGCACCGCACGCCGGCGCCGTCGGGTCGCCCGGCGCAGCCCCCGTCCGCCCGTCCGGCCCCGCCCCAGGACGACGTGCCCGTGGCGCGGCTGGTGGAGGAGCCCGTGCCGGAGGCCCGGGCGGTCCAGGCGCCCGCGACGCCGGCCCGTCCGGCCCACGCGCGGCTTCGCCGCCGCCCGTCGCTCGCCCCCGTGCAGATCGCCATGGGCATCGCCACCCTCGTGATGATCGTCATCGCCATCGACGCCGTCATCGCCCTGCGCGGCGCGGTTCGCGGCGGGATCAAGGGGGTCGGCGCCTACCACACGCTCTGGCTGCTGTTCCTGGTGGTGGGGTTCTTCGTGGCCGCCGCGGGCGCCAAGGGCAGCCGCCTCTGCATCGGCATCCTGATCGGCGGGGCCCTGCGCAACCTGTTCGTCAACGGCCCGGGCATCCTCGTCGCCTCGCAGTTGGGCGTCGTCAAGGACCTCTCCCCGGACCTGGCCAAGATCCTGATGCTCGTGGGCGGCGCGGCCTTGGGGCTCGGGGCGATCTACGTCGTCCTGTTTCTCGCCGCCGGCGGCGTGCGGAAGCACCTGTCCGGGCACGGCGGGGTCGTCATCGGCGGGGCGGTCGGGGGGTTCCTCTTCGGCGGGTTCGTCGCCCTGACGGCCATGCCCGAGCCGGGACTTGTCTTCACGCGGATCATCTCCCACCCGCGGACGCGTGTGGCCGTCGCGCAGGCCATCGACGCGCCGGAGCTCATCGGCGCCGGCGGGAAGAAGAACATCCGCGTCGAGGTCCGCAGCAACCTCAGCGCCGTCAACAGCGCCCTCGAGACGTACATCGCCAAGAACATGCAGTGGCTGCCGGAGGACCTCGGCGAGATCGTCAACGAGGACTGCCCCGCCAAGTGCTTCGTGTGCCCCGGCACGGGCAAGGCGCCGCCCGAGCGGGATAAGAAGACCGGCCGGTTCACCGGGCCGATCGACATCGAGTTTCTCTTTCCCGGCTGGCACCGGCGCGACCTGCCCGGCGCGAACCGCGCCGACGAGCTGCGGCAACTGGTCATCTGCCACTCCGACCCGAACTGCCACTTCGGCGAAGGCGCCGTCGTGATGCGCTTCGGGCTGCCCGGCGAGGACTACCGGCTCGTCGAGTACCTGCCCAAGGGCCGCCTGGACGAGGAGCTGTCCGACACACGCAAGTGGATCCGCCGCCACGAGAAGGCCCGCCGCCCGTCGCGGAAGGTCCTCGAGAAGGGCGACCTCGAGCCCTACCGCGACGACGAGTGACGCCGCCGGCAGCGGGGCGTTGGCGCGCGCCGAGGCGGCGGCGTACAATGCCCCGCGATGAAGCACTACCATCCCAGCTTCGACGAGTTCATGACGCTGGCCGAGCGGGGGAACACGATCCCGGTCTACCGGCAGCTCCTGGCCGACGCGCTGACGCCGGTGATGGCCTACCAGCGGCTGGCGCACCCGCCGGGCTTCGCGCCGGCGGCCCACGCCTTCCTCCTGGAGAGCGTCGTCGGCGGGGAGCGCATCGCGCGGTACTCCTTCGCCGCCGCCGATCCCGAGACCACCATCACCGCGCGGCGCGACGAGATGACCATCCGCCGCCGCGGGCGCGACGCGGAGAGCCTCACCACGCATGACCCGCTGGGCGAGCTGGGCAAGGTGCTGGCCGACTACCGCCCCGTGCACCTGCCCGGGCTGCCGCGGTTCACCGGCGGGATCGTCGGCTACGCCGCCTACGACCTCATCCGGTACTACGAGAAGCTCGGCGAGGGCCCCGCCGACGATCGGGACCTGCCCGACGTGTCGTTCGGCCTGTACCGCACGATGGTCATCTTCGACCACGTCTCGAAGACCATCAAGGTCACCGCCAACGCGTTCATCGAGGACGACCCCGGGCGGGCCTACGCGCAGGCCACCGACGCCATCGAACGCACCATCGACCGTCTCCGCGCGGGCGACGACCGCACGGTCCAGGAGGTCAACCTCGTCGCGCTGCCCCAGAAGCCCTTCGAGAGCAACGTCACCCGCCGGCGCTACCTGGAGATGGTCGAGGCCTGCAAGGAGTACATCCGCGCGGGCGACATCTTCCAGGTCGTCCCGTCGCAGCGGCTGGCCATCGAGACGGCCGCCTCGCCGTTCGACATCTACCGCGCGCTGCGCGTGGTCAACCCCTCGCCGTTCATGTTCCTGCTGACCACGCCGGAGGTCACGCTGGTGGGCAGCTCGCCGGAGATTCTCTGCCGCGTCGAGGACGGCACGATCACGAACCGCCCCCTCGCCGGCACCCGCCCGCGCGGCGAGACCCCCGAGAAGGACCGGGCTTTGGAAGAGGAGCTCCTCGCCGACGAAAAGGAACGCGCCGAGCACGTGATGCTCGTGGACCTCGGGCGCAACGACGTCGGACGCGTCGCCAAGTTCGGATCCGTGGAAATCTCCGACGTCATGGTCATCGAACGTTACAGCCACGTGATGCACATCACGTCCAACGTGTGCGGCACGCTTGAGGACCAGTACGACGCCTTTGACGCGCTGGCCGCGTGTCTGCCCGCGGGGACCGTTTCGG
>CAZXOC010000114.1:18725-21250 GCA_964642165.1 uncultured Planctomycetaceae bacterium | reverse complement strand
GGCACGCTGAAGGCGATGCGCTCCTTGAAGCGCCGCCCGCCCGGGAACGTGCCCAGGACGAACTTCAGCGCGACGATCGCCGCCAGCACGACGCCGATGCCGCACCAGACCGCCCCGACGTGGCGGGACAGGTACAGCAGGCCCGCCGTCATACTGGGCACCTCTTTGCCCATCTCCGCGAAGATCTGCCCGAACGGCGGGACGACCACGTAGAGGAACGCCGTGACGATGCCCGCCGCCAACGCCAGCACGACGATCGGGTAGCACGTCGCCTCGAAGAGGATGCGCCGCGTCTGGGCGGCGGTCTCGCTGTGGCGGTTGAGGCTGGTGAGCATCTCGCCGAGGCGCCCGCTCCGCACGCCGGCCTCCAGGATCCGCCCGTAGAGCGGCGGGAAGCGGCGGGCGTGCTTCTGGAAGGCCTCGGGGATGCTCGCGCCGGCCTCCAGCTCGGTCGCGATCGCCTGGATGACGCGGCGCATCCGCGGCGAGGCGGCATCGTGGGCCAGCTCCCGCAGGCTCCGCTCCAGCGGAATGCCCGCCCGCGCGATCGCCGCGAGCTGCTCGTTGAACAGCAGGAACTCGCTGCGCCCCATGGGCGTGCCCGGCCGGGGCGGGGCCGCCTTGGCGATGCTCCGCACGGCCACGTGCATGCCCGCCAGGGCCTCGCGGGCCTCCTCGTGCGAGTCGGCCTCGATCGAGCCCTTCATCAGCCGCCCCGACGTCGTCAACGCCTCGTAGTCGAACGTGGCCATCATTCCTCCCCGTCTTCCGCCGCGCCGCAGACGCGGCACAGCTCCTGCTGCGTGGTGACGCCCTCCGCGACGAGCCGGGAGCCCACCTGCCGCAGGCTCATGTGCCCGCGCGCCGCGAGGATGCGCCCCAGCGTGTCGAGGTCCGCCTTCGCCAGGATCGCCTTGCGCAGCTCGCCGTCGAGCTGGACCATCTCCGCGATGAGCGCCCGGCCGCGAAAGCCCGTCTGGAAGCACGCGTCGCAGCCGGCGGGCTCCCAGCGCCGCGCCGCGCCGGCGGCCGGGCGCCGGCACGCCTCGCAGAGCTTCCGCACCAGGCGCTGGTTGGCGACGGCGCGGATGCTGGAGGTCACCTGGTAGGGCTCGATGCCCATCTCGAGCAGGCGCAGCAGCGCCCCGGCCGGGGCGCCGCTGTGCAGCGTGCTCAGGACGAGGTGCCCGGTCAGCCCCGCCTCGACGGCGATGCGGGCGGTCTCGGCGTCGCGGATCTCGCCGATCATCAGCACCTCGGGATCCTGGCGCAGCAGCGACCGAAGCGCCGTGGGGAAGGTCATCTGCCCGTGCGGGGTAATCTGGACCTGCGTGACGCCGGCGACGTGACGCTCGACGGGGTCCTCCAGCGCGACGAGGCTCTTGCCGGGACACTGGCGAACGATGTGCCGGAGGATCGCCGCCAGCGTGGTGCTCTTGCCGCTCCCGGCCGGGCCCGTCAGCAGCAGCACGCCCTCGCTCGCCGCGGCGATGCGCCTCAGGGCCTCGTGGATGTGCTCCGGCAGTCCGAGCTGCGACAGCTCCGTCAGGGCCGCCTCCTCGTAGAGGATCCGCACGACCGCCCGCTGGCCGTAGATCGTCGGGAAGATGCTCAATCGCTGGTCGGTGACGCCGGGGCTGCCGGGCGGGCGGGCGTCGATGCGGCCCTCCTGCGGGATGTCGTTGCGGTACGTCAGCAGCCCGCCGAGCACCTTCAGGCGGGAGATCACGTTGCCGGCCAGCACGGCGGGCAGCTCCTCGACGACGCTCAGCATGCCGTCCAGGCGGAACTTCACCACCAGCGCGTCGGCGGTGGGCTCGAAGTGGATGTCGCTCGCGCCGGACTCGACGCCGCGGGTCAGCAGGTCGTCCACGAGGCCGACCGCGTCGCAGGCTTCCTCGGACCCGCCGGCGGCCCCGCGCCCCGATCTGTCCGCCGCCCTGCTCACCGTCGCTGCGCCCCTTTCTCCCTGTATCATCCCCCGCCGTCGCCCGGTCGTCAAGCGGTCGGCGATCCACCACGGCAGGCGCCGCGGCTCCGCGCGATCGATCCCGACCCGGCTGCGGGAGCGCGTTCACCCCAACAAATCGTTCTTGCAAAAGCACTTGAGATATCGGGAAGCCGGGGTAGAATGGTCGGCGTGGGCCGTCCGAACGCAGCGGCCCCGCACCGAGGTGCCCTTCGGCACCGGCGCGGTGAGCCTGGCTGCTCGGACCTCGCGTGCTGGGAGGCAACGATGAATGGGGAATGCCCAACCCGGGACACGGCCGTCGGACCATGCTTCGAGCGCATCGAGCCGCGGATCCTGCTGTCCGGCGGCCCCACGATGCCGACCACGGCGGAGCTGATGGACTTCATGGAGGGGGCCTACCACTACGGCTGGATCGGCGCCGGCGCCGCGAGCGGCTCGCCGGGAACGGATTCCGGCACGCTGACCATGGAGGACGATGCCGTCACGTGCCAGTACACCACCCAGGGAGGCACGGACTCCTGGCACATGGTCGTGACGAACGCCTACTACGACG
>CAZXOC010000114.1:0-18625 GCA_964642165.1 uncultured Planctomycetaceae bacterium | reverse complement strand
ATCTCCGGAACCTACCGCATCGGCGCCAACGGCACCGTCCGCTACTGGTCCGAGTCAGAGTCGGGCGAAGGGATCATCAGCCGCGATCGGGACCTCATCTTCGTTCCTCGCATCGGCCTCGACGACCCCGACGAATCCTCGATCGGTGGGGTCTACCTGGTTCGTTCTTCCTCGCCGCAGTACACGACGCCCGATCTCGCGGCCCAACTGGGCGATGTGTCTCTCCCGGACGTGGCCGTCCCCGGCGACAAGGGGAAGGTCACCGTTATCGTCGTCAACGAAGGCTTCGCGCCGGCGAAGGTGAATGTCTCGATCGAGATCTACGCGTCAGCGGACGGCGCCCTCGATGCGGGCGACCTGCTGCTCGACGAGACGCCGCGATCGCTGAGCCTCGCCCCGGGCGGGATCACCAAGTGCACCGTCCAGACGTCCCTGCCGTCCGGGCTCTCGCCGGGCGACTACCACCTGCTGGTCAAGGTCGTCACCACGGGCACGTTCGTCGAGCTGACCGACGACAACAACCTGGCCGTCAGCGACGACGCCGACGACGTGGTCTGGCGCTTCGGGAGCTTCGCCGGGCGCAGGAACGTCAAGCTCACGCTGGCCGACGCCCTCGGCACGCCGGTGACCTTCTCCCTGCGCGGCAGCGGCTTCGGGGAGGTGACGGCCGTCGGCCCCGACGGATTTGACGTGGTCTTCACGGGCACGGACGGGCGGTCCGCCGCGACGATGACCACCCCCCGCGGCACGGAGACGGCCCTGCACAATGTGACGGCCCACGGACCGCTCGGGCGCCTCACGGGCAAGACCGTCGACCTGACGGGCGACCTCATCGTGGACGGGTGGATGGGCGCCCTTCGGCTGGATGACGTGGGGGGCGGACACTCGATCGACATCGGGCACCTCGTGGACGCCGCCGACGTCACGGCGCGGGACAAGGTGACGCTGGCCCTGGACGAGGTGGCCGACACGAGCCTCCAGACGCATTGGCTGCCGATCGGCTCGCTGACCGTCACGGAGTGGCTGGACATCGACGGCACGCCCGACGAGATCGCCGCGCCGTGGATCGGCAAGCTCAAGACAACCGGCCGGAAGCCCAACGTCCAAAAGGGCATTTCGGGCAGCGACGGCGACTTCGGCGCCGACCTGGATCTCGACGGCGCCGGCAAAACGGGCAGGTCGCTGGGCAGCGCCACCATCGCCGGCGGCCTGAGCGGCGCGGAATGGACCCTCCTCGAGGACGCCGGGCCCGTCAAGATCAAGGGCGTCGTGGCGTCCAGCGGCGTCCGCTCCGGGGGCACGGTCGGCCTGTTCCAGGCGGGGGCCATGGTGGACTCCGCCCTGCTGGCGGGCACGCGCGACGGCGTCACCGGCCTCCCGGTTCCCACGCTGGACTTCGAGGCAGCCGAGGCCGCCATCGACCGGGTGCGGATCACGGGCGTGGCCGGTGTAGAACACTCCTTCCGGAACAGCCACGTCGCCGCGCCGTCCCTCGGCCGCGTAACGTTGTGCGACGCCTGCTTCGACAACGCCGGCGTGCCGTTCGGCCTCAGCGCGTGGACCCTGGGGAAGCTGACGTACACGGACGACGACACCCGGTACGTCTGGCCTCAGCCCAAGGCGCTCTTCGCCGGCCCGCCGGAGCTCTGGGGCGACCTGAAGGTCTGGATGCCCACCGCCCAGCCGGGGCAGACCACCGCGCCGCCCACGTCGGAGGGCTTGGCTCTTCAGCACCTTTCCGAGACGATGGACAAGTACCACGCCACGACGGACGTCTACACCGACGCGGCGGCGGCGGGGAACCACTTCACGCTCGTCACGCAGTTCGCCAGCCCTGGCGGCGCGGACAAGGCCCTGATGGACACGGCCTGCGAGACCGAGGCGCTGGGCGGGCGGACGTCCATCGAGTGCTCCTTCCTCTCGGAGAGGCTGAACTGGGGCGGCTGGCAGTTCGTCAACGGCGTGCTGCCGGCCGGCGAGGCGGGGCCCCGGATGAACTGGGGCTCGTTCCCCGGCGCGGGCCTCGACCTGAGCGGGGCGAAGAGCCTGAGCTTCTGGGCGAAGGGGGCCAAGGGCGGCGAGCGCGTGGAGCTGTTCGCCTTCGGCATCGGGCGCGACCCCGCGACGGGCAGGCCCCACGAGCCGTACCCCGACTCCTGCCGCAAGACCTCGCTGGGCTACGTGACGCTCGGCAAGCAGTGGAAGCGCTACCGGCTCAACCTCCGCGGGAAGAAGCTGGGCTACGTCATCGGCGGGCTCGGGTGGGTGACCAACGCGCCGAAGAACGGCCGGCGGGACATCACCTTCTACCTGGACGAAATCCGCTTCGACAAGCCCCGCCTCGACGAGCCGCGCTTCCTCGTGAGCTACGAGACCATCCCGTCGGACAACGTGTTCGACCGGATGTTCGTCAACACGGCCTTCACGTACGACAACGCGCTGGGGCTGCTGGCGTACGTCGCCCGGGGAACCGCCGACGACCTCCGCCGGGCGGGCCTGCTGGCCGACGCCTTCGTGTACGCCCTCGACCACGACCGCCACTACGAGGACGGGCGCCTGCGCGACGGCTACCAGGGCGGCGACCTGCCAGCCCCACCCGGCTGGGCGCCCAACGGCAGGGAGGGCGCGGTTCGCCTGTCCGGCTGGTGGGACAAGGACGCCGGCACCTGGCCCGAGCTGGCGCTGGGCTCGGGGACGGGCAACGCGGCCTGGGCGATCCTCGCCCTGGTGGACTACTGCGAGAAGGCCTTCGGCGGCGCCGGCGGCGAGGTGTACCTGGACGCCGCCAAGCGCCTGGGCGAGTGGATCGCCACCGGGACGCCGTCCAACCCGACGCCCGCCGGCGGGTACACCGGCGGGTACGCGGGCCCCGAGTGGGCCTCCACGCCCCACCTGTGGAAGTCCACGGAGCACAACCTGGACTGCTACGCGGCCTTCGGCAGGCTCTACCAGGCCACGGGCGACGACGTCTGGCTGGGTCGGGCCCAATACGCCCGGCAGCTCGTCGAGGCCATGTGGTCCGAAGAGGACGGGCGCTTCTACACCGGCACGGGAACAGACGGGCAGACCCCCAACGTCGGGGCGGAGGGGGGCGAGCGCCCCGCCGACGTGAACGCCTGGGCCGCGCTTGCCCTCGGCGATCCGCGGGGCCTCGGCTGGGTCGAGACAAGCTGCGCCGTGGAGGCCGACGGCTTCCGCGGCTTCGACTTCAACGACGACCGCGATCACGTGTGGTTCGAGGGAACCGCGCACATGGCGTTGGCCTACCAGGCCGACAGCCGCCCCGACGACGCGCAGACGGTCCTCGACGAACTCCGCCGGGCGCAGTTCGCCGCGCCCAACAGCAACGGCATGGGCATCGTCGCCGCCAGCGCCGACGGGCTGACCACCGGCTTCGGGTCGGAGTACTACGCCCGCCTCCACGTCGGCGCGACGGCCTGGTACGTCCTCGCCGAGCGCGCCTACAACCCGTATTGGGGGATCCCGACCACCGATCCCGTCCCGTCGTATTAGCCGGCTGCCCCTGTTGCCAGCGGCGCGTTTGCGGAGGGAGGGGCAGGCGGGACCGATGAGGCGAGACCTGACCCGCCGGGAGTTCCTGGAGGACGTCGGAAAGGGGGCGGTCTGCGGGGCCGTCGGCGCGGGCCTGGCGCCCGGGGCGCCCGCCGGCGGAAACACGTCGCGAAGGGCTACATCGAGGACTACTCCGCCGCCCAGGCCGCGCCGGCCAGGGACAGGCACGCGGCCGCCGCCAGGGTGACGGTGCTGCAGCCGGGCTTGGGGCTGCTTCGTGTCGCCATTGCACTGTCAGGGTGCAGCCGGGGTACGCAGCTCGTAGAGCCGCAGCATGGTGGGGGCGGGCAGGGGCGGCTTGCGCGGGCGGTCGCGGTTCGGCGGCAGGGCCTCCCACCGCAGGACGTACTGCACGCCCGCCTCGCCCCCCCGGCCGGACGACCGCGCCCAGCGGACCTGCATGCCCGGGAACGCCGACTCGGGCCGGGCGAGCTTCTTCGGCCAGCCCGTGCCGCGCGGGGCGGGGCCCGTCGGCTTCAGCGTCGCCTCGTCCAGCAGCCAGCTTCCCGAGCCCGCCGTGGGGTGGCGGTATGACTGGACCAGCGTGCGCGCCGGCGTGACCTGCACGCCGCCGATGCGGATCCCGAAGGGGATCGCCCCCCCGCCGTGGAAGTCCCAGCGGTAGTCCCAGTCGCTCGCCCGGCGGATCCGCCATCGGCCGCCCTCCCACCGGGCGTTGTAGAGCTGCGTCTTCCCGCGCTCGTCGAACTTGTGGTAGCTGACGATGGCGCGCTTGCGGGCGTCGAAGCCGAGCCTCACGTTGCCGTTGATCACCCCGCCGCCGACGGGCACGGGGTCCACGATCAGCCCCGGCGTATCGAGCGTCATGGGCAGCTTGACGGGCTTGCCCGCGGGCGTGTGCCAGTGGACGAGGTCGCGGCTGCGCGCGTAGGACGGGTCGTGGTTGGTGCGGCAGTCGGGCGTCTCGCGCCAGACCCAGCAGAGGTGCCACCAGCCGTCCGGCCCGCGCACCGGCCCGTGCAGGTACGCGTTGCGCCGGCCCTGGCCGTCGGTCAGGGGCCCGTCCAGCAGTCGGCGCCACGCTTTCGTCGCGGGCTCGTACGTGTTGTAGATCTGGTTGCCGTTGCCGCTGCCGCCGTCGCGGTAGGTGAAGATCAGCTCGTCGCTCGGCCCGCGGAAGAAGCGCGGGTACGTGCAGCGCCGCTCGTTCGGCCCGACCATGGTCTTGATGCGCTGGAAGCTGGCGACGTCCCACGGGCGCGTCGTGCGGAAGTACTTCAGCGGGTGGCAGTGCATGTTGCCGGACAGGTGCAGATGCCCCTCGTCGTCGGCGGTGAGCGTCACGTAGTTGTGGCTGTCCCAGCCGAGCCGCTCCGGCAGGCGAACGAGCTGCCATTCGTCCCGCCCGATCGTCCGGGCGGCGACCGTCATCCGCCGCTCGTCGTCGTAGAACGCCGCGTATTGCCGCCGCCCGCACGTCCGCAGGCAGAAGCCCACCGGGTGGGCCGACCAGACCCGCGCGATGTCGATGGCACGCACGATTTGCATCTCCCCGGCCGCCGCACACGCGGCGGCGCACGCCAGCGCCACCGCGGCCGCCGTCGCACGCCGGGAGGCCCCTCGCTTGACACGTCGATTCCGCATGGTCTGTCCTCTCGCCCGGCATGGCGCGGGCATCGCTGCCTGGAGGATACCGCCCGGCGGGTCCGGATCCCAGGCCCCGCGCCCGCGCGAGCCTGCGCGGCGGCGAGCCCGCCACCCGTCCGCCCCCCAGGCCGTCGTGCTTGCGTTGGGGCGGCCCGGGGGCTATGCCATGGGCCAAGCCGATACCGACAGGGACCCCGATGCCAGGCGTGCCCGGACACATCCGACTGCTCGGGGAGGACGAACCGGCGGGCGCCGGCCCGCCGCGGGGCTGGGTCCGCCGCGAGCTCGAGCTGCCCGTGCGAGACGCGACGCTCGCCCTCGTCGCGGACGTGCCGGACCGCCGGGTGCGCCTGGCGGAGATCGTGCCGGTCGCCTACGCGATCGACGACCGGCTGGTGGGCGTCTACCTCCGCCAGGCCCGGGCCGTCGGCAAGCGCCTGTATTGCGGCAAGGGCTGCGCGGCGTGCTGCCGGAGCTACCTGATCGTGTTCTCCGCGCCGGAGCTGTACCACCAGGTGGAGATGCTCGCCCGCCTGCCGGCCGAGACGCAGCGGCGCGTGCGGCGGCGCCTCGACGAAACCCTCGCCCGGGCGCGCGAGTCCGGGCTGGTCGATCGCCTCCGGGACCTCTCGCCGGGCGACAAGCCGCTGGACATCATCGAGCAGTGGTGGCGCCGGCAGGAGGACGCGTCGTGCGCGTTCCTGGTCGGCGAGGCGTGCGGCATCTACCCGCATCGGTTCATCGCGTGCCGCGAGTTCCACTCCCACTCGCCGCCGGAGACGTGCGCGAAGCTCCAGGCCAATCGCATGGCCACGCCGCTGAGCCTGGTCAACGTGCTGTGGCAACTGGAGCAGGAGCTGAGCGGCGAGCCGAGCGGCTCGCTGTCGATGCCGTTCATGAAGCTCTGGGCCGAACTGCTGGCGGCGAAGGCGCAACGGACCTGGCCGGCCGTCGAGATGATCGAACGGCTCTTCGCCCTCCTCGCCGAGGAGGCGGCGAAGGCCCAGCGGCTCCGCGCCGGCGTCGACGTGCCGCACCGCAACTCCCCGCCGGAGGCGCGGTGAGACCCCGCGCCGCGCGGGGACGGCGCGTCCCTACACGGCCGGCGCCTTCTTCCGCTTCTTCTGCTTCTTCTGCCTCTTGCCGCGCCTGGGTGCGGCGAGGGCGTCCTGCTCGACCATGAAGGCCTTCAGCTCCTCGGGCGACTCGCGGCTGCGGAACGCCTTCAGCGCCGGGTCGCCGGTGCGCTGCATCCATCGCTCCAGCTCGCCCCGGAGGCGGTCGAGCTCCTTGCGGGCCTTCGGCTCGCCGACGAGGTTGTGCAGGGCGTCGGGGTCCTTCTGGAAGTCGTAGAACTCCTCGACGGTGCGGTACAGGAACTGCTTGACGCGAGCGGCGATCCTGGGGTTGCTCGGGGCCGCGGCGTTCATGGCCTTCATGGTCCGCCCGCTCTGGGACTCGTTGCGGAAGATCCGCTTGCCGTCGGACCACGGGTTGAAGATGTACCCGAAACGCCCGTCCTGGACGCAGCGCATGGGGTAGCGCTTGCGCCCGGCGATCTGGTGGAACTGGGTGAAGACCCGTTCGCGCCCCTTCTGCTTCCGGCCGGCGAGCAGCGGCAGGAAGGTGAAGCCGTCCATCCCGTCCGGGGCGGGCAGGCCGGCGGCCTCCAGGAGCGTGGGCATCAGGTCGATGCCGGAGATGAAGTGCTCGGCCTCGGTGCTGCCGGGGCGGACCTTGCCCGGCCAGCGGACGATCCACGGCGTGTGGGTGCTGTGCAGGTAGCAGTTGGTCTTGGCGAACGGCAGGGGCATGCCGTGGTCGGACAGGAACACGACGATCGTGCGGCTCTCCTGGCCGGCTTCCTTCAGGGCCTTCAGGACGGCGCCGACGGTGTCGTCGGCGCGGCGGACGGAGCTGTAGTACTCGGCGATCTCGCGCCGCACGGGCGGCAGGTCGGGCAGGAAGCCGGGCACGTCGACCTCGGTCGGGCTGAAGATGCGCGACGGGCGGGTGACCTTCCGCCCGCTCCAGCGGGAGCGTTCCTGGTCGCTGCCGGAGAACGGCCGGTGCGGGTCGTGCGAGTTCGCCATGAAGAAGAAGGGCTTGCCGGCCTCGACCGACTGCTCGAAGAAGTCCTTCGCCGCGCGGTGGTAGAGGCTCGGGTCGCGCCCCAGGCCGAGCTGCCCCATGTCGCGGTTCATGTCCCACTGGATCGAGGTCTTCGGCGTGCTGTGGCCGACCTTGCCCAGGATGCCGCAGCGATAGCCCGCCTTCGCGAGGGTCTCCACCAGCGTGGGCGTGTCCGTCTTCGTGATGCGGTGGAAGCCCTCGCCGCCGGAGCGGTGGGGGTATCGGCCGGTCATCAGCACCGACCGGCACGGCTGGCAGACGGCGATGGTCACGTGGGCCCGGGTGAAGCGCATCCCCTCGGCCGCGAGGCGGTCGATGTTCGGCGTGGTCTTGGGCACGGTGCAGCCGTAGGCGCCGACGGAGTCGCAGTTCATGTCGTCGACGGTGATGAGGAGGATGTTCAGCCGTCGGCGCGCCGGGGCGGTCGGCTCGGCGCTCGCGGCGCCCAGGCACGCCCGGACGGGCGAATGGGCCAGCGCCGCGGCGCACAGCCCGGTGCGTCTCAGGAAGGCACGGCGGTTCAGTCTCGCAGGCATGTTCGGCTCCCTTTCTTCTTCCTGGATCCGGCGGCGCAGCCCGGGAACGCTACGGGTGCCAGCGCAGGACGTTGACGGCCTCGGGGACCTTCTCGAAGACCTCGTTGCCGATCTCGGTCATCCGGTCGAACGTCTCGTCGGGGACCCGGGACGCCATGGCCGCGGCGTTGCGGCGCACCTGGTCGGCGTTGCGGGAGCCGACCAGCACGCCGGTGATGCCCGGCTGGCGGGTGACCCACTGGATGGCCACGTGGGCCAGGGGCACGTCGATCCCGGCGGCAAGGGCCTTGAGCTTCTCGACGCCCTCGTACACGTGCGGCCAGACCTCCGGGTCGAACAGCAGCCCCCCGGCGCGGTGGTCGCCCTCGGGAAACGCCACGTCGCGGGGGAACTTGCCCGTCAGGATGCCCTCGGCGATCGTGCTCCAGGTCACCAGGGCGATGTCGTGCTCGCGGCAGTAGGGAATCACGTCGCGCTCGGGGTAGCGCCAGAAGAGGTTGTAGCAGAGCTGGTGCGCGTCGATTCGCCCGACCTCCGCGACCTGCTCCATCTCCTCGACCGTGAAGTTGCTCACGCCGACGGCGCCGACCTTGCCGGCCTCCTTCGCGGCCACCACCGCCTCCATCGGCGGGCGCATGTCGCGACCGGTCATCGGCCAGTGGATGTAGTACAGGTCGACGTGATCGGTCCCGAGGCGCTGGAGGCTGTCGTCGATCTTCCGGGCGTAGCACTCGCGGCTGAGGTCGCCCCAGCAGGGGAAGCCCTTGGTGGCCACGAACACCTCGTCGCGCCGGCCCCGGATGGCCTGGCCGACCAGCTCCTCGCTGTGTCCCCGCCCGTAGGCCTCGGCCGTGTCCAGGTGGCTGATGCCCGCGTCCAGCGCCGTCCGGAGGGCCGAGAGGGAGTCCTCGTCGCTCTGCGGCCCCCACTCCCCGCCGAACGACCAGCCGCCCAGCCCCATCACGCTGAAGGCCTTCTCGACCGGATCGATCCGCACCTGCTTCATCTCGCCCGTCTCGCTCACGGATCCGTCTCCTGTGCTGCTGCCTCGGTCCCACGGCAAACGACCTCGCGCCGCCGCGGCGTGTATTTGACCCGACTCCCGCGCCGCAGGCAACGCGCCGCCCCCGCGCCGCGGGGCGGCAGCGCCGCCGGGCGCGGCCGCGCAAAGAGGCGGACCGGTTGCCCCCGGCACGCCGTTGAACCTATCGAGGAGAGAACCGATGAACAGCTCTCAACCCGGAATCGACCGTCGCGACTTCCTCCGGCGCAGCGGACTGGCCTCACTCGGCGCGGTGCTCGGCGTCGGCGCCGGGCGACTCTCCGCCCAACGCAAAGGCCCCCGCGCCCGGCCGAACATCCTCTGGATCACCTGCGAGGACATGAGCCCGACCCTCGGCTGCTACGGCGACCGGTACGCCACCACGCCGCACATCGACCGCCTGGCGTCCCAGTCCCTACGGTACACCCGCGTCTTCGCCACGGCGCCGGTCTGCTCGCCGGTGCGGTCGTGCCTCATCACCGGCGTGTACGCCACGGCCCTGGGAACGCCCAACCTGCGGTCCAGGTTTCCCATCCCCGCGAAGATGACGGGCTTCCCCTCGTACCTTCGCGCCGCCGGGTACTACTGCACGAACAACGTCAAGACGGACTACAACACCGCCAACGAGCCGGCGATCATCCGGGCCTCGTGGGACGCATGCAGCGGCAAGGCGCACTGGCGCGGCCGGCGGAAAGGCCAGCCGTTCTTCTGCGTCTTCAACGACATGACCTCGCACCAGTCGCGGACGATGGTCTGGCCGTACGAGGAGTTTCGCCGCAAGGTCCAGAGCCGGCTCGACCCCGCCCGGCGCCACGACCCGGCGAAGGCGCCGCTGCCGCCCTACTACCCGGACACGCCGGTCGTTCGTCGGACCGTGGCCCGCTACTACGACTGCGTCACGGTGATGGACCAGAACGTCGGTCGGATCCTCGGCGAGTTGGAGGCCGACGGGCTCGCGGAGGACACGATCGTGTTCTTCTACTCGGACCACGGCTCGGGGCTGCCCCGGCACAAGCGCCTCGTGCTCGACTCGGGCATGCACGTGCCGCTGCTGGTCCGCTTCCCCCGGAAGTACGCCCACCTGGCGCCCGGGCGGCCGGGGGCGACCAGCGACCGGCTGATCAGCTTCGTGGACTTCCCCCCGACGGTCCTCAGCCTGGTGGGCGTGCCCGTCCCGGACTACATGCAGGGGCGCGCCTTCCTGGGCGCGGCGGCCGGCGCGCCGCGAACCGACGTCTGCGGCGCCCGCGACCGCGTGGACGAGGCCTTCGACCTCGCCCGGTCCGTCCGCGACGGCAACTGGCTCTACGTCCGCAACTACATGCCGCACCTGTCCTACAACCAGCCGAGCTTCTACTCCGACCAGGGGAAGATCCGCCAGGAGATCACCCGCCTGGCCGGGCAGGGCAAGCTCACCACGGCGGCGCAGCGGCACTACGCCGGCCCGTCCCGGGCGCTGGAGGAGCTGTACGACACGGCCGGCGACCCGCGGCAGGTCCGCAACCTGGCGGGCTCGCCCGACCAGGCGCCGCGCTTGGCGAAGATGCGCAAGCGCCTGCGGCAGTGGCTGCTGGAGACGCGGGACCTGGGCTTCCTGCCCGAGACGGACCTGGCCCGGCGCAGTCGCGGCGGCACGCCGTACGAGATGGCGCGGCGGGGCGACGCCTACCCGCTCGAGCGGATCCTCGCCGCCGCCGAGCTCGTCGGCACGGGCGCGAAGGCCCTCGGCCGGCAGGTCAAGCTCCTGAAGGACTCCGACGGCGCTGTGCGGTACTGGGCGGCCGTCGGATTGCGCGCCCAGGGCGACCGGGCCCGCGCCGCCGTCCAGCCGTTGACGGGCGCCCTGTCCGACGCGGCGGCGGCCGTGCGCATCGAGGCCGCCTGGACGCTGGCCGGGCTCGGGCGGGCCGACGCCGCACTGAAGGTCCTGACCCGGGAGCTCGGGTCCCCCGACAAGCGGGCGGCGCTGCGGGCGGCCCGGGCCTTGCAGATGCTGGGCGAGACGGCCCGCCCCGCGCTGCCGGCGATGCGGCGTGCCCTCACCTCCGCGCGAACGGGAAAGGGCGACGGGAGCATGTTCATCCGCTTTTCGCTCGATCCGGCCGTGCGCGCGCTGACGCGGTAGCGGCGGGCGGGCCCCGCGCGGCAGGGCAGAGGACCGTGCGCAGGTGAGGGCGGCTTCGTGTAGGATACCCGCGTCGAGGCCGCCGCGATGTGCGCGCCCCGCTTGGGAGACCCGTTCGACAGTGCCGTCACGCGGAGAGGCCCATGACGCACGCCGATCCTGCCGGTTCCGGCTCACCGGGGAGACGGGACGGATGAGGCCCGCCTGCCTGTGCCTCCTGGCGGCGCTGGGGGCCTCGGCGCGGATCGCCGGGGCGGAGGGCATTCCCAGGAAGACTTGGCCCGAGAGCTGGTTCCAGGCCCCCAGGACGGCGTCGGAGATGCGGATCGCGACCTTTCGCGAGTCGCCCATGCTCCGGCGGGAGGTGGCGCAGGGCAAGCTGCCGCCCCTCCGGCAGCGCCTGCCGGACGACCCGATCGTGGTGGAGCCGCTGAAGGGGATCGGCCGCTACGGCGGCACGGCGATCGTCTTCACCACGCAGAACACGTCGCTGGGCGAGGGGGGCATCCTCTGCAACCTCGAGCCCCCGCTGCGGATCGGCCCGGAGGTCCGCCGCACGCTGCCCAACTACGCCAGGGCGTGGCGGTACAGCCACGGCGGGCGCGTGGTGACGCTGTTCCTTCGCAAGGGCATCCGGTGGTCGGACGGCCACCCGCTCACGGCGGACGACTACGTGTTCTGGTTCGATCGCATGTCCTGCAACCGGGACATCACGCCGATCCAGAGCCCGCCGTGGGACACCGCCAAGGTCACCAAGGTGGACCGCTGCACGGTCCGCTTCGAGTTCGAGAAGCCCAACCCGTTCTTCGTCAACGAGCTGGCGCACCACGGCGACTACTACGCCCAGCCCGCCCACTGGCTCAAGCGGTTCCACACGGACTGGGTGGCGAAGGAGAAGCTCGAGCAGGCGGCGAAGAAGCTGGGCTTCCACGACTGGGTGGCCTACTTCGGCAAGATGCGCTCCACGACCGACCCGGAGGTCAACTGCCCGACGCTCCGCGCCTACGTGGTCGAGAAGCAGGGCCTGAGCATCCTGATCTTCCGGCGCAACCCCTACTACCCCAAGGTCGACCCGAAGGGCAACCAGCTCCCGTACATCGACCGCATCCAGGCCCTCGTCGTGCAGAACCGCGAGATGATGACGGCCAAGGCCTGCACCGGGCAGGCCACCATCGCCGGCATGCAGACCGAGACCTCCGACATCCCGCTGTTCAAGCGCGGCGAGCGGAAGTGCGGCTACCGGACGTACATCTGGAACCGCCTGCACGGCGTGGACGTGGCCATCCAGCCCAACCTCACCTGCCAGGACGCCGGGCTGCGGCGGATCTTCCAGGACGTGCGCTTCCGCCGCGCGCTGTCGCTGGCGATCAACCGCGACGAGATCAACCAGACGCTCTACTTCGGCCACGCCACGCCGCGGCAGACCACGGTGATCCCCTCCAGCCGCTTCTACGACCCGCGGTTCGCCCGGGCCTACACGCGGCACGACCCCGACGAGGCGCGGCGGCTGCTGGACGAGGTGGGGCTCGTGGACCGCGACGGGGACGGCCGCCGCGACCGCCCCGACGGCACGCCGCTGAACGTGACCCTCGAGTGGACGCCGATGGAGACGCCCAAGGGCCCGACCATGGAGCTGGTCGTGGAGCACTGGCGCGAGGTCGCGCTGGACATCCGCCTGAAGCAGCTCACCGGCGGGCTCCAGAGCGAGCGGGCCCGCGCGAACCTCATGCACATGACCCTCTGGCACGCGGACCGCTCGACGGACATCCTCTTCCCCCCGGAGCCGTTCTGGTTCGTGCCCATGCGGCGGAACTGGGAGGTGTCGATCTGGCCCGCCTGGGCGCTGTGGTACCTCAGCAGCGGCGAGAAGGGCGAAGAGCCCACCGGCAAGCCCAGGCAGGTCCTCGACTGGTGGGTGGAGATGCGCACCTGCATGGACGAGCGGCGCCGCATCGAGCTGGGCAGGAACATCCTGCGATCGCAGGCTCAGAACCTCTGGACGATCGGCACGGTCGGCCTGGCGCCGCATCCCCTCGTGGTGAGCAACCGCCTCCGCAACGTGCCCGAGCGGGGCTACTGGGGCTGGGACAACCGCTGGAGCTTCCCCTACCACCCCGAGACGTGGTACCTCGCCCGGGAGTGACGGAAGGATGGGCCGATGACCAGCTACATCCTCCGCCGCATCCTCGGCATGATCCCGACGCTGGTGGTGATCTCGATCATCACGTTCGTCCTCATCCAGCTCCCGCCGGGCGACTTCCTGACCTCGCAGCTCGAGCAGCTCCAGCAGCAGGGCGAGCAGATCAGCGAGGAGCGCATCGCCGCCCTGCGGGCCCGCTACGGGCTGGACCGCCCCGTCTACGTCCAGTACGTCAAGTGGGTCACCAACTTCGTGCGGGGGGACATGGGCTATTCCTTCGAGTGGAACCGCCCCGTCAACGAGCTGATCTGGGACCGCCTCGGCTACACCGTCGTCATCGCCCTGTGCAGCATGCTGTTCACGTGGATCGTCGCCTTCCCGATCGGCATCTACTCCGCGCTGCGGCAGTACTCGATCGCCGACTACGCCTTCACGACGGTCGGCTTCCTGGGGCTCTCCACGCCGAGCTTCCTGCTGGCGATGGTGCTGATGTACCTCGGCTACGAGTGGTTCGGCGTCAGCGTGGGCGGGCTGTTCAGCCCCCAGTACGTCGCCGCGCCGTGGAGCTGGGCGAAGTTCGCCGACCTGCTCAGCCACGTGTGGATCCCCACGGTGGTGGTGGGCATGGCCGGGACGGCGGGGATGATCCGCGTCATGCGGGCGAACCTGCTGGACGAGCTTCAGAAGCCCTACGTCATCACGGCGCGGGCGAAGGGCGTCGGGCCGATCCGCCTGATCCTCAAGTACCCCGTGCGGATCGCCCTGAACCCGTTCGTCAGCACGATCGGGTGGATGCTGCCGCACCTGTTCTCCGGCTCGACGATCGCCGCGGTGGTCCTGAGCCTGCCGACGACGGGGCCCCTCCTGCTGCGGGCGTTGATGAGCCAGGACATGTACCTCGCCGGCAGCTTCATCATGATCCTCTCCACGCTGACGGTGATCGGCACGCTGGTCTCGGACATCCTGCTGGCCCTGATCGACCCGCGGATCCGGTATGAGTGAGACGAAGGCGCAAGTCGGCGCGGCGGCGAAGGACAGCGAGAAGCTCTTCGTCGCCTCGCAGTGGCGGCTGATGTGGTGGCGCTTCCGCCGCCACAAGCTCGCCGTCGCCAGCGCGGGCGTGCTGATCGTCCTGTACCTGGTGGCCGCCTTCTGCGAGCTCGTGGCGCCCTACACGCCCAACGCCCGCGACCGGAACTACGTCCAGGGCCCGCCGCAGGGCCTCCACCTCTTCGACGCCGAGGGCGACTTCCACCTCCGCCCCTTCGTCTACCGCATCCGCCAGGAGATCGACTCCGAGGCCTGGCAGCGGCACTTCGTCGAGGACACGTCGTCGCGCCACCCCGTCCGCTTCTTCGTCCGCGGGCAGGACTACAAGATGTGGGGCCTCTTCCGGACCGACGTGCACCTGTTCGGGACCGAGGGGGGCCACCTCTACCTGTTCGGCACGGACAAGCTCGGGCGCGACCTCTTCAGCCGCATCGTCTACGGGGCCAGGATCTCGCTGTCCATCGGGCTGATCGGCGTGACCCTCAGCTTCCTGCTGGGGATCGTCCTCGGCGGGATCGCCGGCTACTACGGCGGCGTCGCCGACTACGTCATCCAGCGGATCATCGAGGTCCTTCGCTGCATTCCGCACATCCCGCTGTGGATGGCGCTGAGCGCGGCACTGCCGGCCCACTGGCCCCCCCTGTACATCTACTTCGGCATCACGGTGATCCTGTCGTTCCTGGGCTGGACCGGCCTGGCGCGCGTCGTGCGGGGCAAGTTCCTCTCCCTGCGGAACGAGGACTTCGTCGTCGCGGCGCGCCTCTGCGGGACCGGCGAGGGCAGGATCATCTTCCGCCACCTCCTGCCGAGCTTCCTCAGCCACATCATCACGTCGGCCACCCTCGCCGTGCCCGGCATGATCCTCGGGGAGACGGCGCTGAGCTTCCTGGGCATCGGCCTGCGCCCGCCGATCGTCAGCTGGGGCGTGCTGCTCCAGCGCGCCCAGAACATCCAGGCCGTGATCATGGCCCCGTGGCTGCTGCTGCCGGGGCTGTTCGTGATCCTCGTCGTGCTGGCGTTCAACTTCATGGGAGACGGCCTGCGGGACGCGGCCGACCCGTACCACTGAGCGATGAGCGACGACGCGAGACATCCCATCCTGGACGTGACGGGCCTGCGGGTCCGGTTCGACCGCGACGAGGGCGTCGTGCGCGCCGTCAACGGCGCGGACTTCCGCCTCCCGCCGGGCGGGTCGATCGGGATCGTCGGCGAGAGCGGCTGCGGCAAGACGATCAGCGCCTACGCCGTGCTGCGAATCCTGCCGCGGACCGGGCGAATCGCCTCCGGGCGCGTCCGGTTCCGCAAGGCGGACGATTCCGTCGTGGACCTGGCGCACCTCGCCCCCAACAGCCGGGAGATGCGGCGAATCCGCGGCGGCGACATCGCCATGATCTTCCAGGAGCCGATGACCGCCTTCAGCCCCGTCCACACGATCTGCAACCAGATCGCCGAGGGCATCCGCCTGCACCGGGGGCTGGACAAGGACGCCGCCCGCCGGCGCGTCGTCGAGCTGCTCGGGCTCGTCGGGATCCCCGACCCCGACCGGCGCGCCGAGAGCTACCCCTTCCAGCTCAGCGGCGGGATGCGCCAGCGCGCGATGATCGCCATGGCGCTGGCGTGCAGCCCGCGCGTGCTGATCGCCGACGAGCCCACCACCGCGCTGGACGTGACGATCCAGGCCCAGGTCCTGCGGCTGATCAAGGACATGCAGGCGGAGTTCGGCCTGTCGCTGATCCTGATCACGCACGACCTGGCGGTCGTCGCGCACATGGTCGACCACGTCTACGTGATGTACCTCGGGCGCGTGGTGGAGGAAGGCCCCGTCGAGGTGATCTTCGACGAGCCGCGCCACCCCTACACGCGGGCGCTGCTGCGGTCGATCCCGCGGCTGACCGCCGGGAAGCGCAAGCTCGAGCCGATCGAGGGCTCCGTGCCGGACCCCTACACGCTGCCGCCCGGCTGCGCCTTCCACCCCCGCTGCCGGCAGCGCGTCGGGGCGATCTGCGCCGCGAAGGTGCCCGCGCCCACCCGCGTCGGGCCGGACCACTGCGCGAGCTGCTTCCTCTACGACGATGCGGAGAGCGACGACGATGCCGACGACGCCGGCTGAGCCCATCCTCCACGTGCGCGGGCTGAAGAAGCACTTCCCCATCGAGAAGGGCTTCCTGCGCCGCGTCGTCGGGCACGTCCGGGCCGTCGACGACGTGAGCTTCGCCATCCGCGCCGGCGAGACGCTCGGGCTGGTCGGCGAGAGCGGCTGCGGGAAGACCACCGTCGCCCGCGTGATCCTCCGCGCCCTGGACCCGACCGCCGGAAGCGTCCTGTTCCGCGCGCCCGGCGGGCAAGCCGTCGACGTCACGGCGCTCGGCCGGACCGAACTGAAGACCGTCCGCCGCCACATGCAGATGATCTTCCAGGACCCCTACTCCTCGCTGAACCCGCGGATGCCCATCCTCGACCTGGTGGCCGAGCCGCTCCAGGCCCACGGCTGGAAACGCAAACGCCGCGAGGAGAGGGTCGCCGAGCTGCTGGACCTCGTCGGCCTCGACCCCCAGTACATGCGCCGCTATCCCCACGCCTTCAGCGGCGGGCAGCGGCAGCGGATCGGCATCGCCCGGGCGCTGGCCCTGAGCCCCTCGCTCGTCGTCGCCGACGAGCCCGTCTCCGCCCTCGACGTCTCCATCCAGGCCCAGATCCTCAACCTGCTCGAGGAGATGCAGGAGCGGATGGGCCTGACCTACCTGTTCATCACGCACGACCTCAGCGTGGTCCGCTACGTCTGCGACCGCGTGGCGGTCATGTACGTGGGGAAGCTCGTCGAGCTGGCGGACACGGAGGAGCTGTTCGCCGCCCCGCTGCACCCCTACACGGCGGCGCTCCTGGCGGCCGTGCCGGACCTCGACCCCCACCGCGAGTGGCTCGCCGAAACGCTGGCCGGCGAGGTCGCCGACCCGTCCAAGCAGCCCGTCGGCTGCCCGTTCGCCCCCCGCTGCAAGTACGCCGCGGCGATCTGCCGCGAGGCCGCGCCGGCACTGGAGGACCGCTCCGGCGAGGCGGACGCCCCCCACTACGTCGCCTGCCATCGCTGCGGCGAGATCGGCCCGCTCGCCTGAGCGTTCCCGCAGGCCTCGAAGGCGGGTTTGACGCGGCGGGGCCGGCGGCGTATACGGTGCCAGACGCGCCGCCCGGCCGGACCCGGCTGGACCCGGCGCCCCGGCGACGAAGGGAGACAGGACATGGCTCTGCAAGCGATTGCTCGGTCGGTGGCGTGCCTTGCCGTGATTCTCGTGCCGCACTTGGCCGGCGGCGCCGAGGCGCCGCGCGGGCCGCTCGTCTACGTCGGCGGGCGCGGGCGAGCGAGGGGCGGGGCCATCTACCGCTGCCGACTGGACCCGGCCACCGGCAAGCTGAGCCCGCCGGAGGTGGCCGCCCAGGTCGTCAGCCCCTCGTTCCTGGCCGTTCATCCGAGCGGCGGCTTCCTCTACTGCGTCAACGAGACCGGGCGCTTTGCGGGGGCCGCCGGCGGCGGCGTCAGCGCGTTCGCCATCCGCCGCGACACCGGCGAGCTGACGCTGCTCAACCAGCAGCCCTCGGGCGGCGTCTGGCCGTGTCACCTCACGGTCGACCGCACGGGCCGACACGTCCTGGGCGCCAACTACGGCGGCGGCAGCGTCTTCGCCCTGCCGATCGGCCGCGACGACGGGCGCCTGGGCAAGGCGACGGCCCTCATCCAGCACAAGGGGCGCAGCGTCCACCCGAAGCGACAGACGGCCCCGCACGCCCACTCTGTCAACCTCGACCCCGCCAACCGGTTCGCCTTCGCCGCCGACCTGGGGGCGGACCGCATCTTCGTCTACCGCTTCGACGCCGCGAAGGGCACGCTCGTCCCCCACGAGCCGGCGTTCGTGGCCGCCGCGCCCGGGGCCGGGCCGCGCCACTTCGCGTTCCATCCCAGCGGGAAGTGGGCCTACGCCATCAACGAGCTGAACTGCACCGTCTCGGCCTACGCCTACGACGCCGCCAAGGGCACGCTGGGCGCGGTGCAGACGATCTCCACGCTGCCGAAGGGGTTCGAGGGCACCAACTCCTGCGCCGAGGTGCAGGTCCACCCGTCGGGCAAGTTCCTCTACGGCTCCAACCGCGGGCACAACAGCATCGCGATCTTCGCCGTCGATCCCGGCACGGGCAAGCTCCGCAGCCTGGGCCACGAGCCCACGGGCGGCAACTGGCCGCGCAACTTCACCCTCGACCCGACGGGGGCGTTCCTCCTCGCCGCCAACCGCCGCACGGGCAACGTGGTGGTCTTCCGCATCGACCCCGCCACGGGCGTCCTGAAGGCGACCGGCCACCAGGCGAAGGTGCCCGCCCCGGCCTGCGTCAAGGTGCTGCGGCCGCGCTGACGCCCCCGGCCGCCGGGC